>JAQBYI010000050.1 GCA_027622655.1 Gemmatimonadota bacterium | reverse complement strand
GGTCTATGTCTCGTAAAGCTCAGTGTTGCACTTCACGGTTGACTTCACAAGCCGATACCCCGTGCGGCCGCGTTCCCACACGGCCAGCGGCTTGAGCAACCCCAGCGACGACGATACTACAGGATCGTAGCTCCGGATCACGCGCGCAATCGGCTGAGCGCGCATCAGCGAATCCACCACGCGGGCACTGTAGCCGCTGGCGTAGAGCGAGCCGATCAGCGCACCAATGCTCGTCCCGACAATCAGATCCGGTTTCACGCCGACGCTGTCGAGCACCTTCAGCACGCCGATGTGCGCGAAACCCTTGGCTGCGCCGCCGGAGAGAACGAGTGCCGTGCGCGCGGGCGCGCACGCCTTCAGGGGCGCTTGGGCAGCAGTGCTGCCGACCGAAATCGCCAGCAACGATGCCACAAAAAAGAGGCGATGGAATGCCATCCTCTCAAACTAGCGAACCTCGGCGCCCGTGCCCGCCGGACGATCCAACTGGGTGTGTGAAACTGGCACGGGGGCACGTTGCGTACGCGCGTTGAAGGCCACTCACAACCACTGGGCCGTTTTTGCTGTCTAACAGCCGATACCTCTACCCAAGGAACTTGCATGCTCTTCGCTGCGGCCCTGGCCGTCCTTGCCCTCCCCCTACCACAACAGTCTTCCGGAACCGACGCCGGATCATCCCAAAACAACGCTCCACCACCGCCCCCGGTGGCCACCGCCGTGCGGGCGGATCAGGCGCCAAGAATCGACGGGCGTGCCGACGACGCCATCTGGCTCACGGCGCCCAAATACTCGGAGTTCCGCGAGTTCCAGCCGCGCGTGGACGCCGAGCCGCGCTTCAAAACCGAATTCCAGGTCGCTTACGACAAGAGCAATCTCTACGTCTTCGTGCGGATGTACGACCCGCATCCGGACAGCATCATGCACGCACTCTCGCGCCGCGACGTTCGTGGGCCGAGTGATCAGATCAAGCTCCTGATCGACTCGTACGACGACAAACGTTCGGGTTACGAGTTTGCCGTGAACGCCGACGGCGTCAAACGCGACTACTCGATGGCGAACGATCAGGATGAAGACGAGTCGTGGAATGGTATCTGGGACGTGGCCACGCTCGTGGACTCGCTCGGCTGGACCGCCGAGTATCGCGTGCCGCTCTCGCAGATGCGGTATGCCAACGCCGATAGCCATACCTTCGGATTCGGCATCTGGCGCGACATCGAACGCTACGCCGAGCGTACCGGGTGGCCGCTCTGGTCGCCTCTGCGCAACGGCATTTCGTCGCAGCTCGGCAGGCTCACGGGGTTCACCGGGCTCAGCACCGGGCGTCGCGTCGAAGCGACGCCGTACTTCGTGACCAAGAACGTGCAGTCGTCGCTGGCAAACTCGCGTTTGGGCCGCAGCCAGGAGCTCACGCTTGGCGGCGACGTCAAGTTCGGGATCACGCCCAACATCACGCTCGACGCCACCGTGAATCCCGATTTTGGACAGGTCGAAGCCGACCCCGCCGTCGTGAACCTCACAGCGTTCGAGACGTTTTTCTCCGAACGGCGGCCGTTTTTCGCGGAAGGCACACGGCTCTATCAGTTCGGGCTCAACTGCTACATCGCGAGCGACTGTCGTTCCGGCGAAGGACTTTTCTATTCGCGACGCATAGGCCGTTCGCCGGCGCTGCGCGGCCTGTACGGTGACGCCGGCAAGATCGTCGAACCACAGACCAACTATGCGCTCGTGCGCGCGCAGCAGGACCTGCGGAACGGCGACACCGGCTTCGGCGTCATCGCCACCGGTGTGAACCGATCGCTCGACGCGTTCACCGACCCGCATATGCCGAGCAGCGCGTACGCGGGCGGCGCGAGTTTTCTGAATCGCTTTCAGAACGGCAACTACGAACTGAACGGTCAATTCACCGCGTCGCAGGTAACCGGTTCGGGCGCCGCGATTGCCAGGCTGCAGACCAACTCAGTTCACTACTACCAGCAGCCGGGCGACGACGTCGCCGTGGACTCTACGAGCACATCGCTCACCGGTCACTCCGAGCAGCTCAAGTTCGGCAAGTACGCCGGCGGAATCACGCGCTTCGAAATGAGCATCGTCAACACCAGCGCCGGCTTCGACGTCAACGACCTCGGCTATCTCCGTCGTGCCGACATGCTCGATTGGAGCACTTGGACGGCACTCAGCTGGCGCGAGGCGAAATGGATCTATCGGTGGGCGCAGCTCAACGGGAACTACTGGACGCGGTGGAACACGTCGGGCGACAGGGTCCACAACGGCACGAATGTGAACGGCCACATGGGACTGAAGAACAACTGGGACATTCACCTCGGCGGAACGATCTCCAATGTCGGCAACCCCCTGTGCGACCGCTGCACGCGTGGCGGGCCTCTGGTGGGGCAATCGAAGGCATTCTATCCGTGGGGCGGCTTCAATACCGACGCCCGCAAGACTGTTTCCGGCGGCTTCTGGGTCAACCTCGGGTTTTCCGACGAAGGAAATTCGCAGAATACGTCGCTCAGTCCGTTCGTGAACTTCCGCGTCGGAACGCGGCTGTCGCTGAACGTCGGCATGAACTACTCCGACAACACCGATGACTCTCAGTGGTACGGCAACTTTGCCGACGCCGGCGTTACGCATTACGCGTTTGCCCGGCTCGACCAGAAAACAGTGGGGATGTCCACGCGGTTCAACTACACCGCCACACCGGACCTCACATTCGAGTTCTACGGAGAACCGTTCGTCTCCACAGGCACGTACTCGAATGTTCGCGAGGTGAGCGCAACGCCGCGCGCTTCCGACTACAACGCGCGCTACACGGCGTACACGGCGCCGGCCGGCTCGCCGACCGCGTTCACGTTCACGCAGCTGCGTACCAACGCCGTCGTGCGGTGGGAATACCTGCCGGGCTCCACGCTGTTCGTGGTCTGGGCACACGGGCGGGAAAACTTCGCCAACCAGAATCTCAACCGGCCATGGGCGAGCGATTATCGCGACCTGCTCGATCTGCATCCGGACAACACGTTCCTGATCAAGATGGCGTACTGGCTGAACCGGTAGCCGATCGTTTCCCCCATCGGTCTGATTCAGGTCAGGCCGGCGGGGGGCGAAGGTTGCGGGTGCGGTCGTCGGGGCGTCGTTTAATGGATACAGTCCTCAGACGCCCCCGCCCGCCATGGAAATCGAAAAGAACTCCTTACTGCAGGGTGACGGCCGCCGGCCAGCCGCACCGCCGAAGCCCATCGCGTATGTAGAACCATCGGGCAACACGACGTCGTTCAAGGCAGCCGTTGCCGCCATCGAGCGGTACCGCAAGCTGGTGCGCGGATCCGTCGCCGTCGCGCTCGTGGTACGCCTGCAACTCGAGTTCAACCTCTACCCGCTCGTCCTCGATAGCGACGCACTCCTCGCGCGCGTTCCATATATAGGTCTCGCGCTCCTCGCCTATCTCCTGGTCATCATGTGGATGGCCAAGGGTTCGGGCGACCGACTCGGCTTTGGCATGGCGCTCGGGCTCGGCGTCCTGCAGCCCGCGTACCTGGGCATCATGATGGCCACACAAGCGTCATTCAACATTGCGACGGCCTAGCCGTCCATTGCCATCGCGGTTGTCCACCTGCCGATGGCGATCTTCGCGCTCCGCTCGGCGACTGCCTATCCGTCGCAGGACGACAAGGGACCGTGGATCCTCGGCTTCCTCATCGCGCTGCTGTTCCTGTCGATTCCGTGGCTGGCTCCGCCGATCGTCGAAGTGCTTGGGTGGTGACTAGCGTCGCGCGACCGGCTCGAGTCTGACGACCGGCGACTTTCCGCCTTGCCGGTCTTCGATCGCGAGGTAGATAAATCCGTCCGGGCCCTGACGCACGTCGCGAATGCGCCCCTGCCGCCGGACCATCGTCTCCGCATCGGTCACCGTTCGGCCGTTTGATCCACCAATCGTAAGCCGCACGAGTTGCTCGCCCACGAGTCCGCCGGCGAAAAGACTTCCGCGCCACTCCGGAAACTTGTCGCCCGTGTAGAACATCAGTCCCGAAGTGCCGATAGACGGCACTCAGACGTGTACGGGCTGCTCCATTCCGTCTCTGTGCGTTCCCGAGTGAATCGCCGAGCCGCTGCGGTAGTTCATGCCGAACCCCACGACCGGCCAGCCGTAGTTCTTGCCGGGCTCGAGCACGTTGATTTCGTCGCCGCCCTGCGGGCCGTGCTCACTCGTGAACACGTCGCCCGTTGTGGGGTGAATTGCCAGCCCCTGCACGTTGCGATGTCCCCACGTCCACGTCTGCGGGAGTGCGCCTTCGCGGCCGACGAACGGATTGTCGGTGGGCACGCGCCCGTCGTCGTGAATGCGAATCACCTTCCCGTGATGCGTCGTGAGATTCTGCGACGGATGAGCCGTGAGGTCGCCCTCCGACGGTACCTGACGATCACCGAGCGTGATGAACAGGAAGCCGTTGCGGTCGAACGCGAGTCGCGAACCGTAGTGACCGCGCCCTGCCGACCAAACCTGCGCTTCAAATACCTCCGTGACTTCAGTCAACTGATCGTTCTCGAACTTCGCGCGTATCACCGCCGTTGCGCCCTGCTGTCCATCGGCGCTCGGCTTGGAGTAGCTGATGTAGAGGAAGCGATTCGCGGCGAAGTTCGGGTGCGGCACCACGTCGAGCAGCCCACCCTGGCCGGCTGCGCGAATCGGCGGAAGTCCCACCACTGGTGTTGGGAGGAGCGCTCCATTCCGGACGATGCGGAGCCGGCCCGGACGCTCGGTGACGAGAATGTCTCCACCCGGGATGAACGCGATGGACCACGGATTCTCGAACCCCTCCGCGACGGTCACCACTCGGTAGTCATGGAGCGCTGTGCGCTGCGTGGCCGACTGCGCCGACTGCGCAACCGTTTGGGTGGCGGCGACAGAAACGGCCGTCACGGCAATGACAAACGACGTGGCGGTGACCGGGGAAAGTTTGCGGATCATGGTCGGGTCCTCAAGGGAAGTGGCGGTGACGAAATATCGTCGAATTCGCGCGCCGCGTGCGCGGCCAACCACCGCTTCCATGTGCGCGCGAGCAGTGCGACGCTTACCACTGCCTGCAGCGTGACGGTTGCAACGGAGAGGTACCAGAGGTGCCAGAGCTCGAAGCCGGGCCGCCGCGCGAGCAGGAACGCCGGGATCGCGAACGTCACCACGCGCGTGAGACTGCTCAGCATTGCCGGCAGCGTGTTACCGAGTGCCTGAAACATCCCCGACGCCGTGAAAATCACTCCCTGCGCCACGAAGTTGAACGAGATGATCATCAGGAACTCTGCACCGATCGACACGACGGCCGGATCGTTGGTGAAAATGCGAACGAGCGCCACACCTCCCATCTGCGCAAAGAGCGTGAGTACGATCATCACGCCGCTTTCCATCAGGGCGCCCACGATGAACGTCTGGCGTGCGCGGTCGTTCAGTCCGGCACCGATGTTCTGGCCAGCGATGGGCGCGGCCGCGAACGCGATCGCCATTCCCGGAATGAACAGTGACTGCATAATGCGCCCGCCAATGCCGAAGCCTGCTTGCGCGTTTGCGCCCAGGTCGCGGATGAGTACGTAGATGATTCCCATGTAGACGAACATCAGTGCGAACTCGCCGCCGGCCGGGACTCCCACCTTGAGCATCCGCTTCCACGTTTGGAAATGCGGTTTGAGCTGCGCGAAGTCGAACCTCACGAATGTCTCGACCCGGATGAAATAGACAAGGAGCATGACGACGGCAGCGCTCACCGCAATCGTGCTCGCGAGTCCGGCTCCGTAGACGCCGAGCGGACGGCCCGTACCCCAGCCCGCAATGAGAATCGGTGCAAGAATAGCGTTGATCACCACCGAGATCACCTGCACGATCATCGTCGGCTTCACGACGCCCGTGCCCCGGAGCGCGGCCCCCGTGGTCACGAGCGCGAACTGGAGCCCGAGGGCGGGGAGGAACGCCTTGAGATACTGCCGCGCAGCGTCAACGGTGCCCGCGTTTGCGCCGAGCATGGCCGTGTACGCGTCGGCCATCCAGTAGCCACCGATCAGCGTGCCCGCGGCGCAGAGCGCGGCGAGAATCAGGCTCTGATGAAATACGCGATTGGCGTCTGCCCGATCTTTGCGTCCCGCGGCGTGGGCAATGAGCACCATCGTGCCCACCGAGAGCACCTGCGTGAGCGCGAGGACGATGAACTGGAGTGTGCCCGCCGTGCTGACACCTGCTACCGCGTCGCCGCCCAGATGCGCGACGAAATAGAGATCCACCAGATAGTACATCGTCTGGAATAGCATTCCGGCAAACACCGGCACGGCCATCCTGATGATGTGCCGAGGAATGGATCCCTGAGTGAGGTCTTGCACGAATTTCGATAGCTATCCGTGGTCGCGGCGGAGCGCGAGGTGTGAGGTGATCCCCGCGGCGCCTCGGCTTCTGCTACTGAATCGTCGGGAGCGGCTTCCCGCCGCCGGCTTCGCGTTCACGCACGCGCGCATCGGCCGCATCGAAGGTTCGCCAGAGATTGTACACCCAGAAGAGCGCGCCGAGAGTGAACAGCGTTCCACCCGTCGAGGCGGTCCACATTCCCGTCGTGGCGTTGTGCGGCATGAACACGAATCCCGTCACCAGCGCTGCAAGTCCGATGTTCGCCAGAAACAGATGCGCAACGGCGAGCCCGGTGCTATGCAGCGGATGCCCGAAGAGCCGTGGCAGTAGCTGATAGCCCACGCCGAACACGAGCATGGTGAGAAAACCCACCGTTGTCATGTGCGCGTGCGCCGGGCGGTAGATCACCCACTGGGGATGCATCGTGATGGCGAGGCCGAAGGTGATACCGGCCAGGAACCAGAGCAGCGATGCGCGGATGAACGCCTTGATGAACCATTCCATGCGCGAAATCTACGGTGTGAGGTCAGACCGATAACTGATCGCGAATTCAATGAAGCGTGAAATGTCGCGAATGGTTGGCGCCCGGTAGCGCACCGTGTGCGAGTCCACGCGCTCAGTGCCCGGGAGGTACGCCATCATTTCCGCCGGCGTATAGCTCTTGTAGGTGAGGTCGAGCGTGAACGGCCCGCGTGCCGGCACCGGCTTGAAGTCGCGCAGCCGCGCAATTGCCGCGCGCGCTTTGGTGCGAATCAGCGCTTGGGACGCTTCGGGCGTCATCACCGCCGCCGCATGAAACGAAATCGGCCGCTTCACCACCGCGCCTTCGGCGGTTCCGGCCGCGCCGCCGGCCGCTGCGGTCTGCCGCTGCAGCTCGCCCACGGCCTGTTCGTCGCCCGAAATCATCACCACCGGCACGCCGAAGTAGCCCGCGATTGTCGCGTTGATTCCCGACTCGGCCATCGGTTGGTCGTTGAGCTTCACCGCGGCAAAGGTTGCGCTCGAGATCGTGTGTGCGCGCACGCCTTGCGTGTTGGTCGTTGCCGAGTGGTAGCCGATGAACATTGCGGCTGCGAAAGTCGAGTCGATTCCTTCCATCATCATCAGGGGCCGCGGCGAACCGCGAATGATCGTCACGTCACGCGGAAAGCGTTCGATGAGCAGGTTCTGCATGTTGCCGTGCGCATCGGCAACGACGAACTCCGTGGCACCCGCTTCGCGCGCGCCCTGAATGGCGGCAAGCGCTTCGGACGTCATGAACTCGCGAAAGCGACCGTACTCAAAGCCGCCGGGACCGAGCTGTTCCGAGGTCACCACGCCGCCGACGCCTTCCATATCGATCGAGATGAAGACTTTGAAACCCGTCGGGCGCTGGGCGTGTGCGGGTGGGGTGGCCAGCGCGCAGAGCGCGATGACCACAGCGACTGCTCTCAACGATCTCATCTCAAGTCTCCGGGCTGGGGGCGTGCCTTCTATATAGTAGCGACGCCGGCGCGGTGGCTGGGCCCGCATCTCATCGGTGATGAAAGCTGCACCTCGCCCAGTTGGGCAGATCGGGCGTACCAGGCTCCAATCAGCGGAGTCGCTTCAGATCATCTACTGTCCGGCCGGGAGTGGAAAGCCTACTATGTCGAAGCATGGACTGCGATCGTCGCGCTGCCTATCGCCTGAAAGAAGTAGATCCCTCGCGGAGAGCCCCGACATAGCCGCCCTCAGGCCATCGTGCCTTGGTCGAGTGCGGAGAGATGTCGACCGGACAGGCAGTCCGTAAGCGTTCGCGTCTCGGCGAGTTGATCCAGCGCCTGCAGCATGACGACCGCCGCTTCCGTGCGCTCGGCATCGAGCACACGCCCGGCACAGGCGCGGAACTTGTCGCCCAGTTCCTCCGCGGCACGGTTACCCGACCTCGACCTCGCGGACCTCGGCGTCACGCGCGATTCGCGAACACCGCACGATAGGGTCGGCAGCGGCGTCCCCCATCACCATTTCATTGCAGTCGCAGTCGCAGTATTCGCGAGAATCCGGATCATTCGCCGAATCCGATCCACCGATAGGGCCGAGACCCCCTTCGATGAATGTCTCGAATAGAGAGCCGGTCTACGCCCCCGCGAGCTGATTCCCGATCGGCAGCGTCCTGATCCGTTTCCCGGTCGCGGCGAAAATCGCATTCGCCAGCGCTGGCGCCACCGGCGGTACCGGCGGCTCGCCCACTCCGCCGATCGGACCGCCCGAGTCCACGAGATAGATGCGGATATCCTGTGGAGACTCTCTCATCCGCAGCACCTGGTAGTCGTTGAAGTTCGACTGCACCGTGGCGCCCTTGGCGTACGTGAGCTCGCTCGTGAGCGCGTTGGCCAGTCCCATGCCGATGCCGCCCTCGCACTGCGCGCGCACGCGGTCCGGGTTCACGGCAAAGCCGCAGTCCATCGCCATGTCCACGCGCGGAATCGTGAGCGCGCCATTTGCCACTCTCACATGCACCACGGCCGCGACGTATGTGAGAAAGCTCCGGTGCACTGCGACGCCGAGCCCTTCACCAGCCGGGAGCGTTTTTCCCCATCCCGCCTCGCGCGCGACGGTCTCCAGCACGCGCCGGTGCCGCGCGGTGTCGTTGGGATGGTCCTCCCATTTCTCGCCGTAGTTGTCCACCGGCTTCACCGCGCCCTGCCTGGTCATGTCGATGATACGATCGGGCCCGAGCTCATCTAACAGGAACGCGACCGGATCCTTGCCCGCGGCGTACGCGAGTTCGTCCATGAAGCTCGCGATCGCGAAGGCCTGCGGAATGTTGCTCACCGAGCGATACCACCCAATGCGCGCGTGCGCAGGCGCTCGGCAAACTTCCACGCGCACGTTCGGAATGGCGTACGGCATGTCGAGCACGCCGAGCCCCAGTTCGCCCTCGCTGTGAAACTCCGCGCCCGGAGCGAAGGTTGACCCGATGGGCGGCGACGCGATGCGATGGCGCCACGCGGAAATCCTGCCGCTCGCGTCCAGCCCCGCCTCGAGGCGTTGCATCGAGACCGTATGGATGTAGCCGTTCCGGATGTCGTCCTCCCGCGTCCACACGACCTTCACCGGCGCGCCCACCTGCTGCGAGAGCCAAGCCGCCTCGGCGATGAAATCGGGCTTCGACTTGCGGCCGAATCCGCCGCCCAGGAGGGTAGTGCGGATCGTGACATTCTCCTTGGGAATCTTCAGCATCGCCGCGACCGTGTCCTGCGCGGCCTGCGGATTCTGCGTGCATGCCCACGCCTCGCATTTGTCGCCCGTGACGTTCGCGAGCGCGGCCGGCGGTTCCATCGGCGCCTGCGACAGGTGCGGCGCGTAATACTCGGCAGTCATTGCCTTCGCCGCGCTGCCAAGCGCGGCTTCCACGTTTCCTGCATCGCGCACTGTGTTGCCCGCCGCGCGAACGGATGATTCGAGCTCCGTGCGGTAAGCCACGGAATCGTACGAGTCGTTCGGGCTCTCGCTCCAGGTGGCGTTGAGCTTCGTGCGGCCCGAGATCGCCGCCCACGTAGACGATGCGATGACCGCGACGCCGCCCAGCGGATTGAACCCCGCGGGAATTGCCGCGCCCGGAATCTCGATGACCTTTTCGACGCCCTGCACGGCGAGCGCGGCGGCGGCGTCGAACCCGGTGACCTTCGCGCCGTACACCGGCGGCCGCAGTACAACGGCGAACTTCATGCCCGGCATCGATACGTCCTGCCCGAACACGGCCGCGCCCGTGACCATGTCGTGCTGCTGAATCGGTTTGATGCCTTTGACTTTCTGGCCGATGTAGCGAAAGTCTTTCGGATCCTTGAGCGGCGCGGTCGCCGGAACGGGCAGCGTACGCGCACGTGCGACGAGCGCGCCGTAGCCCAGCATGCGGCCGGACCCCGCGTGGGTGACCACGCTATTCCGGGCAGCTACTTCACTAATAGGCACACCCCACTCGGCGGCCGCGGCCTGTTCGAGCATCAGCCGCGCCGTGGCGCCCACCTGGCGGAACTGCATGTACGTGCCGTTCCGGATGCTCGTGGAGCCATCGGTGTTCTGGTCGCCGTACTTCGCATCGCCGATGGCCTGTTCGAGGTGCACCGTGGTCCAGTCGGCTTCGAGTTCATCGGCCAGCGTCATCACAAGCGTGGTCGTGCTGCCCTGGCCCATCTCGGCGCGGTGGCAGATGACGGTGACCACGCCTGTATCGGCGATGCTGAGGTAGACGCTCGGCGCGAAAGGATCCGCTGCCACGTTCCCGAGTTCGGAGAGTGCGCTCAGGCGCCGCACGCCGAGTGTGCCGACGGCGAGAACGAGGCTGCCGGCACCGATGTGTTTGACGAAGGTGCGGCGCGGAATGGCTGTCGGCGTTGTCATCGTGTGCCTCGTCGGAGAAAGCGGCTCCCTAACGATGCACGGCCACGCTCCCGCTGTACAGCGTAGTCCGCCAGTGTCTCGGCCCTATCGGCAGTCACGGATCAGGCCGATGAACCGGATCAAACCGATACTGCAACTGCAACAACTCGTGGAACTACGCCTACAACGCCGGAGGTTGCCGCGCTGTTCACATTGTTCTTGGTATCTGTGATCAGGCGCCTGAGCGCGCCGGCATCGCGCGGTGAGACGCTGTGGCCGCTCCCGAAACTGCTCCGCCGGTTCCGCCGGTGTCTCGGCGCTAGCGCGAGTCACGGATCAGGCGGATGAATCGAAAACTGCCGGGTACGGCAACTGCAACTACTGGTGAACCTGCGCCATCAACGCCGCGCATGGGACCCGGATGAAGTTCCCGACCCCACCAGATCACGAACTTGACCGGGCGGAGCGCGTCCGCTCACTTCTTCGGCGTCACCCACCAGAGCGTGCTCGGCACAATCCCGTCCCACTTGGGCCGGTTCACGTCGTCGGCCGCAAGCCAGAGCGCGCCGTACGAGAGCTTCGATACCGCCACGATCTTCGCGATGTCGAGCTTCTGCGGCTCGTCCGTGGGGCGGTGGTAGTCCTGATCGAGGCCATTGAAGAACTGCATGATCAGAATGCCGCGCTCGAGGTACGGACCGGCGTCCGTGCGCGGATAGAAGAACTCGCTCGCGACGTCCTCGTACACCCGGTCGGTATTAATGAAGGGGAACTCCTTCAGCGCCCGCTGGAGATTCGCCTCGGTGTTGCTGCTCAACAGCTTCGGCCCCGTGATGTAGATCGTGTCCGGAGCTGAAGTTTCCGAGACGCGTGGACTGTTGGCCGGGCGGCTCTTGCCAATCATGTCGTTGCTCACGTGGAGCACCAACTTTTCCGACCACGGGCCATACGCAATCGTGCGCGTGCCCCAGAGGCCAACCTCCTCGCCGGAATCCCAGATCAGCAGAATCGATCGCTTGGGGCGTGGGCCTGCCAGCAACGCACGGACGATCGCCAGGTTTCCAGCGCTCCCGCTCGCGTTGTCGTCGGCGGCGTTGTACTGATCGGGCAGCGAGTTTCCGGGCACACTCCCCGCGGCCGGCACGGCGCCGTCGAGATGCGCGGCAAGGGAGATCCACTCCTCCTTGAGCTGCGGGTCCGAGCCCTCGAGCATTCCCACCACGTTGTAAGGACGTGCCTCGACCACGGTCGCGGCGAAATCAATCTTCAGCCGTTTGCCGAGGTCCTTCGAAGCCGGGTACTTGCCAAGCGATTCGGCCGCGAGCACTTCGTCGGCCGACACGCCCGTTCCCGCGAGTACGCGCCGGAACGCTGCTACCGACAGCAACACGCGCGGCACCTGAAACTGTGCGTATGCAATTCCCACGGAAGGATTCAGATCCTGCCCAACGGTCGCGGTACGGGTCCAGCGAGCGAGCCAAGCGGGCGTAGGAACCAACAGGATCCCGAGTGCGCCGCCATGCCGAGCTACTTCATTGATAGTCGTGTAGTCCACGCCAACGACGCCGCTCGGAACTGATCCGCGACCTGCAGTCGGTGGTGTTGGTCCAGCAGCGCCGCCTGCCGCCGCACTGCCACGGCCACCGCGTGGCGCCGGCGTGTTGACGAGCAGCCACTTGCCATTGATGTCGAATCCGGCGTACGGGTCAACGCCCTGCTTGAGCAACCGAGTGCCGTCGCCAACGTAAATGATATTCGCCTCACGCACGCCGCCGACGAGGAAGTTGTTCACGATGAAGTCGTCGCCCCACTTGAGCGGCTCCGCCCCGATGGCGCCGGCAACTTTCGTCGTGTCGAGCGTGGAGCGGGTGACGGTGTAGTGCTGGAAGTAGGTGCCGTTGTCGCCCATGGGTTTGACGCCAAGCAGCTTGAGCCGCGCGGCGATGTAGGCCGCCGCCGAGTCGTAGCCTGGAGATGGAGCGCCCGGGTGCGGTGTGCGGCGGCCCATGTTGGCATCGGACGCGAGGTAGTCCACGTCGCGGCGGATGTCCTCGGCGCGGATCTGCTCAGCGGCCTTCTTCGCTGCGGTGAGACGCGCGTCTTGTGCGGCAGCCGATTTCGGTGACGCAACGGCTACGAGAGCTGCGACAGCTGCGACAGCAGCGACGGTCGCGAACGCAGCGGTGCGGGTGAGGCGGCGGAAATTGAGCATCAGAGGTTTCGGTGCGGGATCGGTGCGGGATCGGTGCGGGATCGGTGCGGGATCGGTGCGGGATCGGTGCGGGATCGGTGCGGGCACGGTACGGGGTCGGTACGGGGAAGGAGCGGTTCGGAAGTCTACATACCCGCCAGAGTGCGCGGCTCGGCCCTTGGCGCCTCCCGCAACGTTCCAGACAAATCGCCGGAGAAAGCCAGCGAGGTATACGGTTATGAAACCACCATAAGAACATATACCACTTGACATAACGATCATAAGCGGCATAGGTTGATTCATGGAGGATATAAAGCGGTATCTCGCCGAAATCGGGCGCCGCGGTGGCACCAAAAGCCGGCGCACACTCGACCGCGCCACGGCACGCGACATGGTCCGCGTCCGCGAGGCGCGTAGAGCGTTCCGTCGTTTTCGAACGTCCTGCTTCTGGTCGTATCGCGCGGATCTCGTCATCACGCTCGCCGACATCGCATGGGTGGCCGACCAACTAATGAAGCACGGCAACCGCGAAGCCTGGCGCGTGGGGACTCGACTGTGCCGCTAACCGCGTTTCAGCAAACACTGCTCGCCGATCTCGCGCGCGAGCGGTCCGACGACGGTTATCTCGCCGGAGGTGCCGCTCTCCACTTCGCGCCGAACTCGGCGCGCTTCAGCGACGACCTCGATTTCTTTCACGACTCACTCGAGCGCGTGGCCACGGCGTACCAATCGGACTTAGCGCGCCTTGAATCGTCCGGCTATGCAGTCACACTGGAAGTCAGCCAGCCGGGATTCATTCGCGCGATCGTGGCGCGTGGAGGTGACGCCACGCGCGTGGACTGGGCGCACGACTCGGCGTGGCGCTTCATGCCTCTCGTCCGCGACCCGGTTGGCGGGCTGCTGCTGCATCCAGTCGATCTTGCGGTGAACAAGATGCTCGCGCTCGGCGGTCGCGATGAGGCGCGCGACTTCGTCGACATCCTCTTCGTGCACTCTCGCGTACTTCCCATCGGCGCACTCATTTGGGCTGCGGTGGGAAAGGACCCCGGGTTCACGCCGCTTTCACTCCTCGAGCTGCTCAAGCGGCGGGGCCGGAACCGTCCAGAGGATTTTGCGCGGCTGAACCTCGCCGAACCGTTCGACGTCACGCTGGCGAAGACTCAGTGGCTCAGCGCACTCGATGACGCGGAGCAGTTCGCGCGCTCGGCGCCGCCGGACGACGCGGGATGCCTCTATTGGTCGAGCAGTGGCCGTGAGTTCGTATTGCCGAGCATCGCCGACTTCGAGGCGAAGCTGGTTGTCCCGCATTTCGGCCGTTTGGGTGGTGTGCTGCCGCGGCTGGTGGAGGGCGAATAGTGGGACGGCGCGCGCGTGTCACTGCATCCCGGCCATTTCACCGTTTGCGTTGAGGGGCCGCCAGTGCCATGATTTCCGGGCGTCACATCGGCGTCCTTCTCACCACACCAGAGCGGCGTTCCCGGAACCCACGCGTGATCCGCGACGATCGTGATGCGCCCCGGGAATTCAGCTTCTGCATCCACTCGCCCGCGGCGGAATCGGTTAGAGACTACGCGCGCAGGCGCCGCTCCGCCAGCCGTGGGTGGCGGAACCGCTGGCGCCACCAGCTCGGATTCTTCGTGCGCGCCACGCGTTTCTCGTTTCTGGTGCACACCCGCCATCGCGCGTACCTTCTGAACTCCGCTGCCACCCCAACCCGGATCAGCCATGTACTCCCGCCGCGACTTCGTCCGCACCACTTCGGCCGCCGCCGTATCGCTCGGCCCAATCGCCGCGCTCGCCGAAACCACCGCCGAAACTGCGGACGCGCCCGTCTCCGCGCCCAACGTATTCATTAGAAAGGCGGTGAAGCCCGTCGTCATCTCCGACTACTCTGGATGGCAGTTCAAGAACGGCGGATCAGAAAATGCCGTGGAGCGCGCCTTTCGAATGATCACCTCCGGAACGGACGTGCTCGAGTCGCTCATCGCGGGCGTCAACATTCCCGAACTCGATCCGCTCGAAACCGGAATCGGCTACGGCGCTCTCCCAAATGCGGACGGGGTGGTGCAGCTCGACGCATCCTGCATGCACGGGCCACGAAAGCGCGCCGGCGCCGTGGCCGGCATCGAAGGTGTCCGGACGCCATCACTCGTGGCGCAGGCCGTGATGGACTACACCGATCACCATCTCATCAGCGGCGAGGGTGCGCGCGAGTTCGCTCGGGCGATGGGCTTCAAGATCGAAGAAGATCTCAACACAGAGAACTCGCGTAAGCTCTGGCGCGAGTGGAAGCATCGTGTTGATCCCGAGCACTGGCTCGATCCCAACGGTGCAGGCCGCAAGCCGCCGTCGCACGAACGCGACCCGGGCGACAAGGGGCCGCGTGGTCCCGATGGTTCGGCCGGTCCGCTGGGCGCGCATCTCGCGACCGCCGAGTGGGAGTCGCGTGCGCTTTCCGCCGGCCGGTCGATGGTGCGTGATGGACTCATTCCGGAAGGAAGCTTCTGGGGGACGATCAACTGCAATGGCATCGGGCCCAACGGCGACATCTGCGGTGTGACCACCACGAGTGGACTCGCGTGGAAGATTCCCGGCCGCACGGGCGACTCACCGATCCTGGGCGCCGGACTCTACGTGGACAACGATGTCGGCGTCGCCGGATCAACCGGCCGCGGCGAGGCGAATCTCTACAATCTCTGCTCGTTCCTCATCGTCGAGTCGATGCGCCGCGGCATGTCACCCAAGGACGCCGGCATGGAGGCGCTGAAACGCGTCCGTTCGAATACAGTCGAAGCGCGTCTCCTCAACGACAAGGGGAACCCCAACTTCAACATCCGCTTTTTCGTGCTGAACAAGCTCGGCGAGTTTGCGGGCGTCTCGATGTACCACGCGGGCGAGACGAAGTTCGCGGTGTGCACGGAGAATGGAGCGGAGACGCGGGAGCTGGAGCCGTTGATTGAGGGGGCGCCGTAGGCATCTGTCGCAGAGAGTCGCTTTGACATCTGATGTCTGATGCGTTAGCATCTGATGCATGAGAACAACGCTCGATATCGCCGACGACGTGTTGCTCGCGGCCAAGGAACGCGCGCGGCGCGAAAACAAGACCGCCGGTGAGGTCGTCTCCGAGCTGCTGCGCCAGGCACTGACCGCGCCGCAGCCGTCCGCGGTGCGTGAGCCGAGGGCCGTGCATGGCTTCAAGCCCTTCGCGCGGCGTGGCGGAATCGTCACGAACGAGTTGATCGACCAACTGCGAAACGAAGACGCATACTAGGTGAGCAAGGTGGCGAAGATTCGCGCGCTGCTCGACGTGAATGTGTTGATCGCGTTGCTCGACAGCGACCACACTTCACATCGGACTGCCGTGACGTGGTTCAGCGAACACGGTAGCGGTGGCTGGGCGTCGTGCCCCATCACGCAGAACGGGTGCGTGCGCATCATGTCGCACCCGGGCTATCCAAACGCACGGTCAGTTGTCGAGGTCGTGGAGCGTCTTCGCACCGCCACTGCGCACAGCGCGCACGAGTTCTGGCCGGACGACCAGAGCATACTCGATGAGAAGTTGATTGAGCCGACGCGTGTACACGGCCCTCGGCAGCTGACTGATGTCTACTTGCTCGCGCTCGCCTTGAAGCGCGGCGGTCGGCTCGTCACGTTCGACGCGACGATCGCGACCGGAGCTGTACGGGGAGCGAAGTCCCAGCATATGGTCAAGTTGTAGCCCCTGCCAGCGCGGACGAAAAGCATTCGTCCGCGCCGCAGTCAGCGTTTTCCCGTGGGTCGAGCCAAATAGATCTCGTGCATCGGCCCCGCCGTATCGTGCGCGCGCACTCGAATCGCCTCCACCGAAAGCTTGGATCGCTGCAGCTCTCCCACGAAACTCAGGTCCTCGCTCACTGACCAGTACGCAATCACGCCGCCTGCGCGCAGCGCGGCCATAGTGACGCCGATTCCACGCTCCGAATAGAGCGATTTGTTCTCGGACATCAGCATTCCGTCCGGGCCGTTGTCCGTATCGAGCATGATCGCATCGAACCCGCCGGGATTCGCACGGAGCACGCTCAACACGTCGCCCTGAACGATGTGAACGCGCGGATCGTTCATCGCCTCAGCGCTGAGGTCGTACGAAGGATTCGCATTCCACTCGATCACCTCGGCCAGCAGCTCCGCCACCACGACCTCGGCGTCGTCCGGGAGTTCACGGAGCGCGGCGCGGAGCGTGAAGCCGAGCCCCAGTCCGCCAATCAGTACACGCGCGGGCGAGACGTCACGAAGTGGGGCGCAGGCCACTTCGGCGAGTCGATCTTCCGAGAGGTGCCGCCGGGACGACATCAGTTCGATTCCGCCCGCGCGAATCAGGTAGGCGCCATCGTGCCGGAAGAGCTCGAGTAGCGTTCCGTCAGGCGTCAGCGCCTCGCCGAGCCTCTCGAAGGGCTTCATCTGTTACTCTTTGTGCTTGGCATCTGGGGCCGCGGGGCAGATATTCAGGTGGCAGGGCGCCACGGACAATTATCGCTGGACTTCATCCCGGGGAAACTACACATGAAGCGCATCTTCATCGTCGCCGCCGTTGCACTATTCGCGTCCTCCGCGGGCGCGCAGCCGGTGGACGTGACATTGTCGGAATGGAAAGTTCTGATGTCGCGCGATACGGTGAAGGCCGGCTCGGTCACCTTCCGTGTGACGAACAACGGTACGATGAGCCACACGTTGTACGTCATCGGCAATGGTATCGACCAGGGAACGCGAGACATCGTGAGGCGTGCGGTCACAACACTGACGGTGACGTTGAAGCCCGGCACGTACGAAGTCTTCTGCCCGATGGCTGAAAACACGCACAAGATGGCCGGCATGACGACGATGCTCGTCGTCACGGCGGCCGATCCTGCGCCGGCGAAGAAGAAGCCGGACACGCGGTAGCGCCGAGACAGCTTCGGCGCGATGTGAGGCCGCCGGCCGGCTGCTATTTGGCCGGCCGCACCACCTTTCCATCCTGAATCACGACGCGTACCGCTCGCGTGTTTCGGATATCCACGCTCGGGTCGGCGCCGAGCAGCACGACATCGGCAGCCATCCCGACGGCGAGAGTGCCGGTCACGGACTCGGCGCCCACGGCCCACGCGCCATTGCGAGTCGCGGACGTGATCGCCTGGAGCGGAGTGAGCCCGGCGCCGGCGACGAGCAGTTCCAGCTCGCGGTGAATCATCGGCAGTGAGTCGCGCCGCGCGTCGTACAGTCCGTCGGTGCCGGACACGATGCGCACTCCGAGCTCGGCAGCGCGCCGCGTGACCGCGTACATCCACGGTGTGCGAACCGCGGCCACTGAATCGGCGGCCTGTGATTCGAACACCCAGTGAGTCGGGTTGAGCGCGACGCCACGGTCACGCATGGACGTCAGCAGGTGCTCCATGACGAGCGAGCCGGCCGGGACGCCAAGGAAATCGCCGCGCGCACGCGCCGGAAAGTCTGGAGTCCGCGGGCTTCCCTGCCACACGAGGTACGGCGTGTGCGTGAGCATGTCCGCGCCGGCAGTCACGAGATCACTCGGAAGTCCGCGAAACGTCGTCGCGTGCGCGAAAACCTTCATTCCCTGGCGGTGCGCTTCGGCCGTCGCGCGCGCGACAGCCGCCGAATCGAGCGCGGCGTAGAGCTTGATCGCCATGGCACCCGTGCCGCGCGCGACGTTGATCGTGCGCGCAAAGTCGGTTGTATCAGTGAGAACCTGCATCCACGGCGCGGTTCCCGCTGTGTAACCGCGCGATGCGTCGAGAACGCGGGGGTCGGTGAAGAACGCCGGCCCGCCGACGAGCGCTATGTAATAGATGTGGGGCCCCGGGATCTGCCCGGCAATCACTGCGCGTTGCAGGTCGCTCGTTGCCCGCGAGTCGCCGGCCAGATCCAGCACGCTGGTGACGCCGCCCATCAATGCGCTGCGCATCACTGCCGCGCGCGCGTCCCAGGGGCCAGTGCCCATATGCACGTGTGCGTCAATGATTCCCGGAATGGCAAAGAGTCCGCGGCCGTCGATCACGGAATCCGGCGCCGGTGCTGCAGCTGCGCCCGTTCGCGAAATAGAGGCGATCTTGCCGCCGCGCAAAACGACATCGAGGTGCGCTCGTCCTGCCGCACCGGTGCCATCGATGACTGTGACGTCACGAATGAGAATCGGAACGTCTTGGGGCGGGGCACCGCCGCGCTGGGCGAGCGCGTTCGCTGGGGTCGCGCCGAATGCGAAGGTGATCGCCAGCGCAGCAAAGAACGCCGGCACGCGGAATGGATGGGTGGTGGTCACTTGCATGAACTCAATGCTGTGGCGTCCGGGGCCAACCCGCAACCGGGTCCGATTCACACGCGCTGCCCCGTTTCTCGTTCCTGATCCGCAGAATCCGTCCCCTCCGCGTTCATCCGATCACGCGATAGCGCCCTGTCCTCGGCCTTCGACGGACTGCGATATCTTGAGGCCATGCCTCTCCAGACTCGAAACCGACTCATCGTCGCCGTGTCCGCGCTCGCGTCCGCGCTCGCGTTCACGGCCGCGCTCGTGGCCGCGCTCGTGGCCGCGCTCGGGGCACCGTTCTTCGCGAGTGCCCAGGGTGGCGCCTCAGGGCGACCCTCACTTTCGAAATCCGACGTCGACGAAATTATCAATCTCGAGCACATCGAGGACCGCCGCGACTTCGACGCGCGCGCTCTCCAGCGAATTGCAAAGGCGCAACATCCCGAACTCCGCCGCCGCGCCGCGTTGGCGATCGCGCGTTTGTATGATCCGCGCGGGCGCGAACTTCTCCGTTCGATGCGCAGCGATTCCGATACGGCCGTGCTGGCCACGGTCGTGTGGGCCACGGGGCAGCTCGTGGATACGAGCGCAGTGGCCTGGCTCGATTCGCTTCTCGGCGAGGAACGCACTCCGGTGGGAGTCGCGACCGAAGCGGCCGGCGCGTTCGGGAAGATTCGCACGAGCGACACACGCCTCCGTCTTTCGCTCTACCTGAGCGCCGCTGCACCGGGGCCTGCGCGTGCTCCCGTAGTCGCCGAGGCGCTTCTCTCGATCGGCCGGCATTCCGAACGGGGCGACATCTCCTCGATCACTCGCTGGGCAGAGTCGCCCGACGCCGAGTTGCGCTGGCGAGCCGTGTGGGCTCTTTGGCGTCCTGGCGATCCTGAAGCCGTGCCCGCGCTGCTTCAACTCAGCAGTGATCCGTCAGCTGAGGTGCGGTCGTGGGCGGTGCGCGGACTGACGGGGCCGCGATCGGATTCGTCAGGGCTGGGATCGGCAATCGCCCGGGACGCGCTCCTCGCTGCGCTCGACGATGACGATCGCCGAGTTGCGACCAACGCCGTCCGTACGCTTGGCACACACTCCGACGCTCCGTCGTTGCTGCAACTGGTGCTCCTGCTCGACGAGCCGGACCCGTGGATCGCCACGACGGCCGCCGACGCTATTGGAGCTCGCGGCGACAACGCGCGCGGCGCGCTTGGTCCCCTCGCGAACGCAACGAGCGACGGTCACTCGCCGTGGGTTCGCGCGGCGGCGTTGATCGCACTCACCGACGTCGGCCTTTCCGCTGCGCTCTACCCAGCGACGGCGATGGCGACGGACACTTCGCTTGTCGTGCGCACGGCTGCGGTTGGCGTACTGACGCGTCTCAAGGTTGGCGGGCTCGTTGGGCTCGAGACGATGCTGAGCGAACCCGATCGGGGAGTGCGTCGGGACGCGCACGCCGCGTACCTCGCGCTGGTTGATACGCTCGAAAACTTTGAGCTGAGCAGAGCGGCCCGGAAGCAGGCATTCACTTCGCGCGATGTCGCAGTGCGCGCGGGCGCGGCAAAGTCCATGGCCACGCCCATAGCCGCGTGGGCTGACTCGTCCGACATCCCAATGCTCCTCGACGCCTTTGCGGTCGCGCTCAGGGACAGCGCCGCGATTGCGCAGGACGCCGTGATCGAAACGCTCGCCGAGATCGAGTCGCGCGGCGGCAACGCTGCGGCCGCGTTCTTCGCGAAGTATCGAACTGCGCCGAGTGAGATCGTGTACGGCATGGCGGGGCGCGCGTTTGGTTTCAGGACGCTCGCAGCGTGGGGCACGGGACGTCCGATACGGAGCGCACGCACCAACGCCGACTACAAGCGGATCGTCGAGACGCTCATCGTGCCGGCGTACAATGGCGAGGTGCCGCCGCGCCTCCGCTGGGAGACCACGCGCGGCGACGTGGATACAGAGCTCAACCCGCTCGACACGCCGCTCGCGACTGACTACCTGCTCTCGCTCGTGAAGCAGGGCGCCATGCGGAATATCCGTTTCGACCGCGTGGTGCCGAACTTCGTGGCGCAGCAGCGCGAAGTATTGATAGACGAACCACTCCAGCGCGACGAAATCAGCCGAGGGCGGCTCGTACGCGGCAACCTGAGCTGGGGCTCGAACATCGGAAACTCGCCCATGTACCCGGGCCGTGGGCGTGGCCCCGGCGCGGCGTACGACACGGGGCCGGCGGTCTATGTCTTTGCACACACGCCGCAGCCTCACAACGAAGGCGACTTCGCTGCGCTCGGCAGGATCGTCAACGGAATGGACGTGGCGGACCTGATGCAACTGGGCGACTACGTGAAGTCCGTTCGGGTGTTGAAGCCAGGCGAGAAGTAGGCGCCGCCGCGCAACCAGAGGAACAGGGGATGGCCACCGATCAAGATTTCGCCGACTACGTTCTCGAGCAACTCCGCCACGTGCCCCGCGTGCGGCACCGGAAGATGTTCGGCGAGTACGCCGTTTATTCGAACGACAAGGTGGTCGCGCGCTACTCACGGAACACGGCGCGCTCAGCGAAGCGCCGCCGTACCCCGGTGCCAAGCTGCACTTCCTGATAGAAGGGGAGCTCGACGACGCGGCGTTCATGGCGCGCGTGGTCGCCGCTACTGAAGCGGAGGTACCGCTACCGAAACCGAAGAAACCGAAGAAGTCGAAGAAGTTGAAGAAGTTGAAGAAGTTGAAGAAGTTGAAGAAGTTGAAGAAGTTGAAGAAGTTGAAGAAGTCGGAGACGGCCGCCGCCAAGAAATAGGCACGACCGCGGCGCGCTCTTTCCAGCGCGGCCTTTCCAGCGCGGCCTTTCCAGCGCGGCCTTTCCACCGGCGTGAGCTGTCGCTAATCACGGATCAAACGGATTGACCGGATCAAGCGGGTACTACACCTACAAGAACAATGTGAACAGCGCGCCAAACGTCGGCTCAGCGCGCGCAGTTACCCAAGTTGTTGCAGTTGCGGTACCAGTTTGATCTGGTTCATCAGCCTGATCCGTGACTCACGATAGAGCCGAGACCTCAGCTATCGCGGTTTCTCGACCGGCGCCAGCTTTGCGAGCCGTCGCTTTGCCTCGGCCACGCGCGGCTGCAGCTCGGGATCCGCGTTCTTCCAGAGTTCAATGAACTCGCGATACGCCTTTGCAGCATTCGCCGCATCGCCCTTGGCTTCGTACAGCTCGCCGAGCCGTTGCAGCGCGCCGGCGCGCCGCGTGGGCATTTCGTACGCCATGCAGCCGAACGAATAGATATCGGTGCGATGGTCGGTGTCGGGATCGCCCGCGGCCTGCTCGGGTGACATGTACGTCGGAGTTCCGATGCTCGTCCCGATCTGCGTGAGCGTCTCGGCTGCGCCCTGCGTGCGCGACGCGCTGATGGCCTTCGCGATTCCAAAGTCGGTGACGGTCGCCGAGCCGCCGGTGATCAGGACGTTGTCGGGCTTGATGTCGCGATGGACAATTCCGTGTTCGTGCGCGTAGGCGAGCGCCCGTGCCACGTCCTTGAGGAGGCTCACGGCCTCCGTGATCGAAAGCGCGTTTGCGCGCGCGAGCCGGCCCCGGAGCGACTCGCCTTCGACCAGCGGCATCGTGTAGTACGGCAGGCCCTGCGTCTCGCCCGCCGTGAGCACCGGCACGATGTGCGGGTGCTGCAGCTTGGCTGCGAGCAGAATCTCGCGGTTGAACCGTTCGACATTCACGCCGGCCGTGAGTTCCGGTGGCAACACCTTCACCACGACCTTGCGCCGGAGGGCAGTCTCCTCGGCGACAAAAACGCGGCTCATGCCGCCGCCACCTAGCTCGCGCTCGAGGGTATAGGCGGTGCCGAGTGTGGCCTGCAGCTGATCGCGGATCTACTGGCTCAAGGACGGTGGGGCGAGGGGGAGGCCGGCGGCGAACCCTCTAATGTATGGTTTGCCGGGCTACGGGGCCAATGACACCCCGTCGCCGAGTATTTGCCGCAGGTGCAGCTCCAAATGATCGACGTAATCCCCCATGAAATAGTCCAGCGTCTGCTCCGCTTCGGTCGTGGGTGCGCGCGACGCGGTTTCGTCGAGATTGTGCTTCGTGTGCACGCGCATGCGCACGTCGTGCGGAACGGCATCCATCACCGTTGTGATGTGCCGGTTGAGCGAGCCCCACAGCGTCAGGAGTTCGGACCACGCAGTCTCCTGATAGCGCTGCAACTCCACCCAGCGTTCCTGTTCGTAGCCGGGAAAGACGAGGTCGTCCTGCCAGACCGCGCGCACGAAACGCTGATGGTTGTTGCTCGCCGAGTCGATCAGGTGCCCGATGATCTGCCGTGGCGACCACTTGCCCGGTGCCGGATGCAGCGCCGAGTCCGTTTCCGAAATGGCGCGCAGCAACGGCTCGGCGCCGGCGAGCGCGTTCCGAAGGCGAGTGGCCGCCGCTGTGCTCACGTCAGGTCGTGACCATGAGCTTGAAGCCGTCGGGATCGATCAACTGGAACATTCGCGCGCCCCACGGCATGTCGGCCGGCTCGGACTCGAGCTTGCCGCCGGCCCCCTTGATTCGCGCCGCAACTTCATCGATGGACTGCGCCGTCGTGATGTTGAGAGACAGTCCTTGCCCTTTGACGCGATTGGCACCCTTGGCGCCGTCGTCCTGATTCAGGATGAGCGTCACGTCGCCGGCCTTGATTGCAGCCGCCACGACCTTCCCTTCGTTTTCGAACTTCTGGTCGAGTGTGAACCCCACCACGTCGCAGTACCACGCGAGGCTTTTTTGCAGATTATTTGCAGTGATGGAAGCGCTCAGCGCGCGGGCGCGGAACGATTCAGGTTCGGCGCGGTTGGTACCGTTCGTGCCGTTGGTGCTCTGGTCGGTGGTGCTCATGGCGTCTCCTTTTGCAGTTCGACGACAATTACTTCGATCGGCTTCGATGTCTCATTCACATCGGCGTGCGTTTGGCCTGCGGGATCCTTGTCCAGCCAGTAGGCTTTTCCGCGCTCCCAATTGTACGTATCCAGTGTCTTGCCGTCCTTGTCGACGACCTTGAGCTGACCATCGGTCAGCGCGATGAGCGCGCGGCCGTTTTCATGTCGGTGCTGCGTGAGCGGCTGATTGGGCATGATGATCGATTTCCAGACGCGCACGTTCGAGTTCTCGAACTGTGGTTCCCGCCTGGTCGTGCTGGCTTGTTGTTGCGCCCACATCGCCCCTGCGCCGACGAGGAACGATGCTGTGCAGGCGATGATCGACGCGATTGGACGTTTCATGAGAGTGCTCCGGGGATGGCAGGTGGGTGCGATGAGCATACCGGTGTCGCGTCGGGGTAAGTCCCAGATCTAGTTGAAAAACATCAGGTGGTGTCTCGATACTAGAGCGTGAATCCCGCCA
>JAQBYI010000098.1 GCA_027622655.1 Gemmatimonadota bacterium | reverse complement strand
CGTCCTTGTTTGGATGCGGCGCGCCGACCAGGTACATCGGGATGTTGGAGTCGACGAAGATCACGCGCTGCCGCCTGTCAGGTACCCGCCCTCGATTTCGGTGAGCATGCGGTCGATGTCGGCCGTCGGGTAGTCACCGCGCGCCGCTTCCCGCACCGCAGAGAGCTTCTTGCGCGGATCGGTCGCTGGCTCGTCACGGCGTGCGCGCCGGAGTGCCTGGCGCACCCATTCGGCCACCGTCATGCGGTGTCGCTTGGCGACGCGCCGGATCTCGGCGAACTCGGTGTCTTCCATCAGCACTTGCATACGGGTAGTCATGTAGAGAGTATAAATGACTCATTACAATGAGTCAAGCGACCCAGGGTCTGACTCAGAGTCCATGGCCGCGCGCGCACACGCACGGCGGGCTGTGTCGATTCCGGCACGGGAGTGCGCCGGGAGGCGACACGCCACCGCAGACCGTACTTTAGGTCCGCATGAAGATCACCGGCATCCGGATGTATCAGGTGGATCTCCCGCTGCACGAAGGGAGCTACAAGTGGTCGGGCGGCAACTCCGTTTCCGTTTTCGATTCGACCGTCGTCGCAGTGGACACCGACGCCGGGATCACGGGCTGGGGCGAGGTCTGCCCACTCGGGCCCGCCTATCTCCCCGCATACGCGCGCGGCGCGCGCACCGGAATCGCCGAACTCGCGCCTCAACTCATCGGCGCCGATCCGCTCGCGCTCGGGATTCTCAACGAGCGCATGGACGCCGCGATGCGCGGCCATCCGTACGTGAAGTCCGCCATCGATATGGCCTGCTGGGATTTGCTCGGCAAGGCGACGGGGCAGCCTGTGGCCACGCTCATGGGCGGCCACGTGGGCGATGACTTTGCGCTCTACCGCGCCATTTCGCAGGACACGCCCGACGCGATGGCAGCACGCATCGCCCAATACCGGAGCGAGGGCTACACCAAGTTCCAACTCAAGGTTGGTAGCGACGCGGACACCGACATTGCGCGGATTCACGCCGCGGCCGCCAAGCTCCAGCCCGGCGACGTGCTCATCGCCGACGCGAACACGGGATGGACCCAGCACGTTGCGATGCGCGTCGTAGATGCGGTGCGCGACGTGAACGTCTACATCGAACAGCCGTGCATGACTTACGAGCAATGCCTCGTGGTGCGGCGGCACACCGACCGTCCGTTCATTCTCGACGAAGTGGTGGACGGCATCGACATGGTCGTCCGCGGCATCGCCGACCAGGCGATGGACGTGATCAACCTGAAGATCTCCAAGGTCGGCGGGCTCACCAAGGCACGGCAGATTCGCGACCTCTGCGTGTCGGTTGGCATCGCGATGACGATCGAGGACACGTGGGGCGGCGACATCATCACTGCGGCGATCGCACACCTCGCGCACAGCACGCCGGAGCGTTTTCTCTTTTCGGCGACGGATTTCAACTCGTACGTTACCGTCGCGTTCGCCGAGGGCGCGCCGCAGCGAAAGCACGGGCGATTGGCTGCGTCACGCGAGCCAGGGCTTGGTGTGCAGCCCGTGATGGACGTGCTAGGCAAGCCAGTGCAGGAGTGGCGGTAACGCACTGACCACGGGCGCTGCACGTGGGCCTGGATCAGACCCTGCAGCGATCGCCGAATCGGCCGTTCGCCATCCGGTCCCATGCGGGGTAGTATCCCCCGTGCGCCCTTTCCCCTTAATAGCTGTCGTTGCCCTCGCTGCCGCCGTCGCGTTTCCGGCGACGACGCGCGCGCAGATCATCCGCGATTCGGTTCCGCCGCGCCCGTTGGGTTTGGTGGCGCCTGCGGGTCCCGGCTCGGATTCGGCCGCGCTCTCGCCGATCGACCGTGCGCGCCTCGAACAGCGCGACTTCGAGGCGTTCCGGCACGTAAACCTGCCTCACATCGGCAACCTGCTGCCCAAGAGACAAAACTGCGATGAAAGAGTAGGGCGATTCTGCTACTGGTACGATGAATCGCAGGCGATGCCGAAGGAGCGCGAGGTGGTCACGCTCCGGCGCTCCTCTCTGATAGCATCGCTCGACTCGCTTGCCGGAATCGAACCGCGCAACGTCTGGATTGCCAAAGAGCGGGTTAGGTATCTCGCCGAAGCCGAGCGGTACGCTGACGCGCTAGCGGCTGCGCGCGCTTGCGAAGGCGATGGGGCGGGGAACGGTTGGCATTGTGAGATTCTCGTCGGCTTCTCGCTCCATCTGATGGGCGACTACGTCGCGGCCGAGCGCACGTTCGACAGCGCCATTTCACACATGGGGCCCGAGAGCTGCGAGTGGCGCGACCTCTCGCTCCTTCTCGACGACGTGGCGCGCGCGCAGTACCGCGTGCTCCCGTGCGGTGACCCGGCGCGCGACGCTTGGACGGCGCGAACCTGGTTCCTCGCCCGCACACTCTATTCAATGAAGGGAAATGATTCGCGCACCGAGTATTTCGCGCGAATGACGATGGTTGAGATGATGAAGGACGCGGCCGGCGCATACCAGTTTGGCTTCGATGCGGATGAACGCGAGCTGCTGCTGCGCTTTGGATGGCCGCGCGGGTGGGCCGCTCAGTTGCAGCTGCCGTTCACGGTCGCATTGGGGTCGAATCCGGCCGGAGGCGCGGGCGGGGCGGGCGATCCAAACGGTCCGGCCGGTGGCGGCCCGGGTAGCGCGAAAGGGCGTGGCCGCGGCGGCACTCCGGTCGGCAGCCTTCCGCCTGGGACGAAGGTCCCGGGAAGCGTGCCGCCGCTCGTTCGCCCACCGGACATGCCCGGGACGCGCGGACTTCCCGGAGGACTTGGCGGCGCGCCTGACAGTCGGCCTACGCTGCCGCGTCTCCCAGGACTGGCAATCAGTCCGCGTGAAGGCGATGGCATCAGTGTGGTTGGCATCGAACCGTTTCCCGCGTACCGCTACATCCCGGCCGGTTTCGTGCTCAACGACCCGCCGCACTCCGACTCGGCGGCATGGCGGCTGCAGCTCCCGCCGGTGATGGGTCGCTACGCGCCGCCGTACGCGAAAACACTGGTGCCGCTCGAGCACCAGCGCGCGGTGTTCAAGCGCGGCGACAGCGCGATCGTCGTGATGGCGTACGAAACGAAAGGCACGGAGACGGTGGATGGCGCCGCAATTCGCGCCGGGCTTGTCGTGACACCAGCCGGTGCTGCGCCGCGTGACTACGCCGCAGTGCTCGAAAGTGCGCCGGCGTCGGGGGTGCTCACAGTTCGCGCGCCGTGGGGACCATTGCTCATGAGCGCCGAAGTCGTCGCTTCAGAGCGGAACGCCGTGGCGCGCGCGCGATATGGTGTGGGGCCGAGGCGAGGACCGACCTTCCGCGTGCAGCTGTCGGATTTGTTGTTCTACAAGGTCTACGGTTCGACGCCGACGTCGGTGGAGGAAGTTGCGCCGCACGCGCTTCCCACGGAGCGTGTTCGCGCGACCGAAAGACTCGGCGTGTATTGGGAATCGTACGGCACGAATCCTGACGGTGAGAACATCAAGGTGTCGCTCATCGTGGCGCGCGACGTACCGTATCAGGAGCCAGGGTTCTTTGGACGGCTTGGGCGGGCGCTCCGACTATCGGCAGACCGCACACCAGTCAGCATCTCGGTTGTGGACATTTCCGCGCTCGCATCTTCCACGTCGTCCCGGGCGATTGAGTTCGACATCTCGACGCTCACGAAAGGAGCGTACATTGTGCAGCTCGAGATTGAGGTGACGGGTCAGCCCGTGCTGCGCGCGGAGCACCGCATTGAGGTGGTGGAGCCGTAGGATCAACTCAAGCAGGATCAAGCAATGAAGCTCGTAAGCAAGTCGCGCCTGCTGTTCGCCTCGCTCATCTGCGGTGCTGGCACAGCCGCAACCGCGCAGGCGCCGAAACTTCCAGTAGTCGTCATCGAGACTACGCTCGGGTAAGTCCCAGATCTAGTTGAAAAACATCAGGTGGTGTCTCGATACTAGAGCGTGAATCCCGCC
>JAQBYI010000049.1 GCA_027622655.1 Gemmatimonadota bacterium | reverse complement strand
GGAAGCAAGAGACAACGACGACATGCGGACATCCTCGATCACCCTCGTACACTAAACTCCGGGAGGATCGGTGTCTCACTCATATTGGCAGAGAGGGCAGCGCGTGCCGCGCGATTCCGTCCCCAGTTCGTCAAAGGGGTTCTGGAACGCTTTCGTCTCGTACTGGCGAACCGACGGCGAGGCGATCATCGAGCAAGCCGTAGAACGCGAGCTAGAGTGCTTCCGACGCGCCTCTGAGGGGCTGGACGAACTAAAGAGGACCGAGCGAACCATCATTGAGAAGCGACTATCGGAGAGCTTCCCTCGCTCTTGGCCGGATCGGAGTCAGAGCCGGGAACAACGGCAAGCCGCCAGGAGCCAAGAGCAACGGCATCGCAGCGGACTCGCGGCAATGCTTGTCCACGAACTCGCACACTCGGAGTTCGTCCGGCGAGTGAATGAATGCGGGGCGCCCCTCATCTATGACCCAGGATTGATCGACCGGCAGCGGGCAGAGGTCGCGAATGCGACAGCAAGGACCGAGGCGACGCGGAAGGCCGCCGAAGAGAAGGCAGCCCTAGGCAAGCGAACCCGCCGCTGAGGGGCCGCCGGCTCATTCCCGGCGCTTGATGAGGGCGCCGGTCAGCGTCGCGAAAGCGCGCCGTGTAGTTACCCCCGGATTACCCGGCGCGACCCTGACTCGCGAATACGACAATGTCGTACAGCATAACTCGTTGTGCAACATTGTGTTATCTTAGAGCGGGCGACCGGACTCGAACCGGCGACGTCCAGCTTGGGAAGCTGGCATTCTACCAACTGAATTACGCCCGCAGAAAGCGGAAACTAGCGGCGCGGGGCACCCGCCGCCATCGAGCACAGCCGAGAGGGGAAGCCGCGACGCCATGTCGCGTCGCACGCGAAATGAGCACGAACTCCACCGTGACTCCCCACTCGCCCAGCCGGCGTCGCCCAGCCACGCCCAGTTGCGCCCGGTTGCGCCCGGTTGCGCCATCAGGTTGACACCCCGTCGGGAATCCACATCTTGAGTCGGCGACCGAAATCGCGGTTAGCCAGCCCGCAATCGTGGGTGGACTCCGCCCCACGACTCGGAGATACGCCATGACAGACTCAACCGTTCCCCGCCGTTCGTTCCTAACCCACCTTGCGGTCGGATCGGCCGCGCTCACGGCCGCGTGCAGTGGGGGCCCGGCAGCGTCGTCGGCAGCCATGGCATCTGCCGACGAAATGGACCAGTGGTTCGGCGCCATGAACAACACCAACAAGGTGATCTACGATTGCGCGGCACCCACGGCGGGACCGAACGGCGTGATGTTCGCGCGCAATTTCATCAAGTTCAGCGAGGAACAGCTCGACACCACGGACGCGGATAATAGCGTTGTCGTCTGTTTCCGGCACTTCGCAACGCCGTTCGCCTACAACGACGCGATGTGGGCCAAGTATCCGGGCATCGCAGTGACGCTCAGCATCAATGATCCCAAGACCATGAAGCCAGCCACGCGAAACTTTCTCCTGCACGACGCCATTTTGGGCGAGGCCGGAGCCGACCTGCCGAGCGTCACGGCGCACGGCGTCCAGTTCGCCGTATGCGGTGCGGCCACAACCTTCATCGCCAAGCTGCTCGCCGGAACCACAGGTGATGCAGCGGCGATCGACGCCGATCTGTCGGCCAACTTGATCCCCGGGTCCAAGATGGCGCCCGCCGGTGTGGTCGCCGTACAACGCGCGCAAAAGGCCGGCTTCGCGTACACGTTCGCCGGATAGTCACGGCGGTCCGTCGGCGCACGTCCGTCGGCGCACGTGCGCCGGCGCGTTGCAAGAACGCCCCGCTGCGGCAGTGCCGCGGCGGGGCGTTTCGTATGTGTGCTCAGAGCCACAGGTCGGGATTGAACCGACGACCGCTCGATTACGAATCGAGTGCTCTACCACTGAGCTACTGTGGCGACCGCCGTTCGCGGTTTTGACAACCATGCCCTGGCTCGGATTCGAACCGAGACGCCTTGCGGCACCACCCCCTCAAGATGGCGTGTCTACCAGTTTCACCACCAGGGCATTTCTTCGTCCCGACTGCTACCAATTGCTTCCACTACCAAACGGGAGCGACGGGGCTCGAACCCGCGACCTCTGGAGTGACAGTCCAGTGCTCTAACCAAGCTGAGCTACGCCCCCAACATCTCCTGCCGCCCCGCACGGGGCTGTCGTGCAAGCCACCATAGCCCCAACGGGAATCGAACCCGTCTCTGCACCGTGAAAGGGTGCCGTCCTAACCGATAGACGATAGGGCCGCCATCATGGCACGTATCGCAGCGTCATCACCAACGTCAACACATCACCAGTAGCGGTAACGGGATTCGAACCCGTGTTCCAGCCTTGAGAGGGCCGTGTCCTAGTCCCCTAGACGATACCGCCTTCCTCGAACCACCTCACAATCTCCAACGCGCCAAAACCATTGATGGCCAGCAGCAGGCGCCCACACCAACTCACGCATCACCCTCACAGCAGGCCCGGCAGGAATCGAACCTGCAACCTCCGGTTTTGGAGACCGGCGCTCTACCAATTGAGCTACGGACCTATGCCGTACTGCTCACTCCCAAAAAGGGGTGGCTGAGGGGACTTGAACCCCCAACCCCCGGCGCCACAGGCCGGTGCTCTAACCAGTTGAGCTACAGCCACCATTCGTACAACTCCGAATCCCGCTCCAACCTCTCGGACCGCGAAAAGTAATGGTGCGCTCCGGTACAGCTAGTCTTTCGCCCGGTCGAGATACTCGGCGGTCAGCGGATTCACGCGTACGCGTTCGCCGGTCGCGATGAACTCGGGCACGTTGATCGTCACTCCGTTTTCCAGCTTGGCAGGCTTCGAAGACGCCGTCTTCGTCGCCGTCTTCATCACCGGCGCCGTGTCCACGATTTCAAGCGACAGATACTGGGGCAACTGGATCCCGATCGGGCGGCCGTCGTAGTACTCGGCAAGGATCTTCATTTCAGGCTGCATCCATTGCGCGTTGTCGCCAAGCATTTCCTCGTCCATTTCGAGCTGATCGTAGTTCTCAGTGTTCATGAAGTGGTACGTGTCGCCACCCTTGTACATGAAGTTGAGTTCGTGCGTTTCCATGTCTGCCTTCGTGATTGTGTCGGCGGCACGAAAACGGTGCTCGACGCTCGCTCCGTTGCGAATATTCTTGAGCTTGGTCTGGATCATCGCACGGAGATTGCCCGGCGTATGGTGCCGGAATTCGACAACCCGGCACGGCTCGCCTTCGAAAACGATGACCATGCCGCGCCGGATCTGTGTAGCTGGGAATGCCATGACGAAAACGTCCTTGCTTAGGCGACTTTTGGCAGTTTTGGAACAGCCTTTAAGTGTAGTCGCCTGAAGGAGTTGGGTCAACGACGCTCGCGACCGCTGCGCCCAGGACTAACGAATCTCCGGACCGCCCTTTCGGTCGTCCACGACGAACCGGTCACGCGCCGGCATTTTCACCAGCCGCAGAGTCTCGGCATTGAGTACCACGTCGCCAGCAATCACCTCGTTCTGGGCCAGCAGCCACGCGGTAACGGCATACACCTCATCGTCGCTGAGCGAACCCGGCGTGAGCTGCGGCATCGCTCGGCGTACATAATCGAACAGGGTCGTCGCGTAGGGCCAATAGTTGCCGATTGTCTTCACCGCCCTCGGGTCGCGGCCGAACGGAAACCCCGCGCGGGGCTCCCGGCCGATGAGCTGCGGAAACGGAGAAATTCCCTCGCCGCGCACTCCGTGGCACGACGCGCACTGCGCACCAAACACCATGGCCCCCTGCGCAACCGTGCCGCTGCCAGCCGGAAGTCCGAGTCCATCCGGACCGATGTCGATGTCCTGCGCCGCAATCTCCGCCGCCGTCGCGGCCCGTCCAAGCTCATACCGCCCCGACGCCGGCAGTTCACCGGTCTCGGCGCGTGTTCCGCCGGAGCACGCGGAAGCGATCAGCGCTACGACCACCGTGCACATGAAGCGGCGCATCAGGAATCCCCGTAGAAAAAGACGCGGCCATCGGCGTCCACGCGCCAGCCAACGATGTGATTGAGATGGTAGTCCGTGCCTGCGCCGCGCACCGCCACGATCTGCTCTCGCGTCGGTTGTACATACCCCGTGTCGTCCGTGGCCCGCGAGAGCAACGCGGCCGCCCCGCCATCCCACGACCACGGGATCGAAAACCGCGTGAACGCTTTTGAGGCAACAGGTGGATGGAGTAGCGCATCAACCCAGCTCTTGGCTCCATCCGTGCTGACTTCAACGCGTGTGATGGCGCCGCGCCCCGACCACGCGAGGCCGGAAATGTTGCACCACCCCTTGGTCACCGTGCCCGGATGGCTGGGCGCCGTGATGATCGAACGCGCGTCGACCTCAAAGCTGAACTGTCGCGCCGTGCCGCTCGCCAGCGGATCAGTGTACTTGGACGTCTCCCAGCGCGTCATCCAAGGCGCGGTGCCCAGCTCAAGACGGCGCAACCACTTCACATTGGCGTTCCCCTCCCACCCGGGAAGGAGAAGTCGCATCGGGTAGCCCTGCTCTGGCCGGATCGGCTCGCCATTCTGCGCCCAGACGATCATCGCGTCGTCCAACGCCTTCGCCATGGGAATGCTCCGCGTCATAACGCAGGCATCGCCGCCTTCGGCGAGAAACCACGTCGCCTCGGGCTTGGCTCCGACTTCCTGGAACAGCACGCGCAGCGGAACACCGATCCACTCCGAGTTTGCCGCCAATCCGGCCACACTCTGCGCCGTAAACGTCTCGTTGTTCGGATCTCTGTAGGCCGCACGGCCGTTGCCGGAGCACTCCACGAAGTGCACCCGCGAGACGTACGGAAAGCGCATGATGTCCGCGAGCGTAAATACCGACGGCCGGTCCACGAGTCCGTGGATGAGCAGCGTGTGCCTCGCCGGATCGAGCGCCGGGATGCCGGCGTGATGACGCTCGAAATGCAGGTCGGACGGAGTGATCGTGCCGGAGAGGTCCTGCAGCGGTGTGAGCGACGACCCGGCAATGGCTCCGGTCGGCGTGCGCTGCGGGCTCACGAACGGCGACCGCGTACCCTGCCCACTGGTCGGGAGCCCGGGCGCCTTGGTTGGGTCGGCGAGAACCTGCGCACCTGCAGTTGCCGGCGTTACTCCCGTGGGCTGAGCTGGAGCGCCCTGAGCGTCGAGCGTGCCTACGCGCGCCAGCAGCGCCCCGCCAATGGCGCCGGCTGCGCCCGTCAGCAGGTCGCGCCGTGACAGTCCGTTGGCGCTACCGTGGGCGCTATCGCCATCCTCAGAAATACCGTCGGTTATCTCGCCGGTGGGGTCGGCCGGCGCCCGGTCGCTTGGATTCGGCTCGGTCATTCTGAAGCCTCAGGGCGCGCCACGGCGCACGGATGGTGGAGCGGGAACGGTAGCGCCGTCCGGGTTCGCGCGCGGCAGTAATCGAGGCGTTGGACGCGGCGGCGTATGACCGCGCGTGGCGTACGGCACATCCGCCGGCGCATCGCCGCCGGGAAAGTCGAATTCCTTGCCAGGCGAATCAGGACGCTCGTGCGAGTTCACGTACGCCGACAGATCGAAGGCGTCCTGCGCCGTCAGCGAACCGGGCTTGTCCTGCGGCATGTTGCGAAAAATGAAAGCAGCTCCGCGCTCATGGCGTGCCATCGACGCGCCGATCGAGTATGACTGGGCGCCCCAGAGCGCAGGAACCCCGAGAATCGCGCCTGCCCCGTCAACGCCGTGACACGTCACGCATGTCGCCGTAAAAAGCTCACGGCCCCGTGTGGTGTCGCCGACGAGCATCTCCGCCATTGGGGCCATCCCTGTAGGCACCGACGGCAGGCCCCCAACAGGAGCCCCGCGCGACAGGAACGCCAGGTAGGCAATGATGTCCGACATTTCGCGGCTGTTGCCCGGAAGCGCGTTGCCTGCGAGCGATCTGGTGAAGCAATAGTTGACGCGATCCTGGATACTGACCACCGCGCCCGTTCGGTCGAGGTAGCGCGGGTACCGGGCGTGCGCCGTGATGAGCGGCGGCGCCGATTCCTTTCGGCCGTCGAACTGATGGCAGCTGGTGCAGCGCAGGCTCGACGTCGCGTACGCGGGAAGACTCTCGGGAGTAAAGCGCAGGAGCGCGAGGCCACGGCGAACGGACGCGCCGAAAGAATCAGCCGGAATTTCCGATTCTGCCGGCGGCGCCCAGGCGGCCACCGCGACCGGCTCACTACCGCTGTCGCAGGCGGCAACCAACGCCGCACACAGCAGCGCGGAGAGCGCAATTTTTGCTGATCTCATAGTCTGGGAGGTTACTGCAAACGCTCCATTCGCGGAACCTCTCATCGTTGGCGGAGGGCGAACCGAATCCCGGGCCACACATTGCGCGCCGCGAGTTCGGCACCTTCGGCCGTGGGGTGGATGCCGTCGCCCTGATTGAGGCTCGGAATTCCACCTACTCCCTCGAGTATGAACGGCAGCAATGTGGCCCCGGTCGCGAGCGCAACTCTCGGGAACAGGTCGTGGAACCGCTTGGTCCATCGCTGTCCGAGATTTGTGGGCGCCTCCATCTGCACGAGCATCACGGTCGCATCGGGGTTCGCCAGCCGGACCTTCTCGATGAGTTTCGTGATGTTGGCGGCCGTCGAGTCCGGCTCGAGTCCGCGCAGTCCGTCGTTTGCGCCGGTTTCAATGACGATCAGATCGTACGGCTCGCGCAGTACCCAGTCGGCGCGGCGCAAAGCACCTGCCGAGGTCTCGCCCGAAAGCCCGGCATTTGCCACATGCAGCGGCACGCCGGCCGAGTCGGCCAGTCGCTGGATGACCGCGGGCCAGCTCTGGGTGGGCGGATCGGCGAGCCCGAGGCCTGCTGTGAGGCTGGTACCAATGAAGAGGGCGCGCGGCAGGTCGCCGCGCCGAGCAGTGGCTGCGGTTTCGGCTGCGGTTTCGGCCGCGGTTTCGGCCGCGGTTTCGGCCGCGGTTGCCCCAGCCCCTCCCACCGTTGTTGATTCCAGTGCAGCCGCCCCGCCTCCGGAGCGAGCGCGGGCGGAATTATCTGGGTCGCTGTCGGCCGCTTTGCCACCACACGCCATAACCAACGGCGCGACACTAAGAGCCAGCGCGCGCACGATGATCCGGGCTTCCCGGAGCAGTTTCCCTCCAGTAGACACTGTCATGCTCGTCGCATCCAATCTCCAGAAGGAATATCCCAGTGGTACGGGGACGCTGGCCGTGCTCAAGCACGTGTCGTTCAGCATCCCGCAGGGATCACTCGTCGCAATCGTCGGTCCGTCAGGTAGTGGGAAGACTACCCTCTTGGGCCTGCTTGCGGGACTCGACGTGCCATCGAGCGGAACGGTTTCTCTCGATGGCGTAATGCTCAACAAACTGACTGAAGACGAACGCGCACGTCTCCGCGGTGAGAAAGTTGGCTTCATCTTCCAGACGTTTCAACTGATTCCAACGCTTACGGCGGTGGAAAACGTGCAGGTGCCACTCGAGTTGCGTGGAGACGACGGCGCCTCGGAGCGCGCAACGTCGCTGCTCGAGCGCGTCGGCCTGGCCGACCGGATGGACCATTTCCCCTCGCAACTCTCCGGCGGAGAACAGCAGCGGGTGGCAATCGCCCGCGCGTTCGCCAACTCGCCGAAAATCCTCTTTGCCGACGAGCCCACCGGCAACCTCGACGGCGTCACCGGCGCGCGCATCGTGGAACTGCTCGAATCGCTGAACCGCTCGTCGGGATCCACCGTCGTGCTCGTCACGCACGACATGGGGCTCGCGGAGCGAGCCGACCGACTCATCCGGTTGCGCGACGGTGAAGTGGTTGAAGACCGCAGCAAAGGCTCCGACGCACCGCCATTGCCCGTACTTCCGGCCGGAGTAATCGCACGGTGATGCGCCGTTGGCGTTTCATTGCGGGTCTTGCCTGGCGCGAGAGCCGAACTGCGCGGCGCCGCCTCCTCCTGTTCATGTCGTCGATCTCGCTCGGCGTGGGCGCGCTGGTTGCGATCGACTCGACTGCCGACAACGTCCGCAGCGCCGTTCGCTCGCAGGCGCGAGGCGTCATGGGCGGCGACGTCACCTTCTCGTCAGATAACAGATTTCCGGATTCGATCCGCGCGTTGATCGACTCGATTGGCGCCGCGGGCGAGGTAACCGTTGGCACATCGGTCACGTTTACATCCATGGCGTACGCCGCGCGCACACAGAATACGCGCCTCTCGCAGGTGCGCGCCGTGGGCCCGACGTACCCGCCGTTTGGTGACGTGACCTCGGAGCCGGCCGGCCAATGGCCAGTGCTCCAGTCGCGCCAGACCGCGCTGGTCAGCCCGGGAACGCTGATCGCGCTCGATGCTCACATCGGCGACACACTATCGATCGGGTTCGCGCAGTTCGAGATCGTCGGCACAACAAACTCGGTTCCCGGCGATCCAGGCCTCGCGTCCGCCATCGGGCCGCGTGTGTTCATCGCCGAGAAGTACGTCGCGAGCACGCAGCTTCTCGGGTTTGGCAGCCGAGCGTCGTTCGAAACAATCGTCCGCCTTCCGGCCGGCGTACAAAGCCCGAAATGGGTCGCACCATTTCGACCACGTTTTCAGGACGTGCACATTCGCGTGCGCACCGTCGTGCAGCAGGAACAGAACATGACCGACGCGATCGCCCGGCTCGCCGATTTTCTCGGCATCGTGGGAATGATCGCGCTCCTGCTGGGCGGCATCGGCGTCGCCAGCGGTGTCAGCGCATTCGTCAACCGAAAGGTGGACATTGTCGCGGTGCTGCGGTGCATTGGCGCGACCGGTCCGCAAGTGCTGGCCATCTATGTCACGCAGGCAGCGCTGATGGGCCTCGCCGGCGCCGCGATCGGCGCGGTTATCGGCGTCGCGATTCAGTTCGCGCTTCCGCTGGCGTTTGCCAACGCGCTCCCACTCGACATCACGGTTTCGGTAGTGCCACGCGCGATTGGACTTGGCCTCGCAATTGGTGTGTGGGTCGCCCTGATCTTCTCGCTACGGCCGCTCCTCGCGCTGCGTCGAGTCTCTCCGCTCCAGGCGCTGCGGCACGACGCCGCTGCCCTCGACCGCGCTCGGATGCGTGACATTCCGTCGTACCTCGTGAACGCAGGGCTCGTCGCCAGCGTGATTGCGTTGGCCGTCTCCCGTTCCAATTCGCCACAGCGCGGGCTGCTCGTGGCCGGCGGCATCGGCGTCGCCCTTGTCCTCCTTTGGACGAGCGCAGCGTCGTTGTCCTACGTCGCGCGCAAGATCGCCGCTCACCGGCTCCCGTATCTCCTCAAGCAGGGCGTCGCAAACCTGTATCGGCCGGCAAACCAGACCCGCTCGGTCGTCCTCGCGCTCGGCTTCGGTGCGTTCCTGGTGAGCACGCTCTATCTCGTTCAGACCAACCTGCTCGCGCAGTTCAAGATTTCAAGCGACGCCGCGCGCGGCAATCTCGTCTTCTTTGACATCCAGGATGACCAGCGAAGCGCCATCGACTCGGTCATGACTGCCTCCGGCGAGACGTCGCTCGGTGCGACGCCGATTGTGACGATGAGGATTCAGAAGATCAACGGGCTCACCACCGAAGAGTGGGCAGCGGCGCACGGCATGTCGGCCCGCCATTGGTCGCTTCGGCGCGAGTATCGCTCCACGTACCGCGACACCATGGTCGCCACGGAAAAACTCGTTCAGGGCAAATGGTTCGGCGCTGCGACCGACGATCTTCCCGAACTTTCGCTCGAGATGGACGTCGCAACCGAACTCTCCGTTGCGCTCGGCGACACGGTCACATGGGACGTGCAGGGAGTCCCGGTGTCTGCACGACTGACGAGCATCAGAGAAGTGAACTGGGGCCGGTTCGAGCCGAACTTCTTCGCGGTATTGCAGCCGCGTGCGCTTCGTGACGCGCCCAAGATGTTCGTGCTCGTCGCTGCGGTCTCGAGCGACACCGTGATCGCGCGCATCCAGCGCGACGTCGTCACCCGCTACCCGAATGTGTCGAGTGTAGATCTTTCGCTCGTACGCCGCACAGTTACCGAGATCGTCGGGCGCATCACGGTCGCCGTCCGGTTTCTCGCACTGTTCAGCTTCGCGATGGCCGTTCCGGTGCTGTTCAGCGCGGTCGCGGCCACTCGTCGCGACCGGCTTCGCGAGGGCGTGCTGCTCAAGACACTCGGCGCGACGCGTAGCCAAATCGGTCGCATCCTGCTTGCCGAGTATTCGTTGCTCGGCGCGCTCGGCGCCCTCACCGGAATGGTGCTTTCGTTCGGCGGCGCCTGGGCGCTCGTGACGTTCGTGTTCGACGGGACGTTTGCGCCGGCACTCCTCCCGGCGTTCGTCATCGCCTTCGTTATGATGACGCTCGCCATGGCGATCGGTATGTCCACGGGCCGCGAGGTGTTTCGCGAAACACCGATGGCCGCGCTGCGCGAGAGCTGAGAAGCTATTTCACGCGAGCAAAAGCTATCCGTACGGATGCGGGCGCGGCGCCGCTGTTGGTCAGCGACTTGACTTCGATCACCTGTGACGAAGATCCGGGCCCGGACAGGTCGAGCAGTGTGAAGCCGCCGCCGACCATCGAGCCGATGCCGACCTGGAAATTCCCGAAGGAGTGTTGCCGGGGCGCGAACGGCGTGCTACGCAGGTAGGTCAGCACCGGATTCGACGAATCCGAGCACGGCCCCATCTCAAGGCACATCCCGAGCCACATGTCGGGATAGTTCCATGACGGCATCGCGAGTCGGCTGTTCGCAGGCGCAAAGCCGCCGATGTCGTCGACGTGCGCGGCCAGCGACCATTCGCCAAGCATGTCCACCCAACTCCGGCCAGTGCGTGCCTCGATGTTCGCCGCCCCGGTTGCAGGGCTCTGAACGAAGTCCCGCAGGAATGCTGCCTCCGGCTGCGAAGAATGGTCGGCGGCCCAGCGCAGCATCGACCAGGCGCCCGCGTAGAAATTGTTGTCGGCAACGAACGCGCGCCCAAGCGCCGTATTCAGTTCCGGGTTCTGCATGAACGCATACAGGCCGTCGAAATGGCGCAGCATCAGCAGGGGGCGATCGGCACACGGGGTCCCCGCCTCGGCAAATCGAATGTCGCACGAGAGTGACTGCGAATACCGCGTGTTCGATCCGAACGATGACGCGTAAAACTGCCTCGCGTAGAGCTCTTCGGCGATGCGCGCGCTCCCCTCTTCCCACGAAAGGTCCTCCACCGGCAGGCCGCGGGATACGCGTTCGGCGAACGCCGCCACATGCTTCACTTCGTGCACGATCGTCGAACGCATAAGGCGCATCCAATCGTCGCGCGAGTTGGGCGTCGCATATCCGGTCGCCGCCGTCGTCGGCACCGACGCATAGAAGTACGCACCAAGATTGCTCGACGGGCGCTGCGACACCGTGAAGAAGTCGCAACTCGCCACAAATCCAAGCAGCGAGCCGCGCTGCATGGCGTTGACCCGAGGCGAGAATACCATGACGACGCGTCCCGACCCGCCGAGCTGCGCGTCCATCGCCACGGGATTGCCGAAGTTTTCCGTGACAAGTGGCCAGGTCACGGCTTCGAACTCGTCGCCGAGCCGCGTTAGATACGAATCCACCTTGCCGGCCTGCGTCGCTACGCCATTAACGGACGTCGTCGTATCCTCAACGATCACGACGTGCGGACCGACATACACCGTGCGAAACCCGATCCGCGTATTGCTGACGCAGAAGTCGGCGGCGTCCAGGTTCGGAAGCTTGATGTCGGTGATCGACCCGACGCTCAAAAGCACGTTGCTCGGATTCGGCGGAACCGCAATCGCTCCCGTCTGTACCGCCGCTGTCGGCGCAATGCGCGCGCGCGGACCTGCAGGTGCACGTGCAGGTGCAGGTGCAGGTGCGGGTGCGGGTGCGGGTGCACGTGCGGGTGCACGTGCGAAACTCGAGTTGTTCAGCACCGCAAGATTCCGTTCGAGCACCGAAACGTGCGTCGCCGCCCACGCTTCGCGTTTCGACGGTCGCGGCGCTCGCGCTGCCGCGACATTCGCCGCGCCCATGTGCAGTGGCGGAGTTCGAGCAGAGCGCGAGGCCTCGTTCGCCGAGAGACCGTTCACCGAGGCCAGCGACTGCGGCAGTGCGGGCGCACCGGGAATTCCACGAACGGCGAAGAGTACGTTGCCGGTAACTGTGGGCGAGACCGTGTTCCGCGTTGCGTTGTAGATGCTCACGACCCAGCGCCCCGATGCAGGAACAAGTTCATTGCAGCGAACCTCGGATGCGTTCGAAACGACGAACGACTCGCCTGGCGCCAGCGCACGCTGGTTCGCGGTCTGCAGCGTAGCCGGTGTGCCGCCGATATGCCCGCTCACCGTGACCTGCAGGAACGCCTCGCGCGTCGGTTCGCAAGCGAAACCCGATGTCGGCAGGACGATGGCGAGCTGATTCGGCGTCGCCGTGTGCACGGTCGCAACCAACCCGTCCACGAGAACCTGGTTGGCGGCCGGACCCGGGCCGAAGTTCACTCCCGTGATGACATACGCACCGCCCGGTCGCAGAATCGGCGGCGAAATATCCAAGACCACCGGCGCAAGGGGGTTCGCGGCCGGACGTACGGTCACGCGTACGCTTGCGGCCTGCCCATCCACCGTACCGGTCACGAGCGCAGATCCTGATGCAACCGCGGTGATGAGTCCGGCAATGTTCACGGCGGCGATCTGCGGAGCCGAAGACGACCAAGCGATGGCCGGATTGGTGATTGCCCTTCCGGTCGCATCCGTGACCGCTGCGATCACCTGCGCACTTCCCGGCAGCGCGAGCGTGACGGAGTCGATTCCGAGATTGATCGCGGCTGCTTCCGTGTTGGTAACGACGATGGTCACGTCGGACGACGCCGGCCCGCTCGTAGCGCGCACCTGGCCAACTCCGGGTTCGAGTCCGGTCACCACGCCAGAAGCTGAGACACTCAGGACGTTGGGCGTGAGACTGACCCAGATCGGAACGCGGTCAACGACGATACTACCGTTCGCATCCTTTAGTGTCGCCAACACCCGGGTCGTCGTTCCGACCACGATCTGCGTTTTCTCGGCAGTGAGCGAGACCGATCTTACCGGAGAGTTTTCCGTCGGCCCGTCGGGCCTGTTGCACGCGGCTAGCGCCAGGAGCAGTAGCGCGCTCCTGCGCATACGTCTAACGCACGCGCCAGGCAATCCCGAGGCGCCCTGTGGTCGCATCTGTCGGAACCGAGTACAACTGCGCTGAGAACGCAAGAGTGCTGTGGGCTTGCCACGATGCGCCGGCCATGAGCGCGGCGCGTGCGAGCGAAATCTCGACGACGTTGTTGTCCACGAAGCCACCCTGGTCGGTGAAGTCGACGACGAATCGCGCCGCGATGGCGTTGACGCCGGCTCCGCCGTACCAGCGCCATGCGCCGGACTCGCGGCTGGCAACAATCTCGGCGCCGCGTACGTTCGGATCGTACGTGTCGTCCGACGGTTCCGAGCCATAGCACGACTGCTTGGTGCTGATCAACTGGAGCTGGTCGCGCGGGCAAGTCACCGGTCCGTTGACGCCGCCAAAGGTCCCGTGAACGCGGAACGTGAGCGCGGCGTCAAACGGGAGCGACAGGGCGGCGGGCGTCCAAGCCAGAGCAATCGCGCCGAGATTCGGAGTCGCGTCGGCAACGGTCACGGGCGGGAGCCATGAAGCCTCCACAACAAAGCCGTTCCCAAGGCCGAGCGCCACGCGCGGCCGCGGAAAGACCGGCGACAGCGCCGAGTTTTCCGACTTTTCGAAACCGCACGCACCGCTCGATGCGTTGATCGCGGCCGGTGCGCGCGGAACCGCCGTGAGTTCGCCGGCAATGGCGACTTCGCCGCGGGCAAGCGACAGAACCTCAGGGGCGGCGGCGAAGGCCATTGGGGCCGCGAAAAACGCCAGCAGCTTGGCCTCGTTCGTGGACGCGGCTGGTTTGCAAACCGATTGTGCTGCGCTGCTACCCGGTACGACAAGGGACGCTGCGGAGACGACAAGGGCGCCAAACGCAGCTGAGCAGGCTCGGATGCGGCCGGAGAGTTTCATGACGGCAAACTACCCCGCGCTAATGGGACCGGCCAGCCACTCGTGGGCGACCGGCGTGGCGTGCGAGTGATCACTCGTTCAAGTTCCGGAACATGGGCGGCGACTCCGGTGTAGCGGGCTCGATCAACGAATGGTGCCAGGGGCGCGAATGGCGCTGGCGCGCCGCACTCCTCGCGGTGCTGGTCTGGCAAGCGGCCCGCCCGCTACGCGACAGCGAAGCGTGGCATGTCTTTCGGGGCATCAACTTCGGCGTCCACGAGTTCGGCCATCTCTTCTTCGGCTTCGGAGGTGAGTGGCTCGCGATCGCCGGCGGCAGCTTGATGCAGATCCTCGTCCCGATCGGCGCCATGGCCGCGATGTACACCACGTCGCGAGACTGGTTCGGCGTCGTTTCAGTTGGAAGCTGGCTGGCCGCGAGCCTGGCCGACCTGGCACCCTATATCGCCGACGCACGCGCGCAGGAGCTCGATCTCGTCAGTTTTTCGCCGGAAGGGGCCGGGCACGACTGGCATTTCCTCCTGGCGCACGCCGGGTGGCTGAAGAACGACCTCGGAATCGCGCGAGGGGCACGGTTTGTTGCCGTGCTCATTCTCGTGGCGACAGTGCTCGCGGCGCTCGCGCTCTTTCGCCGCATGGCCCGTTCACGCGAGAAGCCGGCTACTGCGTGAGCAGTTCGCGCAGAGCATTCTCGATCGCGTCGAGGTCCGACTCGTCGTTGTAGTAGTGCGGCGATACCCGGAGGAGTGATGACGCACCAAGTCGCTGCAACGCGACGGCGTTCTCGTCCGCGGTTTGCGCAGTGGTATTCACGCCGCGTTCGCGAAGCGCTCGCACAAGCACTGAAGCGTCGGGGCCCGCACACTCGAACGCGGCGATAGCAGAAAGCCGTTCACCGCGATCCAGCGCGCGCACGCCGGGAATGTTTGCAAGTCGCGCCCGCAGTTCCGCCGCCAGCGCGTGCGCGCGCGCTGCCGTGCGAGCGACTCCCGCGGCGAGCGCGTACCGGGCGGCAGCCCCCATCCCGAGCACCAGTGCATGTGACTGCTCCCACTGCTCAAAGCGGCGCGCTCCGTCGAAGAGGGCGTAACCGCCCGGCGCGGGCCACTTCGCTCCGCGCATATCTACAAGGAGCGGGTGCCAGTCGCGGGCAAGCGCGCCATCCGACACATAGAGAAATCCGACGCCGCGGGGCCCGCGCAAGAATTTGCGCGCTGTCGCGGCGAGAAAATCGCATCGCACTGTGGTCACGTCGATGTCGAGCTGGCCCACGGCCTGGCATCCGTCAACGAGGTACGGTACACCCGCGGCAACGCAGACTTCGCCGACGTCTTCAACGCGCTGCACAAGGCCGCCGAACGTCGGCACCCACGTGACAGCCACAAGGCGGGGGCGCTCAGCGCTGACCAGCGCCGCCACGGACTCGGGATCGACCCCACCAGACGGGAGATCGGCGGCTTCGAGCACGCGCACGCCGCGCCGGGCGGAGAGCGATTCGAACATCAGCCGGTTCGAGAGGTAGTCGGCCGACGTCGTGACGATCACATCGCCGGCCGTGAACTCAAAGACAGATAGCGCCTGCGCGTACGATGCCGTCGCGCTCGACGTCATTGCGATGTTGCCGGGAGCACAGCGCAGCAACCCGGCGATCGCGCGGTACGCGTCGTCAATCGATGCGCGCGCCGCACCCGCCGCTTCATAGCCGCCGATCTCCGCTTCGAGATCGAGGTGTGTCCGGACGGCGTCGGTGACAGGACGCGGTGGCAGCGCGGCCCCTGCGTTGTTCAGGTGGTGGCGCCGCTGTGTGCCCGGCGTGTCGGCGCGCCACCGCGCAACGTCGGCCGCGGTGATTGGTTCAGTGCCGGCGGGCGGTGCGCTCACGCCCCGCTGCTCAACTCGATGTTCCCTGCCACTCGTCCGCGGTCAGCTCGAACCGCGGAATCGACGCCTCGAACTTGGTCGCGTCGGCGCGGATGAACCGATACTCGCCTTCCATATGTCCGTTGGCCGACTTGAGCACACAAAAGCTCTGGTACTGGTGCACTGCTCCCGGCACCAGAAGCGGCTGCTCGCCCACGACGCCGTCACCGGCAACCACCGTGTCCTCGCCAACGGAGTCGTGAATCCGCCAGCGACGCGAAAGCAGTTGCGCCGACTGCTGGCCCGTGTTCTCAATTCGGACATTGTATTCGAACACGTACTGGCGCTGTTCCGGGATGGATTGCTCGGGCAGAAACTTCGGCCGCACCGTGATGCGGATTCCCTCGGTCATCCGATAGTAGAACGGGCCGGCGTTTGTCATGGTCGTTGAGCAAGTTATTCGCGCCGTGCCGCCGATAACAACCCGACGCGCCCTTGGCGGGGACATCCTCGCAACGGTGGCGTCAGGCCTGCCTGTGCATTACTTAGTCATTTATCCCTCCGGGCGTCGCCATCCCTGAATTGCTCCTCCAAACCACCGCATCTCGGCATGCAGCTGCGTAACCGCCTTTCCATCGCTTCGTTGGCCACTGCCATGGTTGTCGCCGCGTCGCCTGACGTGGCCGCCGCGCAGGCGGGCCCCGACTCGACAGCCGCCGACTCAGCGGCTCGGCGTTTGCGCGCCGTTCGAGTCACTGAAACTCGTGCTGCGGCAATCGTTGGCGGTGCCAGCGCCGTCGTCGTAGCGACCGACAGGCTACGTGCCTCGCCGGCCCCAGTCCTCGACCAGGTACTTCGCGACACGCCGTTTCTGAACATTCGGCAGAACTCGCGCGGTGAAATGGAGATTTCCATTCGCGGCTCCGACGCGAGGCAGGCTGCCGTGATGCTCGATGGAGTTCCGCTCACCCTTGGATGGGATCACCGCGCGGATCCATCTCTGGTGCCCGTGACCGGGTCAGAAGAGTTGGTCATCGTGCGTGGGCTTGGATCGTTACTCGGTGGCCCGAACGCCCTGGGTGGAACGATTTCCATATCGCAGGGAAGCAGCGTAGCCGCGGCGGGTACGCGCCAGGTCTGGGGCGGCCTCGGCGTCGACGACAACGCAGCGTTCGTTGCCAGCGCAGGTGCCAGCAGCACGGTTTCTGCGGGGTCCGGCGTCCTTACCATGCGCGGTGGTTTCGCGGCTCGTGATCGCGATGGCTTGAGTCTCGCAAACGCGGTGCCGGACGCAACATCGCGCGACGGACTCCGCACAAATAGCGACCTGCGCGAGATTGACGCGTTTGCGTCGCTCCGCTGGAACGGTGCCCGCGGACGGGCAGTCGGAATGACACTCACGGGATTCGACGCGCAGCGTGGTGTACCACCGGAAGAACACCTCGCAGTACCACGACTTTGGCGATATCCGTATTCGACACGTGCCCTCGTCGCATTGTCTGGAAGTCTGGGCCTGTTCGAAACGCCGTTCGGCTACGGGACGCTCGACGTCAGCGCCGGCTACAATGGTGGCCGACAGAAGATTCAGTCGTACACCAGCCGGTCGTACACAACCGTAGAAGGCGAAGAGCTCGGCGACGAACGGACACTCACCACGCGCGCCCTGGCCACGCATTCTCTCCCCCGTGGAGCGAAGCTTTCCGCCGCGCTTACGCTCGCCGACGTCAGCTACACCGAGACGGTTTCTCCTGCGCCGGCGGCCGACTATCGCCAGGTCCTCTGGAGCGGTGGCGCCGAAATCGATATGCCCGTCGGCACCGCCACGACATACTCGTTCGGAGCCGTTTTCGACCGCGCCACAACGCCGGAAACCGGCGGACGCGGGCCCGGCCAGTCTGCGCTCGACGACCTGGGCTGGCGAGCCGGAGTAGTCCGCGAGCTGTCCAACGCCTGGCGTATGCACGCGAGCGCGAGCCAGCGCTCACGTTTCCCGGCGCTTCGCGAGCTCTATTCGGGTGCGCTCGACCGCTTTCGGCCGAATCCTGATCTCCGCCCGGAGAAGCTGCTCGGACTCGAGGGAGGTGCGACGTTTCACGGCGCCATTGGAGCGATCCCCATCGCGACCGTTCAACTCACAGCGTTTCGCCACGCACTCGACGATGCAGTCGTCCGAATCACCCTGTCCAATCCCACTCAACTCATGCGCGTCAACCGCGACCGAATCGAAAGCTCGGGCGCCGAAGTGCTTACGGGGTTCACGTTCGGAGAGAGTCTCCGCGCCGTGACGCTCTCCGCCGACGCGACTGTCCAGCGAATCAGACTGATCGATCAGACCACGACCGGGCCTGCGCGGCACGCGGAGAACAACCCCGAAGTTCGCGGCACTGTGGCGCTCGGCGCTCCAATGCCCTGGAGCGCCCGCGGGCTCGCCAACATTCGCTACACGGGAACGCAGTATTGCCTCAACGCCGAAACCGGTGGCGAGATGACGCTCGCGGCGCAGGGAACGTCGGACATTGGTCTGGAGCGGAGCTTCACGTTGTCCAGACGCGGGCCGTTTCGCGCACTACGCGCGCTGCTCTCGCTCGACAACGTCTCGAACGTCGCCGTCTACGACCAGTGTGGGCTGCCGCAACCGGGACGTACGCTGAGGGTGATGCTGAACGTTCGCTAGCGGGTCTGCGAGCGATCTGCGAGCGATCCGCGAGCGGAGGAGTCTTTCCGCTCAGCTGCCCAGCGAGTCCGGATGGATGCGCGCACTCCCCGGGAGTGAATCAAGCAGCGGGTTCAGATCTGCCGCGCGTTCGAGCGTGGTCACGAACGTGATACCCGGCCGCGTCACAACGAGCAGTTGCGAAACGCCAAACATGACTACGGTACCTCGCTGCGCGTGTACCACATTCCCCGTCGCGTCAACGAAGTGCACGTCGCCGAGCGCACCGTTTCCTGAGTCGTCAAGTTCGCGAACGCGTCGAAGGCCAGCCCACGTACCGACGTCGTCCCAGCCGAACTCGGGTGCCATCACTACGAGCCGACCCATGCGTTCCAGCAGCCCACGTTCAATGCTGACCGGGCGCACGTGCGTTGAGAATCCTGCCACATCGCCAGCGGCGAGGCGACCGAACCCACCCGACACTTCGGGCGTATACAGCGCGAGGGCGTCGAGAAACTCGCGCGCCGTCCCCAGGACCATCCCCGAATGCCAAAGTGCGCCGTCGCGAACGAGCGTCTGCGCCGCGACCGGCCCGGGCTTCTCGATAAACTCTGAAACGTCGGCTGCGCCGCCCCGATCGACCGACTCACCGCCACCAATCAACGCACCGACCCGGATGTAGCCGAACGAGGGTTCGGCGCGCGTCGGGCGAACGCCAAGCGCGACGATCGCCTGTTCCTGCGAAGCAGTGAGCGCAGCTCGCCGCACGGCGTCGCGCAGTGCCGCCGGAAACGCCGCAGCGAGATCAACGTGCATGGCGCAAACAGCGGTATCGTCGCCTGCCCTGCGCCGCACCTCGCTGACGCCCCACGCCAACGCGGCTGCCGTTCCGATCGGGCGTTCCTCGACGAGCACGTTCGGCGATGGAAGCGATGGCACAGCTTCGCGAACGGCGTCTGCGATGTCGGCGCTCGTTACCACCAGCACACGGTCCACCGGAATGAGCGGGTCGAGCCGGCCGATCGACTCCGCCACGAGAGGGCGTCCGCCAACCAGTGGTAGAACGGGCTTCGGCGTCGTCGGTGTGGCGAGCGGCCAGAACCGCGACCCGATTCCGCCCGCGAACACCACCGCCCAGATCGGCGGCGTTCCCTGCTCATCCTCGATACGCGCTGCCTCGGGCATGGCCAACGTACCCGACTGGCGTGCGCCTAAGTCGAAATTCTCCACCGGTGGGCTCATCTGAAGGGTAAGATACGCGGATGGTTCGACTCCGCGACCTCGATCTTGCCCGGCACCTCGCCGACCCGGCGCTCAAGCCGCATTTCGTGACGCCGATGTTCGACCTCGTAGCTCCGCGCTATGACGACTTCACGCGCGTTTTTTCGTTCGGCATGGACGCCCACTGGAAGGCCGAGCTTGTTCGCCTCGTGCTCCAGCACAGCGAGCGGTGCGACTCCGCACTCGATGCGGCATGCGGCACTGGCGATCTGGCGCTCGCCGTCGCGTTGGCCCGGCCGAACGCGGCGGTCACCGCGATAGACGCGTCGCGCGAAATGCTGGCCTTTGCACGAATGCGTGTGGAAGCGGCGACAGCACAGGATTCCGGCGTTGCGTCACGTGTGTCGTGTCAGGAAGGCGACCTCGGCGCGCTTCCCGCAGCCGACGCATCGGTTGACGTCGTCACGGCCGGGTATGCGTTCCGTAACGCCGCCGCGCTCGCGCCAGCGGTTGCCGAAGCCGCGCGCGTGACACGACCCGGGGGCGTGATCGCCGTCCTCGATTTCTATCGCCCCGCGTTCGGCCCGTGGCGCCTGGCGTTTCTCTCGTATCTGCGCGCGGCCGGAAACGTGTTCGGATGGTGGTGGCACGGTGAGCCGGTCGCGTACGGATACATCGCGCACTCAATCCAGGCGCACGTATCGAGCGACGATTTTTCGGAACTACTCGAACGATCGGGATTCGACGTACTCGAGTGCCGGCGCTTCCTGCTCGGCGGCGTGGCCATCCACGTTGCCCGACGCCGAGCGTAGGGGCGGCCAGCGACGACAGACGCGGTTGCGTATTTTTGATGGGTGAGTTCCAGTGGGCGCGCGTCGCGCCATTGGCCATTCAGTCGGCACGGCGCATGTCCCCTCCAACCACACCTCGCCATGACCGTTTCGAGATTCAAGACCCTAGCTGCGCTGCTCATCGTCGCTGCCTGCTCGACACCGACTCCCGCACCGACGCCGGCGCCGACGGCTGGCCCGCAGCGCGGCACAGGTGCTGGTGGGCGTGCGAATCCGGCGCCCACGCCGGAGCCCGACAGTGCTTCCGGGCAGGCGGGCGGGCGCGGCGGTCGCGGCGCGCAGGGCGGCGGAGGAGGTGCCTTGCAGGCACCGTCCCCAAGACCGTACGCGACGGTCATAACGCGCGAGGCGCGCACACGCGACGGTCTGTTCAAGGTGCACCGCATCGACGAGCGGCTGCTGTTTGAAATCCCGAAGGCACAGTTCGGCAAGGACATGCTGCTCGTGAGCGAGATCAAGCGCACTGTACTCGGAACCGGCTACGGCGGGCAAGCGGTTGGCAATCGTGTACTTCGCTGGGAGCGGCGCGACAACCGCGTGAATGTTCGCAGCGTATCGTACGACGCGGTCGCAACACCGGGCCAGCCCGAATACACCGCGATGCTTGATGCAAACGTGAACCCGATCATCGCGGTGTTCAACGTGGAGGCGTACGGACCGGACAGCTCGACGGTGCTCGATGTTAGCCGGATGTTCACGGCACCCCCTGCGGAAATCGGCGTCGGTACGCGCGTTCCCGGAACTATCGACGCCACCCGGTCGTGGATCGACAACGCTGTCCCGTTCCCGGACAATGTGAACGTCGAAGCGACACTTACGTTCGCCCAGACCGCTGGCGGTCGTGGTGCGGCCGCGCCCGCCGGACGCGGCGGTGCCGCCCCGAACACCAACCCGTCAAACACGATCGTCATGAGCTGGAGTTTTCACGCGCTCCCCAATACGCCCATGATGGGGCGGCTCTGCGACGACCGTGTTGGCTATTTTTCGCGCCGCGCAACCGACTTCACCGATCGCAACCAGCAGGTGAAGGAACGCTGTTTCATCACGCGCTATCGCCTCGAAAAGAAGGATCCAACTGCCGCGATCTCCGAGCCGGTAAAGCAGATCGTGTACTACATCGACCCGGCCACGCCCACGAAGTGGGTGCCGTGGATCAAGAAAGGAATCGAGGATTGGCAGCCGGCCTTTGAGGCGGCCGGGTTCCGCAACGCCATAGTCGCAAGGGACGCCCCGAATGACCCCGATTGGTCGCCCGAGGATGCGCGCTATTCGGTCGTGCGCTGGCTCCCCTCGGCAACCGAAAACGCATCAGGTCCAAACGTCCACGACCCCCGGTCGGGCGAGATCCTGAACGCGCACATTCAGTTCTACCAGAACGCCCAGCGCCTCTTGCTCGGGTGGTATTTCCCTCAGGCCGCCGCCGTTGATCCACGCGCGCGAAGAATTCCGTTTCCCGACGACTTGATGGGAAGCTTGCTGCAGTACGTCGTCGCGCATGAGGTTGGGCATACGCTGGGCTTCCAGCACAACATGAAGGCGAGCGGCACGTATCCCGTGGACTCGCTCCGAAGCGCGTCATTTCTCCGCGAGTGGGGTCATACTCCCACGCTGATGGACTATTCGCGCTGGAACTACCTGGTTCAGCCTGAAGACAACGTGCCGCCTGCCCTGCTTTTTCCGGTGGTCGGACCATACGACAAGTGGGCCACGCACTGGGGCTACGCGCCGATTCCAGGCGCCAACTCGCCCGAAGCCGAACGCGCGACGCTTGACCAGTGGGCCAAGGACCAGGACTCCAAGCCGTACCTGCGCTTCTCCACGTCCGGACAGGGCGGAAGCGATCCGGAAGACCAGAGTGAGGCCGTTGGCGATCAGGACGCGATCAAGGCAACTGGCTGGGGAATCAAGAACATCAAGCGGCTGATTCCGATGCTCGTGCCGGCTGCGATCAAGCCCGGCGAGGACAACGACGACCTCGACTTCCTCTACGGCCGTGTGATCGGTCAGTGGCGCGCGGAACTGGGACACGTCGCCAACATCGTCGGCAGCTCCACATCGCAGGAAAAACTCGGTGGTCAGCCCGGTCCGCGCTTCACGCCGGTGCCCAAGGCAAGGCAGCAGGCAGCGATCAGCTTCCTGAATGAGAACGCGTTCGCCACGCCGACGTTCTTCCTGGACGAAGCCATCCTTCGGCGCCTCACACCGACCGGTGACGTCGCACGACTCTACACGGCGCAGGCAAGCATCCTCAACTCTCTGCTGCAAGAGGCGCGGCTGCTGCGTGTCGCCGACATGTCCGTGACCGCAAAGCCGGGCGAGGCGTACCAGCTCGTTGACCTGCTCGGCGACGTGCGTGCGGGGCTTTTCAGTGAGATCCGCACCGGCTCGCACATCGATAGCCATCGCCGGGCGCTGCAACGCTCGTATGTCGAGAATCTCAGCGTCAAGATCAATCCGCCTCCGGAACCAGCGGGCGCAGGCGGCCGGGGTGGGCGGGGTGCGACCGGCCCGGTATCACCGACGCTCGACCCCAAGTATTCGGATCTCTACCCGGCCGTGCGGGCTGAGCTCAAGGCACTCGACGCCCAGCTCCGGACGAACGCGGCGAGAGTGACGGACCGCACCACGCGCGCTCACATTGACGACCTGCGCTTCCGTATCGGCGAGGCGCTCAAGGGCAAGCCGGGGCAGTAAGAGCCAAAGCGACGCGAGATTTGGCGCGGCAGAGAACGTGGCCGCGCCGCACGCGAAGTTGGAATAGAGAAACGGGGGCCGGTCTCATCGACCGGCCCCCGTTCTTGTTGCACTCGGAACTAGCTGCGCGGTTTTCCGCGCGCACTCTCAGGTTTGCCACGAGTCTCCGTGCTGCGGCCCTTCGCGCTTGACCCGTTCGTCGATGGCTGGGCGCTCCGCTGCGAAGGCTTCGTCGATGGCTGTGCGCTCCGCGTCGACGGCCTCGGCGTTGCGCTCTTCGGCGCTTGTTGTGGCTGCGCTTGCCGAATCTGCGGCGCACGCCGTGGTTGACCTGCCTGCGCGGCCTGCACCGCCTGCCCCGGCGGCGCCGCCTTCGGAACTGCAAACCGCGGACGCTGATCCTGCGGCTGTCGCGGCAATGGAACGCTGCCACGTCCCTCGCCTGGCCGCGGCCCCGTTTCGTTGCGCCCACCCCCACCAGCCGGCGTGTTCCCCGGCTGGCCGCGCGGAGTGCCGCGTGGATTGCCGCGTGGATTGTTGTTGGGTCCCGCGTTGGGCTGATTGTCTCGCCCATCGCGTGGATTGTTCCGTGGCTGCCCCCGGTTTCCCGGATTATTCCCGCGTGGATTCACGATGATGATCGGCCGCGTCACGCGTGGGCGCACGCCGCGCGGATACACCGCGCGCGACCCGTACACCCGGTTGCTGACGTGCGCGCCCAACCCGATGTGCCAGCCGGTCCAGATATGAATGGCAGGCGCGATCACAACACGCGTTCCGCCGCACGGACGGTAAACCGCGCCGGAATAATAGACTTCGCGCTCGCCGACCCAGAAGCGCACTGGTCCGAACCGCGCGGCCGCCCACACATAGGGCCCGCCGTGCACAACGCGCAGCACGCCCCGCCGACCATACCCGTCATATCGAACGGCGAGATCGTAGCCGGCGTCATTGTAGAACACGAACCGCGAGCCGCATTCGTACACGACGCGAACCGGGCGCTCGACGACGACCGTCTGCGGTTGCTCGACGAAAACCGTCTGAGGTTGCTGCGCGAAGACCGTTTCGCGTGGCTCATCGTCGCGCACTTCGCGCGTACCGTTGGCCAATTCGCTCGCGATCACGCCTTCCCAGCAGCGTGCAGTCGACCGCACGTACTCCGGCGCAGATCGGTCGTCGGCGGCGAACGCGACGGCGTCACGTGCCTGATCGTATGCTGCCGCAGGAAGCGTTGCCGGCGCGTCCCGAAGCGACGTGTAACGGTCGTACCGTTCGCACCGCGCGGTCATGTAACCTTGAAGCGGTCCGGCTACGTCAACGTCGGGCGCGTAAAGGCCGCTGAGCAGCCACATGGCCCTGAGGCGCACTCCGTACGACGCGTCCGGCGCGCGAAGCACGCCCTGATACGCGCCAATCAACTGCGGCTGAAACCATCCGTCGAGAATTCCGGCAAGATGGTCGAGCCGGCTGAGTTCGGTTTCGCGCCGCACGCCGTCCGACTGAAGCGCGGCCGCGATGACCGTGGCGCCGCGCGATCCGCAGCCGGTAAGCGTGACCCAGTCATTCTGTTCTGCCTCAGTTGAAATGTGACTCCTACGCGCTCCATTCTTTGGAGCAAGGAGGAGTACATGAC
>JAQBYI010000048.1 GCA_027622655.1 Gemmatimonadota bacterium | reverse complement strand
CCCCCCCCCCCCCCCCCCCCCCCCCCCCCCCCCCCCCCCCCCCCCCCCCCCCCCCCTCCCCCCCCCCCCCCCCCCGCCGCTCCGCGTCCGCCGCGGGCGCCACCGCCATTGGTCGCGAACACCGACTGCAGATACACGAGGCCCGGACCTGCAGGGTTCCACGAGATGTTGCGCTTTCCGCTATCGGGTGCTGCCGCCGCGCCACCACCACGCCCTCCGCGTCCTTCCTCACGCAGCGACGTCGAGTCGAGCGTCGCGATCACCTTGCCGTTGACGTCCCACAGTTCGCGTACCGACCCAAACGCGTTCGTCGGCACGAGGTAAGAGAACGGCTCCGTCATCTGGGTTACCGTGAAGTACTGCGCATCGGGCGACGCGTCCACGGACCGGATCATCTGCGGCGCGCCGATTTTTTTCACAGTCTTGGCCTTGATGTCGATCAGCGCCAGCTGGCCAGTCGTGTAGTACTTGAGCTGCGCCTTGTCATGCGGATCCTGCAGCAACGTCGCGTATACCGGCTGCGGCTTCGCCTCGCCACCGGTGAGCCGAACCTGCGGGCCGTCTTCAATGCCGTCGGGGCCGTGCGTCGGCACCGGGCCGCGACCGTCTGGCACGAGCACCGCAACCAGCCACTTGCTATCGGCCGTGAACTCGATGCCGCGAACCAAAGTTGCAGCCAGCGCCGTCTTGCTGGCCTGCACCGACTTGCCCGTCGCGACGTCGGCTACGTATGCGTATGACGCGTTCGCGAAGTTCGCGACATACGCCACCTGCATTCCGTTCGGTGACCAGACCGGCGCGGAGATCGTCGCGCCCTTGGGAGCGTCGATCGTCTTCGTCGCGCCAGACTTCGGATTCACCAATGTGAGTGCCGTCGTCGTGCTCGTCGTCAGCGAACGCTCCCGGTTCGCCATCGTGTCTACCTCGAGCCCGCCGAGGTAGATGTGGCCCTTGCCATACGCCTTTATGTCACCGCGCGTCGGCCCCGTCATCCGGATGAACCATGACCGGTCGGGGCTCGGATTCTCGAACGAGATGTCCACGCGCGGCGCCATCACCATGTTGACGATGTTCTCCGGCGGCTTGACGTATGTCTCGGCCTTGAGGATTTCCTGAGGGTTCCAGCCGGCGCTGGACGCGGCGTTGACCTGCGCACCGGCGGAATGGAAGGCAACCAGTGGGGCAGAGAGCGCGGCAACCGCAAACATCGCGGCTGCGCCGAAACGGCGAACAGTCATTCGAAACTCCACGTAAGGGGCGAGAGACGTCTATAGATGATACGCCGTCTCCTGAACGCGGCGACAGGGGGCGGCGTTGATTCGCCGTCCCCCTCCACCCGAGGCGTTCCCCTGCGCGTCGCCCGGCTAGCGCCCCCGCGCTACCATTTCCCACTGCCCCGACACGTTCACCGAGACCTTGAGCTCAGGTGCGACGACCGTCGTGCTCGCGTCCGCACGGGTGAAGGCAAGCCCTTCGTTCATCGATCTGGCCATTGAAAGCTGGCGCGGCTGGGAGTTGACGCTGATGTTGAGCGCCCGGCCGAGCATGAGCCCCGACGCTTCGGCCACGGCAGCCGCCCGCGAGCGCGCCTCCAGCGTGGCACGCTTGATGGCTTCGAGTTCCGCACGCTCTGTGTTCGTCGCCTGAAACTCGACATTCGAGATCGTCTGGGCGCCTTGCGTCAGTGCCGTATCGATCACTCGGCCCACGAGCGTAAGATCGCGGATTCGGACAGTGAACGCGTCGTTCGTCACGTACGTGGTGTCGCGCATCTCGTTCCGGACTTGAATGCCCGACCGGTTGCCGTAGCCGCCCCAGTATCCGCCCATGCTCGACGTCGGAATGGAGTCGCCCGGAATTCCGAGCGCGACGATCGCGGCGCGAATTGCGTTGGCCTTGCGAGCCGCAGCGCGCCCAGCGATCGCGGGCGTTCGGCCGCCAGCCGAATACTGGATGGTCACCAGCGCGAGATCGGGCTCGACGGTGATGTTGGCGTCGCCGCTGGCGTTCACGGTCCCCGCCGGAAACTGCGCGGCCTGTGCCGATGCGGCGGAACTCAGTGCTGCTGTGGCGAAAGCGATGACAAGCAGCGTCGCCGAATGGGCACGGCGAGCGATCGACCGAAGCGTATGCATGGTGGACACCTCAGGTAGCACGTTACGTCGGACAAACCTGCCCGCGCTACATTGGAGACGTTGGCAGTCGAAAAACTTGCAGATCGGCATACCGTTCGTGTGTGCGCCTACGCCTTGCGAAACCACGGCACGAACGCGCTCGTCGTCCGCTGGTATTCGCGGTACGCGTCGCCCTTGCTCCTCACCGCGTATTCCTCGGTGAGCGGGATGCCCGTCACCCGGAGCAGGAAGTAGAGCATCAACAGCGGGCACGCGATGGTGATCCAGCCCCACGGCGATCCCAGCGCGACGAGAAAGCAGCCCCACCAGACCATCGACTCGAAGAAGTAGTTCGGGTGGCGTGAATAACGCCAAAGTCCCACATCGCACACCCGGCCACGGTTGGCCGGATCGCGTTTGAACATCTGCATTTGCAGGTCGGCGACCGACTCACCGATCACGGCGAGCGCCGCGATCGTCATGCCGGCCACCTCGAGCGGCAAGAGCACGGCCGAGTCGTTGTACGCCGCGAACAGGAAGGGCAGCGAAAAGATCACGACGAGCACGGCCTGCATCTGGAAGAAGGCGAGAAACCGCAGCGGGCCGGGCCACCGCGCGCGCAAGGTCTGGTAACGCGCGTCCTCAGCCGGGTGATGCTTCAGCACCCGAACGAGGATGTACGTTCCCAGTCGCACGCTCCAGACGATTCCGATCGCGGTGAACGTCCATTTTCGCAGCGGATCGCCGGGGCCGAACCAGGCGTACATCGGCGCAAGGATCGCGACGCCGTAAGAGAATGCAACGTCGAGCAGTCCGTAGTTCCGGATGCGTACGCTGATGGCCCACGTGATCGTGAAGTACGTGGCCGAGATCGCCAGGCCTGCCGCGAGCAGTGCGATCACGCGGCGTGCCCCCGGCCCATGCGGTGCGCTAGCAGGCGCAGGGGCGGTCTGGTCAGGTAGTACACTGCGAACGCGAGTACGGGTGCCACGAGGCACCAGACCGCCACGCCCTGCACCGCAACGACCCCGAAGTCGGCGAAGAATTGTCCGGCGCCGGCCTTGAACCGTTCGGTCAGCAGCTGGATCGAAAGCGGCATGTGAGGCCGGTTGAAGAGCGACTCGCCGGCACGGTAGAACGGAATCAGCGCCACCAACTGTGCAGGATACACGAAATAATTGACCAGCTGAATGATCGGCTGGTTGAGCCCCAGCGCCGCTGCCGCAACGCCGCAGAGGATCGTGGTGGCGCCCAGAATTGGGAAGACGCCGATCACCAGTCCAAGGGCAACGGTGAGCGCGATCTTCTCCGGCGTCACCCCCTGCCTGAGCTGCCGAACGATCGGCGCGACGATCCGCCGAGACCAGAATGACTGGTTCGGTGCGAGAGCCTCGGTGGACTGGTCGCTCATGGACACGAGTCTACGACACTGCCGGGAGTCGGGCTACCAACCGCGGTGCAGCGAGCGATTGTTCGGGCGCGTGTACACGGCCTGGACGACGCTGATGTTGCGGCTGGCAAACGCCGCCTCGCAGTACTGCAGGTAGTAGTTCCACTTCCGAATGAACCGGCCGTCGAATCCGAGCGCGCGCACGTCGGTCAGGCGCGCGTTGAAGCGCTCCCACCACGCGCGAAGCGTGATTGCATAGCTGGTGCCGATGTCCTCGAGATCGTGGAGGAACATGTCGCCGGTCCGGTTCAGCGCTTCGTTCACCCGACTCACGCTGAGCAACAGCGAACCGGGGAAAATATGCTTCTGGATCCAGTCCACACCGCGTCGCAGTTCGGCGTGGCGCGAATCCGGAACCGTTATGTACTGGACCGCGACGAGTCCGCCCGGCTTGAGAAGTTCGTGCAGCTTCGCGCAAAACCTTTCGAGATACCGGTCACCGATCGCCTCCATCATCTCGATGGACACGATCTTGTCGTACTCACCGGAGAGCGTTCGATAATCCGCCAGCCGCACCTCTGCGCGGTCCGAAATCCGCTCGTGCAGAAAACGCTTTTGCGCGTACCGCAGCTGTGCTTCGGAGATCGTCACGCTCGTCACTCGGCACCCATAGTGACGGACCGCGTGGGAGGCGAAGCCGCCCCACCCGCCGCCGATTTCGAGCACGTGATCGCCGCGCTGCAACTGCAACTTGCGACAGAGGACATCATACTTCGCGACCTGAGCCGACTCGAGCGACTGGCCCACCCGCGTGAAGTAGGCGCTCGAGTATGTCATGGTCTCGTCGAGCCAGAGGCGATAGAAGTCGTTTCCGAGGTCGTAGTGCTCCGAAATGTTGCGGCGGCTCGTTTTTATGCTGTTTGGCCGTAGCAGGTGCAGCGCCCGGTTATACCACCTGAGCAGGTTCAGCGCGAAGCTCCGCGCACGGGAACCCGACATCGTCGGGGAGTTCTCTACGTTGAGCACGGCCCACGAGATCACCCGTTCGATGCTGTCCGTTTCCCAGTCGCCGTCGACGTAGCTCTCGCCGAATCCGACATCGCCGAAGAGCACGCATTTGCGGAAAAACGCCGCGTCGCGCACGCGGATCCATGCCGTCACGTCGGCGCCGGGCGTGCCGATCACGATCGCCTCGCCGCTCGGCAGGTCCAGCCGAAGGCAGCCCGCCGTCATTCGGGAGAGCGCATCGGTCACGAGTCGCTCGTAGAAACCGTATTGGGCGCGAGGGGCCCTCGAAATGGCGCCCAATTCTGAACGCGAGGTGCTTTCCGTCATGACGTTTTCCCGGCAAGTGAGGCGTGAGGTTTGAGGACGCCGCGTTGTTGGGCGGCGTTGTCGGCCTTGCGGTGCCACGGCACGCGCTTGATCCAGAGGGCCACGGCGTGGGCGTGAATGAGCCCGATCACCTTGAGCGTGACCAACGGATGCTTGAGCGTGAGCCAGGCGAGGCGGCCGGCGGAAAGGGGCGCGCGGCGGCCGGTCAGCGACGTGACGAGCATGCGGTTCTCGCCATCATGGTCATCGATATGGATGTCGAGCCGCTCGCCGGGAACTCGCAGCCGGAACTGGAACGAGACGTTCAGGTCGAAGAACGGCGAGACGTAGAAATGCTTCGGCGTGCGGCGTTGAAACACGTCGCCGGCCGTCCAGCCCGCAACGAGGTACGGCTTCATCTCGCCGAAGGTGTTCCCCACTTCGGCAACCGCACAGAGCGGCCGGCCGCAGGCCTCGTAGCAATAGTAGAACGACACCGGATTGAATACGTAGCCGAACACGCGCGGCAACGTGACGAGCACGATGCGCCCGCCGGGAGGAACCCGAATCCCCTGCGTCGTGAGCCACGCGACGATGTTCGCCTTGATTCCGGCGCCCTCGAGACCGGGCAACGTCAGGTGGTCGCTGTCGTGAAATGCATACACGTTCAGAGCGTTGTGGCTGAAGAACGGGATGCGCGCGGCCACATCGTCGATCTCGTCGAGATCGAGCGCCACCATGAAGATTCCGTACCGAAAGCGATGCACCTTCGGCGCGAACCGATGGTGCATCACCCGGCAGTCGTAGAGCGCGGAGTTCACGACCAGATCGCCTCGCCTGAGACGGCGCGGGCGCACTCGAGGCCGCTCGTGAACCCATCCTCGTGAAATCCGTACTTGAACCAGGCGCCGGCGTAGTACGTGGTCTGGTCCGGGCCGATGAGATTCAGCGTGGGCAGTTGGGCCTGCGCGGCCACGGCGGCGCGGTCGAAAAGCGGGTGGGTGTATTCGATACGCCGGATCACACGGTCCGGAGCGATGCGACCATCGCAGTTGAGCGAGACGAAGTAGTCATCGCGGTCTGACACGCCCTGGAGGCTGTTCATCCAGTAGTGGATCGTCGGGTTTCCGCGGCCGTCATCCGACGGGTCTATGCGATAGTTCCAGCTCGCCCAGCAACGCCGCGTCCACGGCATGAACGAGGGATCCGTGTGCAGCGTCGCCGAGTTGGGTTGGTATGTGAACGCGCCGAGGAGCCGCCGCTCCGTGTCAGTGGGATCGGCCAGGAGTGCGAGCGCCTGATCGGCGTGGCAGGCGAGGATGACCTTGTCGAACGTGCGCCCTGCGCCGTCCCGGGTCGTGACCATCGCCTGTCCATCGCGCCGCTCCACACGGACTACCGCATTGTTCAACCGGATCCTGTGGCGAAACGGGGACGTGATTCTCTCGACGTACGACTTGGCGCCATTCACCACCGTCCACCACTGGTGCTGCGTCCGCATGCCGAGGAACCCGTGGTTGTGCCAAAAGCGAAGCAACGTCATTGCGGGAAAGTCGAGCATCCGGTCCGGCGGCGTGCTCCACACCGATCCGCTCATCGGCACGAGGTATCGGTCGAGCATCTCGTCGCCGTAGCCGCGCTCACGCACGTAGTCGCCGAGCGTGTGGTTCACCCACTGCGGATCATCGAGCGCGGCAACCGCCTCGTCGTTGAACCGGTTGATCGCCATGAGCATCCGCCAGTGGCGCGGGCTCAGCAGGTTGCGGCGCTGGCCGAACAGCTGGTTCAGGCTGCTCCCATTGTATTCGAGCCCGCTCGGCGCGTGCTGGACGCTGAACGACATCTCGGTGGGCTTCGTCGCCACGCCGAGTTCGCGAAAGAGTCGTGTGAGGTTGGGATAGGTGACGTGGTTGAACACCATGAACCCGGTGTCGATCGGGACGCTGCGTCCCTTCTCGTCCACTGTGATCGTGTTCGTATGCCCGCCGACGTAGTCGCCCTGCTCGAAGACCGTGGTGTCGAACCGGTCGTGCAGGAAGTGGGCTGCGCCCAGGCCGGCGATGCCGGTGCCGATGATGGCGAGCGACTTCACGAGAATGACCGGCCGCTCAAGCGGCTTTCGCGTGGCGTGGCTGCGCTTCGGCTTCGGCGTACACGCTCAGCGGCACCGACTTCAGGTCCCAGATCAGTCCCGTCCAGGACAGCATCTTGAGCCCGTAGTACGTTGGGTCGATCTCCCACCAGTAGAAGCCCTGCCGCGCGGCGCCCATGAACCGGTGGTGGTTATTGTGCCAACCCTCGCCGAGGGTGATCAACGCCAGGAGGAAGTTGTTTCGGCTGTCGTCGCGCGTGGCGAATCGGCGGCTGCCAAAGGCATGCGCCATCGAGTTGATGAAGAGCGTGCCGTGCAGCAGGACGACGGTGCTGACGAAGAAGCCCCAAACCAGGAGCTGAGCGCCTGACGTTGCCAGTTGGGGAGCTGCCACGCGCAGGAGCTCACCCACTCCGTAGAGACCCGCGGCATAGACGGCGGGCACGACGAGGTCGAAACGATTGAGAAAGACCAGCTCCGGAAATTTTGCGAGGTCACGGATCGCCCCGTAGTTGGTGGGAAAGTTGCGGCTGCTGGTCATCCAGCCGATGTGGGCCCAGATAAACCCGCGCAGCCCAGGCGAGTGCACGTCGTGTTCGGTGTCGGCGTGCTTGTGATGGTGCCGGTGGACCGAGGCCCACCAGAGCGCGCCGCGTTGCACCGCCAAGTTTCCCAGCGCTGCGAAGGCGAACTGCCCCGCGCGCGACGTTCGGAAGGTGCGATGCGAGAAATATCGGTGATAGAAGCCCGTGATCGCGAACATCCGGATCCAGTAGAGCGCGGCGGCTACGATCACGGCCGTCCAGCTCCAGCCGACCCAGATGACGCCCAGGCACCCGACGTGCAGGAAGACGAAGGGCAGCGCGCGCCTGGGCTCGAATCGGTCCGGCCGCTCCCGCACGGCCTCTGCGCCCTCGGGAAAATAGTCCGAGTCGAACCACTGTCGCACGGTGACCAGGGCGTGCCGAACCAGGTTCGTGTGACGCGATCCGGGATTCACGGTGCGACGACGCCCCGAAGCGATTCGAGGGCGCGCGCATGAGGTCGGCGCCGAGCGGCTCGGTGAATGGCCCGTCCGCGCGCCAGAGTATGCGACCATCGCGGGCGACGACCAGCGTGACGATGTGGTCTTCCGTCTCGATCGCCAGCGCCTTCTTGAAGGGAGTCTTATCGATGTAGAGCGTGATGGTCGATTCGCGCGTCGTCAGTTCGGGAATGCCACGCGCCATGCCACCATCAATGAAGCGGCGCATCCAGCGGTACGACCGGTTGAGCGTTGGCACTTCATACACGCGGACCCCGCGGTCTGCCAGATCCTGCTTGCGCAGGAACGGCAGCCACGAGTCCACGTCGGCCTGCTGCTCGCGACGGAACGCCACGAACACCACGTTGTGCTCCGCCTCGAAATCGCCGGGAAGCGAAAACCGCTTGCCCTCGAGGTTCGTCCCCTCCACTCGGGGGAAATGGACGACCGAATCAGCAACGACACCTTTAGTCGTGCGTGTCGTGTCGGACGGAGTCTGGTGCATGAGCGCCGTCAGGAGCAGCAGGCCTGTCAGCATTTACTTCGCCGGCGGAAGAACGACCGCGTCGATCACGTGAATGACGCCGTTCGAAGCCGCCACGTCGGCGATCACGACCTGCGCACCGTTCACGTACACCTTGCCGCTCTTGACCACGATGTCGAGCGCCGCGCCGTTCAGCGTGGCCGGCTTCGCGCCGTTGCCCTTGATCACGTCACCAGCCATCACCTTGCCCGATAGGACGTGGTACTTCAGGATCGCGCCAAGCTTCACCGGATCCTTGAGGAGCGCCTCGACCGTGCCGGCCGGGAGCTTGGCGAACGCGGCGTCCGTCGGAGCGAAGACCGTGAACGGGCCTGGACCCTGCAGCGCGCCAACCAGATCGGCCGCCTTCAGGGCTGCGACGAGCGTGGTGAACGAGCCGTTCGCAACTGCGACGTCAACGATCGTGTTGTCCATCTTCTTGTCCATCTTCATCGCGCTGTGGTCGGCCATCTGCGCCGTTGCCGTCGTCGAGGCCAGGAGAATGCCCGCCACCGACAGAACTGCCATCTTCGTGCTCAGCATTTGCGTCACCTTGTGTAAGAGTTGTCGTACGTTTGTCCAGCGCCGTGCCATGAGTATCGCCACATGACTAAGCTTTGTCAAGGGCCTGTCTAAGTTATCAGCTTGACAAACACTAGACAACGACTATTCTTACGGCATGAATACCAAGCCTACTATCCAAGTCGACGCCGCGGTCCCGGGGCACCCAATCGCGGTGGTGGCCGAGCGTACTGGGCTTTCACGAGACGTCCTTCGCGTCTGGGAACGCCGCTACGGGGCGGTTGAACCCGGGCGGACCGCCGGCGGCCAGCGCCTCTATTCCGATGAAGACGTCAACCGGTTCCGCCTGCTGGCCGAAGCCACGCGGCATGGGCGCAGCATCAGGCATGTCGCCGGGATGTCGACCACCGAACTGGCGACGCTCGTTGCGACGGACGCAGCCGAGCGACCGGTGCGCGAATCGGCGCGCCACGCGGAGTCGCTGGAAGCGACCGTTGAGGTGGCGCTGCGACACGTCCGCAGCCTCGACGGCACGGGCCTCGACCGAGTCCTTCGCAGAACGCTCGCGCGACACGGGCTCCCGGCGTTCACGGAAGACCTGGTGCCACACCTGATGCATCGTATCGGCGATGCATGGGCAACGAAGGAAATCACGGTCGCCCACGAGCACCTCGCATCGGCCGCAGTGCTGGCCGTGTTGTTCGAGGCAATCCGGTCCCTGCCGGAGCCACCGGCGGCGCGCAAGCTGCTCGTGGCCACGCCGGCCGGTGAGTACCACGCCGTGGGTGCGGCCCTTGCGGCGACCGTAGCCGCCCTCGATGGCTGGGTCATCGTCTACCTGGGAACCGATGTACCGTCCTCTGACATCGTGTCGGCGGCATCCGCCGCGGAGGCGTCCGCCGTCCTGCTCTCCGCCGTGCACACCGACCTTCCCGAGCAGTTGGTGCGCCGACTCCGCGCCTTGCGCGCCGAACTCCCTGCGAGCGTCCCGATCGTCATCGGCGGGGCGGCGGCGCACACTGTGGCCGGCCAACTGGCGGATGCTGGGCTGGTGGTGTGCGACAACTTCGCCGCCATGCGCGATGCGCTGGCACCACACCGCATGGCCACATGACACAGGCTGCGACGGCGCAATCCCACACGCTTCGGCGCACGACGTTCCTGCCGGGCGCCCTCGCCGACGTCTTCGCGTTCTTCAACGACCCGCGAAATCTCGAGACGATCACGCCGCCCTGGCTCGGCTTTCGCATCACGTCGACGAGCGACGAGACTGTGCGCGAGGGGACGCGCATTCGCTACCGCCTGCGACTGCACGGCATTCCGATGAACTGGGAATCGCGCATCAAAGAGTACGTCGACCAGTCGCACTTTGCCGACGAGCAACTGTCCGGGCCGTACGCCCGCTGGTATCACCGCCACAGGTTCCGGGCTGTCGCCGGCGGCGGCGTGGAGATGACCGACGAGGTGGAGTACCGCCTCCCGTTCGGTCCGCTCGGACGCCTCGTGCACTGGCTGGTTGTTCGCCACCAGCTACGCGCCATTTTCGATTATCGAACACGGGTGATCACGGAGCGATTCCGCGCCGTGACGCCCCTCAAACAAGAGGCCGCATGAATACCGTAACCATGATCAAGTCGTTTGCCGCCACCGGCGCGACGATGTTCGCGCTCGACCTCCTCTGGCTCGGCGTCGTGGCCAAGGGACTATACGCCCGCGAGATGGGCGACCTGCTTCGGCCAGACGTGAAATGGGTCCCCGCACTGCTCTTCTATTTCCTCTACTTCGCCGCCGTTGTCGTTTTCGTGGTGCTGCCTGCGGTGGAAAACAAATCTCTGGCACGGGCGATCGGATTCGGCGCCTTTTTCGGGCTTGCAGCGTACGCAACCTACGACCTCACCAGCCTGGCGCTGATTCGGGACTTCCCGCTGACGATCGTCCTGGTTGATCTCGCTTGGGGCATGGCCCTGACCGCAGCCGCGTCGGCCGCGGGGTACGCAGCCGCGTCGTAAAGGCCGCATATTCCTTTTGCTAAGGCTCACGCGGACACTCCCGTGATGCCCATTCGAGAGGATTTCCGATGCTCCGCCGCCTCATCTCCGCCGCCGTCGGGTTCGCGATTGTCGCACCGACCGTCGCTGCCGCCCAAGGCATGCCCCCGCGCGCAATTCGCCGCGACATCCCAATGACGAACGCTATCAGGCAGGCGTTCGCCGCGGGCACACGCGACTCCACCGGCCGTCCCGGCCGCAACTACTGGCAACTCAGGACGGATTACTCGATCGATGTGCGCCTCGACGTGCCAACGTCCCGCATCAACGGCACCGAGACGATCACGATCACGAACAACAGTCCCGGACCGCTCACCAGCATCGGGCTTCGCCTGGCGCTGAACCACTTCCGGTTCGGCGTTCCGCGCGCGGCGAGTTGGGCGCCGTCCGAGGAAACCGACGGCATGGTGATCACGAAAATGTCGGTGAACGGCGCCACCGCTGCGCTCGCACCACCGCCGGGCTCCGGCGGACGCGGCGGCCAGCAGGCGCCGCCCGCACAGCCCACGCTGATCGGCGGCACGTCCACCAACGCGCGCATCGCACTCCCCACGCCCATCGCGCCGCGCGCAACGGCGACCGTGATGATCGAGTGGAACGCCAAGATCCCAGGCGGCTCAGCCGGCAGCGGGCACCGCATGACTCAGCGCTGGGCGGACACGCTTTATCAGCCGACGCAGTGGTTCCCGCGCGTCTCAGTCTACGACGACCTCCGCGGCTGGGATCCCGAGCTCTATCTGGGTCCATCGGAGTTCTACAACGAGTTCGGTCGTTACGATGTGCGCATCAACGTGCCGGCAGGCTGGATCGTGAGTGGAACGGGCGTGTTGCAGAACCCGAATGAAGTGCTCACCGCCAAGGCCCGTGCGCAGCTCGCGAAAGTCACCCAGTCGGATGGCATCACGACGATCGTTGGCCCCGATGAAATCGGCCCCGGCGCTGCGACCGCGGCTGGCGACCGACTCACGTGGCACATGGTGGCCGACAACGTGAACGACTTCGCATGGGCGACGGCCAGGAAGTACGTCTGGCAGGCCACACGCGCGAACATACCGGGCAAGGGATACGTGCCGGTGCACATGCTCTTCCTGCCCGGCCGCGCCAACCTGTTTGCAAACGCCGGCCCGCTTACGACGCACGCGCTCGAGTTCTACTCGAAGCTCTGGTTCCCGTATCCGTTTCCGCAGCTCACGCTGCAGGACGGCCCGAGCGCCGGAATGGAATACCCGATGGTGATCAACTCCAACCAGGGTGCCGCCGACCACGAGGCCGGGCACCAGTGGTGGCCGATGACTGTCGGAAACAACGAGACGTGGTACGGATGGATGGACGAGGGCTACGACCAGTACATGAACATTCTTTCCAGCGCCGACCGGAATGGCACGGCACCGAACCTCAACGGGCGGGGCCAGTCGTACGGCACGATCAGCGGAAGCGAAGCCGAGCCGCCGATGATGTGGAACGCCAACTACGCAGGTCCGGCATTCTACGGATTCACCACGTACTCTAAAACGCCGCTGATGCTGTCCATGCTCGGCGGAATCGTCGGCGATTCAGCCGTGCAACGTGCGCACAGCGAATGGGGCAAGGCGTGGATGTGGAAGCACCCGTCGCCGTGGGACTGGATGTTCCTCATGAACAATGCGCTGAAGTCGCGCGCCGGCGGCGACCTCGGCTGGTTCTGGTACTACTGGCTGTTCACCACTGAAAGCGTTGACGGATCTATTGCGGGCGTCCGCACCGCGAGTGGCAAGACGACCGTCACCGTGAAGCAAGATGGGCAGATGCCATCGCCCGTCGTACTGCGGGTGAGTTTTTCCTCAAGCGGACCGGCGATCAAACCTATGAAGAACTCAGTGATGGTGGATGCCAACACGGCGATGGTAACTTGGCCCGCTGACGTCTGGTTCAATGGCGCGCGCAGCTACGACGCCGTGCTCGACTTTGGCGGACGTACAATCGAGTCGGCCACACTCGATCCTTGCGGCCGGTTTCCTGATGCCGATCCGAGCGACAATACTTGGCCGCGGACTGCGGCGGCAGCGACTCCGCAAGACGGCGGTGGGCGCGGTGGACGCGGGCAGGCAGCGTCGCCGATCGTGGGGTGCCCGTGAAGTCCCTACGGTGGGTGAGCGCGGCGACGCTCATGTGGGCGCTCGCGCTGGTGGCGCAATCGGGCGCCGCCGAAGCGCAGAGCACCGCTGCAAGCACCGCTGCAAGCACCGCTGCAAGCACCGCTGCCCGCAGCGCTGCAGCTGAGCTTCCAGTGTACGACGCGCTCGGCGAGTACTCGCGAAAGGTGACGACCAACTCGCCCGAAGCGCAGCGCTACTTCGATCAGGGCCTTCGCCTGACATTTGGCTTCGGCCACGCAACGGCGAGGCGCTCGTTTTCCCGCGCCATCGAACTGGATTCCACTTGCGCGATGTGCTGGTGGGGTTTGGCGTGGTCGCTCGGGCCGTATATCAACGCTCAGATGGATTCGACCGGCGGCGTTGAAGCGTACAAGGCGATTCAGTCCGCCACCGCCCAGGCTTCCCGCGCCACGCCTATAGAACGTGCGTTCGTTGAAGCGATGGCAGCCCGGTACGTCGCCGTTCCGACCAAAGCGAATCGCAAGCCGCTCGACAGCGCGTATGTGACCGCCATGCGCGCGGTGGTCAGGCGATTCCCGGCCGATCTGGACGCGGCCGCGCTGCTCGGCGAGTCGATGATGGTACTGCGGCCGTGGGACCAGTGGACGCGCAACGGCCAGCCGCAGCCTGGTACGGAAGATGTGCTCGCAACGCTGGAGTCGGTGCTCACGCGCAACCCGCGTCACCCGGGTGCGTGCCATCACTACATCCACGCTACTGAAGCGTCCACGAATCCACAGCGTGCCGCACCGTGCGCCGATCTGCTCGGCGCGATCATTCCCGGCGCAAGTCATATACCGCATATGCCGTCGCACACGTACATGCGAATGGGTCGGTATGGCGATGCGGTCAAGGCAAATCAGGACGCTGTGATCGCTGACCTGCGCGCGGCATACGGCGGTGCTCCCGGCATCTACCCGCCGCACAATCTCAACATGCTGCTCTCGTCTGCCGCCATGGATGGCCAATCTGGCGTGTCGCTTCAGGCAGCGCGCGATCTGGACCGGCGCTATCCGAATTCGGGAAGCTGGGAGCCGTTGATCCTGGCACGCTTTGGCCGATGGGACGAAATCCTCGACGCCAATCCCCCGACCGGCGGATTGCTGCATACCACCGCAGGCGCGTTTGCCCGTGGGCTTGCGCATCTGGCCAAGGGAAGAAATGGCGCGGCCACTTCGGAGCTTGGCATTCTCGACGCGTTGCTCGCAGGTGTGACGGATTCCGCAAGAGTGGCCGGGCACCCCGCGAGGTCACTCATAGGGATTCCACGCGCGATTCTGTCGGCCGAAATCTCCGCCAAGAGTGGCAAGTTCGATGACGCAATCGCAGCGCTGGCTGCCGCTGCCGTCATTGAGGACAGCCTGAACTACGATGAGCCCGAACCGTGGCCGATTCCCGTGCGCCACGTGCTTGGGGCGATCCAGCTCGACGCCGGCAGGCCGGCGGACGCCGAAGCGACGTTTCGCTACGACCTAATTGATCACCCCGCCAACGGGTGGGCGCTGGACGGTCTGGTGCGCGCACTCCGCGCCCAGGGCAAAACGTCGGAGGCCGACGCCGCTGCGAGTGAATTCAAGGCAGCTTGGAAGCGTGCCGACGCCTGGCTCGTCGGGCCGAGGTACGCGCCGAAGTAGAATTGGTGCGCCCGTCGGCGCTCTAGCCGAACACGTTACAGAATCGGCGCTTCGCGTTCCGTAGCAACCGGCGACCTGCCGGGCGAATCCGACGCTCGATGCGAGGCGCGTTCACGCCTTCCGAAACCATCTGGGGGTGATACGCCGCGGTGCCCGGCACCGCTATATCGCGCGCGAGTCGTACGCCCAGTGGAGAATCGCCTGGCGCTGGCGCGGCCGGCACTCGACGTCTCCGTGTACGCAGTTCTTCCTGAGCTGAGCGATGTGGCGGGTCACGGCCCGCCAGCGCGCGATCTGCCGCTCGTCGTCCCATGAGCGCCGACCCATGTAGTAACGGCAGTACCATTGAAACCAGCCGCGCGGATCCTGAGCCCGGATCCACCGCTTGCGACGCCACTCCTTGAGCGACTGCGAAGCGTTGACGCCGAAGCAGTTCAGCGCCGGATCGTGAAATCCCGGGCTGAGTTTCGCCCTGACGAACCACGACGCCGGGAACTCCTTCCGGCAGTCGGTCATATAGCAGCCGCCGAACACGCCCAGGGCGAGCATCTTCCGCGGCGTGAGCTCCGGCTCGAACGCGGGGTCGAAGTTTCGACCGATCGGTTCGGTGCACTCGTAGACGTAGCGCCGTTGCATGCGGTCGTTCACCACGACACGACGCGCCTTCATCGCGCGCCCTCAGCCATCACGGAACGACTGCCGCTGCCACGCTGCTCGTATACCTGTGCGCAAACGCCCAGATGTCCGCCGCCTCGGCGATTGCCTTGTCCGTCGGGCGATAGCCGTGGCTCCCCTGCACTTCAATCCGGATCAGCGTCGGATTCGTGCACCCCTGCGCTGACTGCAACGCGGCGGCGAACTTCATCGAGTGCCCCGGTACCACCCGATCGTCGTGATCGGCCGTAGTGACGAGCGTCGCGGGATAGCACGAGCCCGGCTTCACGTTGTGCAGCGGCGAATACTTGATGAGCCACTCAAACGCCGCGGGATCCTGCGCTGACCCATACTCGGTGACCCAGGCGCGCCCGCCAGTGAACTGGTCGTAGCGCAGCATGTCCATCACGCCCACCTGAGGAATCGCCACGGCAAACATGTCGGGCCGCTGCTCCATCACCGCGCCAACGAGCAGCCCGCCATTCGACCCTCCGCGAATCGCGAGATGTGCCGGCGAGGTCCACTTCTCGGCCACCAGATACTCGGCAGCAGCGATGAAATCGTCGAACACGTTCTGTTTCTTTCCGAGCATGCCGCCCTCGTGCCACGCCTCGCCGTACTCGGCGCCGCCCCGGATGCTCGGCTGCGCGTAGATCCCGCCCTGCTCGATCCACGCGATCACCGACGGACTGAACGCGGGCAGCATCGACACCGAGAATCCGCCGTACGCATACAGCATCGTCGGGCTGGTGCCATTGCGAACGGCACCCTTCTTCATCGTCAGGAACATCGGCACTCGGGTTCCGTCCTTCGACGCATAGAACACCTGCGTCGTTTCGTAAAGCGACGGGTCGAACGTCACGACGCTCTTGTCGAATCGCGCACTCATTGCCTGCTTCGCATCCCAATGGAAGACGGCCGGCGGGTACAGTATCGACGTGAACGCGTAGTACAGGTCAGGCGCGTCCCGCTTGGCCGACAGGCCACCAATCGTTCCGACCGAAGGCAGCGCAACGTCGCCGGCCGGCTTGCCGTCGAACGTCCAGAGCGAAAGACGACTCTTTACGTCCTCGAGCATCTGCAAAACAATGCGATCCGACGTCATCGCAGCGCCTTCAATCGCGTGCTTGGATTCGGCAACGGCGGTACGCCAGCGCGCCGGATCTGGATTGCGGATATCGGCCGCCACAATCTTCCGGTTTGGCGCATCGCGATCGGTACGCAGGTAGATCGTGTTGCCGACCACGCCGAGCGGCGAATACTCAGCGTCGTCAGTTTCGAACAACGCGCGAACCGGAGCCGTCAGGTTCGGCCTTTTCGGATCGCCCAAGTCTGCGACATAGAGGCGGTTCTTGTTCTCCGCGCCCTTCGCCATCACAATGAAGAGCCAGCGGCCGTCGTCCGAGGAGGCGCCAAATACGAACCAGCTCGGCAGGTCAGGCCGCGAGTAGATCTTCACGTCAGCCGATTGCGGTGTGCCAATGCGGTGATAGTACAGCGCCTGATCCTTCAGCTCAGCCTGCATCCGGTCGGCGACTGCGGGATAGCGAGAATAGAAGAACCCTTTTGCGTCGTTCGTCCAGCTCAATCCTGAGAAGCGCACCCACTCCACCTTGTCATTCAAATCCTTGCCGGTTGCGAGGTCTCGGACGTGAACATCCTGCCAGTCCGCACCACCCGCCGACGTGGCGTACGCAAGGAGCTTCGCATCCGGCGATGGCGCCCATTGCGCCAAGGAGACCGAGCCGTCGGGGCTGAGTGTGTTCGGGTCGAGGATCTCGCGCTCGGCGCCCGTCCCACGGCGCATGAACACAGGCGCCTGTTTCTGCAGTCCGCTGTTCTTCGAATAGAAGAGCGCTCCACCCTCTGCCCTGGGCACGCCGGTCTTTGGATAGTCCCACAGCCTGGTGATCCGATCCTTGAAACGCTCGCGCATCGAGAGTTCGGCGAGATGCTTCTCGGTAAACGTCGCCTGCGCCTGCACCCAAGCCTTGGTCTCTGCGCTATCTGCGTCTTCGAGCCAGCGATACGGGTCGGCGATCTTCTTGCCACTGTACGTATCGACAACATCGCCGCGCTTCGTCGGCGGATACGTGAGCTTCTGCTGGGCAACGAGTGGAGCGGATAGTGACACGGCGACCGTGGTCGTGAGAATGGCGCGAAGCATGACTGAACCCCCTGACGGGAAAGCTAAAACTTGGTCGCGTTCGCCTCGGCCCAGAGGTTTGCAAAAAGCCCGGTCGCCGGCGTCGTCAGAAGTTCACCCGGCTGGGCCTGCGGGTAGATCGTAGCGTAGGTGCGTGTTTCGAGCGCGCTCACCCGGCGGTTGACGTACCACGGCATCAGATCGCGCGTGTGCGTCAGCCCCGCCGCGCCAAGCACTTCCATGAAGCTCTTGACGGTCTCCTTGTGGTACCGTGCAACCCGCGTCGTCTTGTCTTCCACCACGAGCCCGGCCACGAGCTCGGGATCCTGCGTCGCGACACCGGTCGGGCACTGGTTGCTGTTGCACCGCAGCGCCTGAATGCACCCCAGTGCAAACATCATCGCTCGGGCCGCGTTGCACATGTCGGCACCGAGCGCGAGCTTCGCGACGATCTGGAATCCCGTGTTCACCTTTCCTGAGGCGATCACACGGATCTCGTCGCGCAGCCCGGCGCCGATGAGCGAGGCGTTCACGAACGACAGACCATCGTTCAACGGAGTGCCGACGAAATCGGAAAACTCCATCGGCGCTGCACCCGTGCCACCCTCGGAGCCATCCACTGTAATGAAGTCGGGAAGAATGCCTGACACCAGCATCGCCTTCACGACCGCGAGCCACTCTTGGCGCTTCCCCACGCAGAGCTTGAATCCCACCGGTTTGCCACCGCTCGCGCGGCGGAGCGTTTGCACGAACCCGAGCAATCCGAGCGGCCCAGTGAAGGCGGTGTGCGCCGCGGGCGAGAGGACATCTTTGCCCGGTTCGACGCCGCGAATCTCGATGATCTCCGGCGTGAGCTTCTTGGCCGGGAGAATCCCACCGTGACCGGGTTTGGCACCCTGCGACAGTTTGATCTCGATCATCTTCACGTTCAGCAATGTCGCTCGTTTCGTGAACATGTCGATGTCGAATGAGCCGTCTGGATGACGGCACCCGAAGTATCCCGTGCCAATCTGCCAAATGAGATCGCCGCCGGGCTCAAGATGGTACGGGCTCAGTCCTCCCTCACCAGTGTTGTGGGCAAAGTTGCCAAGTTTCGCGCCGCCGTTGAGCGCGAGCACGGAGTTTTTGCTCAGCGAACCGTAGCTCATCGCCGAGACATTGAAGATCGACGCTGAGTACGGTTGGGTGCAGTCGGCACCGCCAACGAGCACTCGTTCGCACGATGGGTCGGGATGCACCGGCGCCAGCGAGTGATTGATCCACTCATAGCCGACGGCATAGACGTCACGCTGCGTGCCGAAGGGAAGTGTGTCGAGCTCCCCCTTCGCGCGCTGATACACTATCGAACGGTCATTTCGACTGAACGGCTTGCCGTCGTTATTCGACTCGACGAAGTACTGATTGATCTCGGGGCGAATCAACTCCATGAGATACCGCCCGTGCCCGATAAGCGGAAAATTCCGCTGAACGGCATGCCGCGTCTGCGTCATGTCGGCGATACCACGCACGATGAGCGGCAACACGACGACGAGCGACCAGAGGACTGGCGGCCAAATCAGCGCAAGCCCGGCGATGAGAGCGAGGCTGCCTGCTGCGATGATGATGAAGATCCGGCGCACGGGTCATAGTATCGAACCCGCGGCGAGCTACCGGAAGGGCACGGATCCGGCGCCTTCCACCTAGCGGGCGAACGTGAAGCTCAGTCCTTCGTGCTGGCTGGCGCGCTGTCGAGCGCTGCCCGCACCGCGCTCGTGAGCGACTCGGAGGTGAACGGCTTGTGAAGAAGCCGCGCGCCGGGCTCCAGCGAATGTTCGCGATCTGCGACGGCGCCCGGATAACCGGACATGTAGAGCACCGGCAGATCGGGAATGATGGCACGCACCTGTTCGCATACCTGACGACCGCTCAGGCCCGGCATGACGACGTCTGTGAACAGCAGATCGATCGCGTCCTTGTTGTCCAGAGCTATCGCCGCAGCGGCCAGTGGATCGCCGGTCTCGATGACCTTGTAGCCGGCGCGCCGCAAGGCGACTCGCGCCGCGCGGCGAACGCCCTCGTCGTCCTCCACTAGCAGTACCGTTTCCTTGCCCGTCCCGCCGGCGTGCAGCGCGCTGGCCACGGCCGGCCATTCCGCGGTTGCCTGTATCGCCGGCAGATACACCTCGATCGACGTGCCAACGCCGGGCGTGCTCGTCGCGAGTAAATATCCGCCACTCTGCTTCACAACTCCGTAGACGGTAGACAGGCCGAGCCCGGTTCCCATTCCGACCGGTTTCGTGGTGAAGAACGGGTCGAATGCTTTCGCGAGCGTCTGCTCGTCCATGCCCACGCCATTGTCGGCCACCGTGAGCCTCACATACGACCCCGGCACAACGGGGTTTGAACCGATCCGTTCCGCGGCCGTCACTACGCGATCATCCGTGCTAATCACGACCTCCGCGATCCCGCGGACGGCGTCGCGCGCATTGACGACAAGATTCATGATCACCTGTTCCATCTGCGCTGGATCGGCCCGCACTTGCGCCGTGGCGCGCAGCGTCGCAGAAAGCGTGATGTCTTCGCCGATGATCCGGCGCAGCATCTGGTCCATATCCGCAACGACCACATTCAGATCGAGCACGCGCGGGGCCAGCACCTGCTGACGGCTGAACGCAAGGAGCTGTCGCGTGAGCGCCGCTGCGCGATCCGCCGCGCGACGAATTTCTTCGATATCGCCGCGCCGTTCCGCGTCGCCTGACGGTGCCATCAACAACAACTCCGAATACGACGTGATTGCCGTGAGAATGTTGTTGAAGTCGTGCGCGATGCCACCCGCCATGCGGCCGATGCCTTCCATTTTCTGCGCCTGGCGGAGATGGCCCTCGAGCAGCCGTTGAGTCGTGACATCCTCCGCCGTCATGATGAAGCCTTCCGATCCGTCGTCCCCCATCGTTCGGCTTCCGCTCAAATGCACTGAAATGACTGATCCGTCCTTCCTGCGCCACTTCGCGTCGACAGGCATGATCGGCCCGGCGGCGGCGTTGATCTCGACGAGACGCTGTCGTTCAGCGGCGTCGTGATAGATGTCCTTGGCGATGCTGGTCGCGAGCACTTCCTCGGCAGAGTCGTACCCGAGCATGGCGACGATCGCCGGATTGACCGACGTAAACCGGCCATCGATGGTCGATCGGTAAATGCCGAGCGACGCATTCTCAACCAGTGAGCGGTAGCGCTCCTCCGAGGCGCGAAGGGCGGCCTCGGCGGCGGACCTGTCGCTCCAGTCGTGGACCGTGCCCACGAGCATCACCGGTGCGCCGTCGGCGTCACGCTCGACTTCGCTCTGTCCCCAGAGCGTGCGTTCCGTGCCGTCGGTGCGCCGAATGCGGTACGCGAGTTCAACCCTGCCGAATCCGGCAAGCGCATCCCGAACCTGCCCCTCGATGCGCGGCACATCGCTTGCGAGAACGAACGACATCGCAAACTCGAAAGTGATGGGCGGCGCAGTTGCCGGGTCCACGCCGTAGAGTGCGTATATCCCCGGCGACCACTGCACGGTATTTGCCTTGATGTCCCACTCGAAACTGCCGAGCTGGCCGACGCGCTCCGCAGAAACCATCAGGCGTTGCACCCGCCCGAGCTGAACCACGGCGTTGCGCCGCTCCAATTCGGCTCCGGCCCGCACCGCAAACAACTCGATCACCGTCTTTACCAGGTCGGACTCCGTGATCGGGTGGTCGTGGATCACCGCAAGCAGCCCGAGCACGGCCCCGGAGGCGCCGATGAGCGGAGTCCCGACATACCCGTCGGCCTGCATCAGGCTCAAGAGCGCGTCCCGCGGGAAGAGTGCCTGTACATCCGACGGGTACGAGCATGTCGACCCGACGACGACGTTCTCGCACGGCGATCCTGCGAGCTGATAGGCCACACCGCCGGCCGGCGCGCCATTCTCTGCCGCGGCCACCGCGCGGACGCGAGTCCGGTCGGAATCCACGAACTCTTCGATGAAGGCATACCGCATGCCGAGGACGGCGCTCAGCCGGACAACGAGTTCGCCGAAGAACTCCTCGCCCGTCTTTGCCCTCACGGCAGCGGCAACTGCGTCGAGCGACCGGCGAAGCCGGGACATCCCGGTCACATCGCGCACGTGGGAAGCGACCCCCGTGATATCACCCGAGGCATTGTGCACAGGTGAGAGCACGTACTGGTAGTAGCCAACGCCGGTGGCGATCGGAAATGCTGTCTCGTTCGTTATCGACGCGCCCGTGCTGAACACCGTTCGGACTTCGTTCTCGAGCGGCTCCATCACCTCAGGCGGGAACCCGAGTTCGCGCCATGTCTTGCCGATGACCGCATCCGCGGTAAGCCCCAGCGTGCGCAGGCCGGCGGCGCTCGCGTACCGGTACCGCATATCGCGGTCGTACATGTAGACGTGATCGGGCGTGCTCGCGAGGATCGCCTCCGCGACTCCCGCGTGATATGCGGGGGAGTTTTGAGGGACGCCTTCGACCCGCGACCGGAGCGCGGCGAGTTCTGCGATCAGTTCGGCCTTGGTCTTGCGACCGTCAGCTGGCGTCACCTCACATCTACTTCTTTGGCCATAGCGCCCCCTGGTTTGCGCGCGTCACCGACCCGACTCCTTTATACACGAACTTTTGCACGCGCTTCCCCTCGTACGTTTCCGTCGTGTAGATGTTGCCCTTGGAATCGGTCGCGATGCTGTGCACGGCAAACCACATTCCCGGCTGACGACCACCGTCACCGAAGCTCGTCAGAATCTCGAGCGACGCCCGGTCCATCACGTAGATGCGCTCATTCTTGCCGTCGGCGAGATACATGTATTTCTGCGCCGCGTCCTTGGAAAATGCGATGTCCCACACGGAACCGTCGCCGAGCGTGCGCGGCGCAATGCGCGTTTCCTTCACGTACGAGCCATCCTTGCGGAACACCTGAATGCGGTCGTTCGGGCGGTCGCACACGTAGACGAATCCGTCGTCAGACGGCTCGGCGCAGTGCACCGGCGTCCGGAACTGTGTGATGAGCGGTGCATCCGGGTCGTATGGCCCATGATTGCTGTCGCTCGGGACATTGCCATACGCCCCCCAAATGCGCTTCACCGCGCCGGTCTTCATATCGAGCACGGCCACACGGTGGTTGGCGTAGCCATCGGCAGCGTACGCTTCCTGAGCCTTGGCATCGAACGAGATCTTCGCCACGCGGCCGAAGTGATCCTTCGACGCGCTATTGGTCGGCTGCCCCGGCACACCGATCGTCTGCAGATACGTACCGTCGTGCGTGAACTTGAGAATGTGCGAATCCGGGCCCTGCCCCGTTGCGGGGTTGCCGCCGCCGTTGCCGCCGATCCAGATGTTTCCCTGGTCGTCCACGCCGATCCCGTGGTTCGACGTAGGCCACACGTATGACTTGTCGGCCGGCGGTCCGCCCCAGGCTGCTACGACGTTGCCATCCGGATCGAACTCGATCACCGGCGGGGCCGCGATGCAGCACTCACCGACCGGCGGATTCTGCGCGGCCGCCACTTCGCGGGCGTTGGGCGTGTCGTTCCGGTGTACGATGAAGACGTGGTCGCGCGAGTCGACACCGACGCCGATCACATTGCCCATCACCCATTTGTTCGGCAGCGGCTTGGGCCACCGCGGGTCAACTTCGAACCGCGGCGCGTCAACCATCTGTCCCTGGGCACGCGCTTCAAGGGCGCGCTCGCCGGCAACCAGCAGCGCGATCGCGGCCAGAAACGCGCCGCCAATGAGGACGTTGCGGCGGGCGTTCATCGTCCCGCTCCCGGCCAGACGATCCCCTGACTCGCTTTCGTCACGGCTCCCACTCCTCCGAATGTGAACTTCTGCACGCGCTTGCCCTCGTATGTCTCGGTGGTGTAGACGTTACCCTGCGAATCGACTGCGATGCTATGAACGGCGTAGAAGGCGCCGGGAATGCGGCCACCGTCGCCGAAGTTGGTGAGCTCCCTGAGGCTCGCGCGGTCGAGAACACGGACCTTTTGATTGGTGCCGTCGGCCACGTACAGGAAACGCTGGTTCGCGTCCGCTGAAAACGCGATATCCCACACCGAGCCCTCGCCAAGCGTCGCCCCGGCGACCTTCATTTCCGTGACGTACGTGCCATCCAGCCGAAAGACCTGGATGCGGTTGTTGCCGCGATCGCACACATAAAGCAATCCGTCCTTCGACGTTTCGACGCACGCCACACCCGAAAACTGCTGCGAAGGCGCACCGCCCGGCGAGTACGCCGGAGTCGCCGCGTCGCTCGGCGTGTTGCCGTACGCCCCGATGCTCTTGGTGATTGCTCCGCTCGCCACGTTGACGACCGCCACGCGCCTGTTGCGTTCGCCGTCAGCGACGAACGCCGTCGCTCCGGTCGCGTCGAAGGCGATTCGCGTCGCGCCACCAAAGGCATCCATCGCCATGCTGTTGGCCGGAAGCGTTGGCGGCGGTCCGCCGCGTCCACGGCCACCACGGCCGGCTGCCGGAGCAGCACCTCTCGCACCTCCGGCTGCCCCCGGGGATACGCCCTGATAAGTCGTGTCGCCCGCAGCACCGCGCCCTGCGCGCCCACCGCGCCCTGCAGCCGGGGCCCTTCCGATCTGTCGCACGAACTGCCCGTCGTGCGTGAAGACCAGCACCTGCGCGTCCATTCCACCGCTACCGGTGATCCAGACATTTCCTTTGGGATCGATTGCGATCCCTGCCGGAATCGCGGGCCAGTCGTACCCCGCTCCCGGGCCACCCCATGCCTTCACGAGCTTGCCCGCCGCGTCGAACTCGAGAACCGGCGGCGCGCTGATGCAGCATTCCGCGATTGGCGGATTGGCGTCAGCGCCGGTCTCCGTCCTCCCGGTGAACGAGTCGGTCCGGTGCACGACGAAGACGTGATCCTGCGCGTCCACCGCCACGCCGACCGCTGAGCCGAGCAGTTGGTGCGTCGGGAGCTGTGCGGGCCAAAAGAGATCGACGGTGAACCGCGGCGCCTGTGCCGCTTGGGCTGCAACGGCGGTGGTTCCGAGCGAGATCGCGGCGAGCGCAAAAGCGCCGCTGCGAATGACGGACCTTCGGATCACATCCATTCCCCTCTCCTGATGTTCCTGGTGGATCGCATCGGATCCTGGTGGGCGTCCCATGCGCACAAGCATGCCGTATGCATGCCGTTTGCAGAAGCGCGTGTGGGGTGCGGCGTGAGAGTGTAAGTTCGTGCGATGCTGCGGGATGTTCTGGAACCAATGATAGTACGCCTTGCGACGCTTTGCCGTCCAGTCGCGCCGAGGCCGGCGGGCACTCTGCCACGAGCGCTCGCCGCCGCGCTGGGCACTGCATTTGCCTTGATTTTGGCCACCCCGCACACGGTCCCGGCCCACGAGATCCCTCAGAGCGTCACGATCATCGCGTACCTCAAGCCCGACGGCGGGACGCTGCGACTCGTGGCCCGCGTTCCGCTCGAAGCCATGCGCGACATACAGTGGCCGCTCCGAGGTCCCGGGTATCTGGAGCTCTCGCAGCTCGACTCACTCCTGCGCGACGGAACCAAGATCTGGGTGTCCGACAACATCCGGATCTACGAAGGCGGCGCGGAGCTTGGCGCGCCCTTGATTCGCAGCGCTCGCGTGTCGTTGCAAAGCGATCGCTCGTTTGAGTCGTTCGGCGCGGCAGTTGCGCACTTCAATGAAGCACCGATTCCGGCCGCGACCGATCTCGCCTGGCAACAGGCGATGGTTGACTTGATCCTCGAGTACCCCATCGCATCGGCGAGAGCCCGGTTCTCGATCAAC
>JAQBYI010000047.1 GCA_027622655.1 Gemmatimonadota bacterium | reverse complement strand
GTGACTCCGCGCTACACCGGAGGAACTAACCCACGCAAAACGCGGGGGCCAGCCCAGTCATAACTTCTACGAGCGATAGGTTTCAACGTGGCCAGCACATGCGTTCCCAGCTGTTTTCGCCGCCTCAACATGGACCGGACAGGACGATTGCCCCTGCGCGCGGGGATTCGTCGTGCGCTGCCGACTGCGTTGTTGGTTATCGGCGGAATCGTGACGGCGGTGATCACGACGCCGCGGCCGGCTCGAGGGCAGACGCCGGCTGAGTTTTCCATTCCCGCGCCGCGCGGGTTGTTGAACGACTTCGCGTCGGTAGTGCCTGCCAATCACGCGCGCCTGATCGAAATGCTTGCCTCCTTCGTTCGTGAACGGAGTGGCGGCGAAATCACGGTCGTGACACTTCCGGACATCGCCGGCCGTGACGTTGGCACCGTCGCCCTGGGGATTGGCCGGGAATGGAAGGTCGGTCTCGATGCGGCGGTTGGTGACGCGAGGCGCAACGCCGGCGTCGTCGTGCTCCTGGTTCCGAGAGAGACCAGTACCGACGGGCAAGGCCATATCAGCATTCAGGTCGGACAGGGCGCCGAGGGGTTCATTCCCGACGGCGTTGCCGGCGACATGCGGCGCGAGGCGACCGCGTATTTCCGTCAGGGCGACTACGGCGGTGGGCTGTTCATCATCACGCTTCGGTTGGCCGAGCGGTACGGCACCGAGTTCGGATTCTCGCTCGATTCGGCGGGCATCGAAGGCCTGCCAGTTGGCGGCGGGCGCCTGACGTCGTCGCGCCGCGGTATGTCCCCGGGCACTGCGATCATCGTGTTCTTTATCGTAATCGCATTGCTGACGAGCGGCTCCAGGACTGGGTGCCTCCCGTTCCTCGTGGGCCATATGCTTGGGCGATCGATGCATCGGCGGAGCGGCTGGAACCGTCATGGCGGTTTTGGCGGTGGATTCGGAGGCGGTTTCGGCGGCGGTGGCGGAGGAGGATTTGGCGGGTTTGGCGGCGGAGGCGGATTCTCGGGTGGTGGATCGAGCGGGAGTTTTTGAACGTACGTGACATGTTTTCGGGAGCGCGCATGACCTTGGACAACCTGCTTCAACAACTCAAATCAGCCCACGGCGACCGATTGCTTGGAGTCGTGCTTTACGGGTCGACGGCTACCGACCCGGCCGCGACCAAGGGGCACAACATCGTCGTAGTCGTCGCGACGCTCGATGTTGTCGCAATGCAGGCGGCCGGCGCGATCGCGCGGGCCTGGGAGAGTGCGGGGAACGCGGCGCCGCTGACTCTCACGCAAGCCGAGTGGATCTCGAGCGTGGACGTGTTTGCCATTGAGCACGCCGACATTTCGGACCGGAATCGCGTGCTGCACTCCGCCGGTGGTTTTGCCCTCACGGCACGCGCCGGAGTGCGCAACGCCGATATCAGGCACCAGCTGGAATACGAACTGTTGGCGGTCACGCTTGCCGTCCGTACGGCGATCGCCTCGGCAGGAGGCAACGTATCCGCCCGGCGCTCCATCCTGGCCGGCCAGGCAAGCCGTGCGGTGGCGCTGATGCGGGCGGCACTGCGGTTGGCAGGTCGCGATGCCGTCGTTGAGGCCGAGGGCGTTTGCGCAGCAGCAGCCGAGCTGGCGGGCTTCGATGCGAATCCGTTCTTGGCAGCGCTGAAGCAGCGAAGGGGCCAGGCAGACGTCGCAAAGGCCGATCTTGACGCCGCAACGGGCGGATTCCACACGGGCCTCGCCAAACTCCTTCGGTGGGTTGACGCGCAGGGTTCCACCGCCGCTGCACAGTAGATTTCCTCTTCTCCTCTTCCGTCTATCGACATAGGATGACATGCACACACATCGAAATCGACTCGCGCCGGTGGTGCTGGCGATTGCGCTCTTCACGTCGGGATGTGGGTACAACAGGATTCAGACGCTCGATGAGGCGACAAGTCAGTCCAAACAGCAGATCTCGGTGCAGCTGCAGCGACGTGCCGACCTTATTCCGAATCTTGTTGAAGTGGTGAAAGGATTTGCGGCGCAGGAAGCGCAGGTGTTTGAGACTGTTGCCGAAGCGAGGGCCAAGCTCGCCGGGGCCGCTGCTTCGGGCGACCTCGCGCAAATGTCCGCGGCGTCGCAGCAGATGAACGGCGCGCTTGGGCGTCTGATCGCAATCAGCGAGAGCTATCCACTGCTCAAGTCGAACGAGAACTTCCTCCGCCTGCAGGATGAACTGGCAGGTACGGAGAATCGCGTCGCTGTTGCGCGCACGGACTACAACACGACGGTGAACGCCTACAACGCCTACATAAGGAAGTTTCCGCAGCTCATGACTGCAAAGGTCATGGGAATGAAGGCGCGTGAGTATTTCGAGCTCACGAACGCAGCGGCCGCGGAAGTCCCGAAGGTTGACTTCGCCCCGCCTGGCGGAAAGACCCCCTGAGTCGTCCACTGGTGTGACGCCCAGGCGCGCGCGCGCTGGGATGCCCGCCGTCGCACGTGGCACGCTGCGGGCGGCGAGCCCGCTGATCCGCGTCGTAGCACTGCTCGTCGGCGCCGGGCTTTCTACGGCGTCGTGCGGCTCGCCGGTGGACACGAGCTGGCACGAAGAGACCGGCGGCATACGCTGGCGAGTCCTCGACGTGCGCGGCGGGGGCAGCGGTCGCAGCCGGGAAGGATTCACGGCGCTTCGCCCTTCGGCCACGGGCGTTTTGCATCGCAACGATGTGAATGACGAACACGCGATGGCGAACCGGAATCTCATTCTCGGCGCCGGCGTTGCGCTCGGCGACGTGGACGGCGACGGACTGGCCGACATCTTCCTCGCTTCCGTCGAGACTCCCTCTGCGCTCTACCATAATGACGGAGGATTTCGATTCTCCGAAGTGACGGATTCGAGTGGCCTTGGCGTAGAAGGCCTCGCCATAGCGAGTGCGGCGTTCGCTGACGTGGACGGAGACGGCGATCTCGACCTCCTGGCCGGTACACTCGGTGGTCCGATCAAGCTCTGGCTCAACGACGGGCGCGGTCGTTTTACCGACGCCACTGCGACGAGCGGGCTCGCCGCCGGGTTTGCAGCGACGGCGCTCACGCTCGCCGACACGGACGGGGACGGCGACCTGGATCTGTATGTAGGAACGTACAAGACCCGAAATGCGCTCGACGCGTATCCTCCGGCGCAGCGTATGTTCGATCAGGTCGTTCGCAAGACAGGGTCGCGTTACGAAGTGCTTCCCGAGTGGGAAAAGGAATACCGGATCGAGGATCGTCCCGACCTGGGGGGAGTTATTCGGTCGCAGCGGGCGGAACGCGACCTGTTCTACCTCAACGACGGAGCAGGGCATTTCACTGCCGTTCCGATCGCCGGGCCGCGATTTCGCGACGAAAATGGCACACCGCTTCGGGCTGAGCCTGATTTCTTCACGCTTTCGGCGAGGTTTTACGACTTCACCGGCGATGGCGCGCCCGATTTGTATGTCTGCAATGACTTCGAGGATCCGGATCAGATCTGGATCAACGACGGACGCGGCGGTTTTCAGCTCGTGAGGCAGTTTGCGATTCGCGAGACGAGCAATACGTGCATGTCGGTTGACTTCGCCGATGTGAATCGTGACGGGCACGTGGACATCTTCACGGCCGACATGCTGAGTCAGACGCTGGAGCAGCGTCAACGTCAGGTGGCCACGCACTCCCCGCTCCCCAAAAGGGTCGGCCTGTCACCCGACCGTGCGCAGTGGATGCAGAACATGCTGCTCGCGGCGCGCGGCGACGGCACCTTCGCTCAGGTGGCGGAGTTCGCCGGGGTCGCCGCGAGCGATTGGACGTGGGGTTCGGCGTTCGTGGACGCCGATCTCGACGGCTACGAGGACCTTCTTGCTGTGAACGGGCATCGATGGGACGTGCGCGATGCCGACACGTTCGAGCGGATGCGTGCCAGTCGGCCGCCGATCCCGTGGAACCGTGAGCAGGGCGAGTTTCCGCGACTGGCCGCGCGCAGCGTCGCATTTCGAAATCGCGGCGATCTCACGTTTGAGGATGTCAGCGTTCGCTGGCGTTTCGGCGGCGACAGCGCAATCTCGAACGCAATCGCGATCGCAGATCTGGACGGCGACGGCGATCCCGACGTGGTGGTCGGCAGGCTCGACGCGCCGGCAGCGATCTACCGGAACGAAACGTCATCGCCGCGAATCGCCGTTCGGCTTCGTGCGCGGGGCGCGAATAGCATGGGCGTTGGCGCGGTGGTAACCGTTCGGGCCGCGGGGCTCCCGGCGCAGTCGAAGGAAATAACGGCCGGCGGCTATTACCTCTCGGGTAGCGAACCGATGGTCTCATTCGCCACGGGAAGCGACACGACGCCTTCTATAGAAGTGCGCTGGCGCGACGGTCAGGTCGATACCGTTGCCGCGCGGGCCAACCGCCTTTACGAAATCGCTCCGGCGGCGCGCGACACCGCCACGTCAAGACGTGCGGTGCCAACGCCAGCGGATTCGGCGCGTCCGCTGTTTGCCGACGCGACGGCTCTGCTCGGCGGGCACACGCATGCCGATGCACTGTTCGACGATTTTGCGCGTCAGTCACTCTTGCCGACGAAACTCAGCCAACTCGGTCCTGGGGTAAGCTGGATCGACGTGGATGGCGACGGGCGCGAGGACCTCGTCGTAGGCGCCGGCGCCGGCGGCCGTCTCGCAGTCCTGCGCAACGGCATCGGGCGATTCACTCCGTTGGCGATCGGTGGTCCACCGGCGCGCTGGGATATGACGACGGTCGTGCCGGTCCCTGCAGGGCGAGCTCTGACGCTACTCGCCGGGCAGGCGAACTACGAGGCTGCTTCTGATTCCGACGCGCTACGGGTACCGTCAGTCGTTGGAGTTCCAGTAGTGGCCGGCGCCGCCGGAGCGGCAGTGCCTGTCATCGCAGGCGATACGGCCAGCGTTGGCGCGCTCGCACTAGCGGACGTGAACGGTGACGGACGGCTCGACCTGTTTGTCGGTGCGCGGGTCCGACCGGGTGCATGGCCGCTCGCCGCCCGTTCGCGGCTCTTCCTGCGCACGGAGGCCGGCGGCTGGGAGCCGGACGAGGCAAACAGTGCCGCTATGGGTTCGCTCGGCCTGGTGACTGGCGCCGTATGGGCAGACATGGATGGCGACGGCTGGCCCGATTTGCTCGTCGCCACCGAGTGGGGCCCCGTCAGGCTGCTCCGCAACGAACGCGGCCGGCTGCGCGATGTCACGAAGGATCGCGGGCTCTCGGAGACCTTCAGCCGATGGAACGGACTCGGCGTCGGCGATTTCAACGGCGACGGGCGCCTCGATATCGTGGCGACGAGTTGGGGACGTAATACGCCGTGGGCAGCTACGTCGGCCCGCCCGCATGAACTCCACGTCGGGAACTTCGGCGGGCAGTCCGTCGGCCTGCTGTTCGCGCGACCCGACGCAACGAGCGGTGCGTCGATGCCCCTCGAATCACTCGCCCGCATCGGCGCTGCGGTGCCGGTCGTGCGCGAGCGGATCACTTCTTTCCTGGACTATTCCCGTACGACCGTTGCCGACTTGCTCGACATGATCGGCGTCACGGCAATCCGGGTTGGCGCGACCACATACGATCATTCGCTCTTTCTGAACACCGGCGACCGTTTTGAAGTCGTACCACTTCCGTCAGAAGCGCAGCGCGCTCCTGCGTTCGGAGTGGTCATCGCCGACTTTGACGGAGACGGCGCTGAGGACCTCTTTCTCGCGCAGAACTTCTCGCCCACGGCGATGGAAACTCCGCGCTTCGACGCGGGCGCCGGTCTTGTGCTGATCGGTGACGGAACGGGTCGGTTCAGTCCCCTTGGCGTGCGCGAGTCCGGAATCTCAGTGCTCGGCGATATGCGGGGCGCGGCGGCAGCCGACTTTGACGGTGACGGGCGGGTCGATCTAGCCGTTTCGCAAAACGGAGCCGCGACCACGCTCTGGCGCAATGCCGGGGGCACTCGCGGCGTTCGTGTTCGGCTCGACGGCGGTGCCGGAAATCCGCTTGGAATCGGCACGCAGCTCGCTCCGGTACGCGGCAGTGCCCGGGGAGCCGTGCGTGAAATCCACGCGGGCACCGGCTACTGGTCCATGGATGCCGCAACGACGGTTCTGACGGCGGTGCCGGGCGACTCGGTTTGGATTCGGTGGCCCGGCGGGCGAGAACAGACGGTGGCAATCCCCGTCGGTTCCCGGGAGATCACGGTCAGGGACGCCGGCGCACGGGCGGGCCAGACCTCGTCCAGATGACGATGACGCCACAGCCTGCGTTGCGGCCGGCGTACTCACCAGGAACGTCCGCCGGCCCGGTGTAGACCTCGATTGCCTGAATGTCCTGCATCGGGGTACGAATGCCGAAAACGTTGTCCACGCGGTCGTCCACGATGTACTCGGGCAGGCACCGCATCGGAGCGCGCGCCATATGGACGTAGCAGCCTCCGCCACCGCCGCAATCCACTTGTACGCCACGGAGCGTCCGCAACGTCTCCTGGAGCGAGTTGAACCCCGAACGCTCAATCTGTTCGCGGGTGAGGTACTGGCCGCGCCCCGTCTTCTGACGGCGCTCAAAATCCGCGTATCTCGGCCCCAGCGATGGCTTGGTGATGACGGTGACTTCCGGCAGTGGCTGGGCATCGGGGTTTCCAGCTGCCGTGGAATCGATCTGAATGATCGGCTCGCCGTTCAAGCCGTCGTTCACCGTGATGTCGAACGTCGTGATTGGAAACCCGGTTGCTCGGATGACCAGGCGAATCGTGCCGAGCGGAACACCGACGAGCGTGAATCGTCCGATCGAATCTGTTGCAACCGCCGCTCCGTTCGGCTGGACGACCTCTGCCGCCACGACTGGGGAACGAGACGTCTTGTCGAACACTCGACCGCTCAACGTCGTGCTGCCGCTCTGTGCGCTCAATCCGCCCGCAAACAGTCCAGAGGCCGCGACGACGCTCGCGACGACGCTCGCGACCGCGCATGCTGCCGCGCGGGAGCGCCGCCCAAACGCGGCCAGCGCCGCGTGGCTGTGCTCGGCCAACCGGCTTGGGCGTGGGCCCTGCGGGGCACGGGCGAAATCGGTCATTGAGAAAAACATATCGACTATCGGGATGATCCGCCTCCCTCTCCCTTCGCGGAGCTGGCCTCCGAACGCCCGTAACAGGCTAGTCATCAACGAGATAAGGCTTGCGCCGCGGACGGGCAGTTTACACATTTTGTGATGCGAACGTCCTAGGTTCGCGGCCCCACCGGTGCGTCGCTCATGATGACGCCCCGCGCACGCTTCGAGGTAGTAGAGGTTGTAGAGGTTGTAGAGGTAGTACCGAACGCGCAGTGGCGTGTTCCCCACCATTCCCTCCTTTCAGTGAGGTCAGTAACTCATGGTCCGAGCCTTGGTCCAGCGAGCCTTCACCGCAGTCGCGGTGGTTGCCGCTATGATGCTCACCGCCAACCCGCTTGCCGCTCAGAGCGCGGTGTACAGCGGTACGGTGACATCGAACGGCATGCCAGTGGGCGGCGCGTCGGTCAGCATCCCCGAGCTGGGTGTTGGCGCGATCACGTCGGTTGACGGCAAGTATTCCTTCTCGGTCGATATTACAGGTCGCGTCGGAAGGGGAGTAAACCTGAGAGCCCGATTCATCGGCTACAGGCCGAAGGTCCTCCCGCTCACGCTGACGGCTGGCGAGACGGTGAAGGACTTCGAGCTTGAGAAGGACGTCCTGAGTCTGGAGCAGGTGGTGGTGACGGGAGTGAGCGACGCCACGTCAACGCGGAAGACCGCGTTCTCGGTTGGCGTTGTGGACGCCGAGCAGATGAGAGCAGCGCCTGCAACGACGCCGCTCGCGGCCCTCGCCGGCAAGGTGGCCGGAGCAGACGTGACCATTGGTTCGTCTGCGCAGCCCGGGTCGGAGCCAGCCATTCGGTTGCGCGCTTCAACGGCGATGACGGGTCGTCAGGATCCGCTGATCATCGTTGACGGCACGATCACACGTCTGGGCATGGCCGACATCAACTCGCAGGACATCGAGCGCGTTGAGGTTATCAAAGGCGCCGCGGCGAGTTCGCTGTACGGCTCGGACGCCGCGAATGGCGTGGTGCAGATCTTCACGCGTCGCGGTGCGAACCTTGCCGAAGGCCAGCGGGTCGTCACGTTCCGCAACGAAGTGGGATCGAGCTGGCTGCCGAAGTTCATTCCGCGCAACGACGCGCACGAATACGAAATGAGCGGCACGGCGTTCAAGCTCGACGGGAACGGCAACCGCACCGCCAAGGCGGATCGAATCGCGGACAACAACTATCCCGAGTATTTCGATCACAACGCCGAGATTTTCCGGAAGAGCCTGTTCTTGACGAATTATCTTTCCGTCGGTGAACGCCGAGGCCCGACGAACTTCGCGGCGTCGTTCGAGAATTCGAGGGAGACCGGAATCCTGCAGGTTCTCACAGGCTACAGCCGGCAGAACTTCCGGGTGAACGTCGATCATTCGCTCAACGATAAGGCCGACTTTTCGGTCGGCGCGTTCTATGGTCGGTCGACGGCGGATCAGGTCAACGATCAGAACCTCGGACCGCTGTTCGGCATGCGTTTCCTCGAGCCGAACGCCGATATCACGGCCGACAACAAGGATGGGTCGCCGTACAACGCGCTGGTCAAGGTGCCCCCGGCTTCTGGCAACGTGATCAATCCGCTGTACGGCCTGGCGAACGGCAAGGTTACCAACGACCGCGACCGGTTCACAGGGACGTTCCGCACGCGGTACCGCCCGGTTCTCTGGCTCACGGCGGACGCGAATTTCAACTACGACCTTTCGAACGCCAACAACAAGAACTTCACACCGCTTGGGTATCTCAACTCGTCAGGCGGGTCGGGGACGGGCAGGCTGAGGCAGGCCATCCTGGCCCAGCGGTCGTACAACACGGGGCTGACGCTCACGTCGATCCGCGACACGAGGTGGTTCTCAAACACGAGCAAGATCGCGTTCGTGTATGAAGATCAGCTCGACAATCAAGTGAGTGTGACCGCCACGGCGCTGACGGTGCCAAAGGTGACCGAGTTTTCGGCCGCGGCGCAGGACCCGGACAAGCCGGTGCTGCCGGGTTCGTTCACGCGCGCGACCAAGAATCAGAACTACTTCGCCGTCACAACGTTCGACATCAAGGACAAGCTCGTGCTCGACGCACTCGTGCGCCGCGACGAGTCTTCACTCTTTGGTTCCGAGCAGCGCGGCGCCACGTACCACCGTTTCTCGGCCGCATACCGGCTGAGCGAAGACTTCACCATCCCGGGTGTGGATGAACTGAAGCTGCGCGGATCGTATGGCACCGCCGGGCTCCGTCCGGTGTGGGACGCCCAGTACGAACAGTTCGCGATCATCGGTGGCAGCCCGTCGAAGGTCACGCTCGGCAATCCGAGCCTTCGGCCTGCCTTCTCGCGCGAGCACGAGTACGGTTTCAACCTGAACTTCCTGCAGGACTACACGCTTGAGTACAGCTTCTCCGACAAGGTCACGTCGGACCAGATTCTCAACGTGCCGGTGTCGTCGGCGACGGGTTACCAGAACCGCTGGGCCAACGCCGGTACGCTGGCAGGCCGGACCCATGAGATCGCGATCGCGGCCGTGCTGCTCTCGAAGCGTGACGTGTTCTGGCGCGTCAACTTGGCGGCCGATCGTACCCGCCAGAAGATCACCGACCTGAACGTCGGACCGTTCCTTGTTGGTCCGAACGGCGTGAACGGTGGTGGCGACGCCAACACGCGGATCTTCCGCATCGCCAAGGGCGAGCCGTTCGGCATCATCTACGGTTCGAAGTGGATTCGCACGGCGGACGACCTGGCAACGACGATTGCCGCAAAGGCGTTGACCGGAGCCGTCTCGGATTACCGGCTCAACGAAGAAGGATTCTACGTCGCGAATTCGGCATACCACACGGTCAACGAGAAGCCGCTGAAGTTCGCCGACGAGACTGGCACGCTGCAGGCGATTGGCGACGTCAATCCTGACTACACGCTCTCGATGAGCACGAGCTTCCAGTACCACGGATTCTCGGCTTCAGGCGTGATTCAGCTCAATCAGGGCGGCAAGATCTACAACTACACGCGCCAGTGGCCCTTCAACGAGCAGCGCGACTTCGTGTACGACCAGCGCTCCAAGCCGGCCGCCGAGCGCAAGCCGGTGACGTACTACCAGACGTTCTACAACAACTTTGACCCCAGCGACTACTTCACCGAAGATGGCACGTACACGCGTCTCCGCGAAGCGTCGGTGTACTACCAGCTGCCCGCGGCGTTTGCCAAGAGCATCCGAATCGGGGATTTCTCGACGGCAAGAGTTGGTCTGGTGGGCCGCAATCTGTGGACGAGCAGCAACTACAAGGGCTTCGATCCCGACGTCTCAGGCCCGGGCGGCGGCAACCCGTTTGCCTATCGCGTGGACTACTTCACGTATCCGACGTTCCGCACGTTCACCTTCGTCTTCGAACTCGGCTACTGAGCCGCGTTCCCAATAAAGAGGAAAATCGACGATGCATAACATTCGATTCACTCGAGGGGCCGCGCTCCTGGCAGTGCTTGCCAGTCTGGCGTGCGGCAGTCTCGACGTAGTAAACCCGAACAATCCGGACGCCAAGCGTGCGCTCGCGGATCCGGCTGCGCTCGAGGGCGTCGCCGGCGGTACGCTTCGAACGTTCATCAACACGTTCGACGCGAATGAAGGAAACATCGTGTTGCTTACACAGGCGCAGAGCTACAGCGCCTCGTGGAACAACTACAACATGAACTTCTACTCGTCCATCGACGCCGATGGAACGCGGAACTCGCGTCCGTGGCAGAACGATCCAGCCGCGGCCGGCCGCACGAGCATCGAAGGTCCGTGGACCGGTTACTACTCCACGCTTTCCTCGGCGACGGACGTACTGACCGCGATCCGGGTCAACGGTATCGAGTTCTCGTCGCCGTCTGCGACGAAGCGGGCGGAGACGATCGCGGTACTGATGCAGGGCGCAGCGATGATGCAGATCGCGCTGATGTACGACAAGGGATACATCGTCGACGAAACGGTCGACTTGGCAACGCTCGATTATTCGGACCGGAAGGCCATGCGCGATGCTGCGCTCGCCAAACTGGACGATGCCATCGCGCTGGCAAATGCCAATTCGTTTACGACGCTGTCGTCGTGGACGAACGGCTATACCTACACGAATACGCAGATCTCGCGGCTGGCCAGCACGATGGCGGCCATGACGCTGGCAATGTGGCCGCGAAACGCAGCAGAGAATGCCGCGGTGGATTGGGCGCGGGTCGCTTCGTATGCGTCAAACGGACTCACGAGCGACATTCTGTTCAATGGTGACGGGTGCGTCGCCTGGTGTCACGAACTCTACTACTGGTTCAACGCTGTCGACACGGGCCGCATCAGTACACGCGTGGCGAACATGCTGGATCCGGCGAGCCAGACGCATCCGTGGCCTGCCGGTGGAAACGGGCCGCCGAACTCGCCTGACAAGCGGCTTGGCGACGGTTCGTTCGGTACCCCTGCAATGGTCGACGACTGGGGGAACATTCCGAAGACGGCCAACGCCGGTACCGATTTCATGTGGACGTCCGTGAAGAGCTTCAACTCTGCGCGTGGCGACTATCATCAGTCGAACCTCGGGCACATCCGCTACGACCTTACGGGCGAGCAGGATCCGAGCGGTATCTGGGGCGGATTCGGCGTCGCACCGTTCCTCACGGCGACCCTGAATGATCTGCTATGGGCGGAGGGGCTCATCCGCAGCGGCGGAAGCATGGCTACTGCCGCTACGCTTATCAACAAGTCGCGCGTAACGCGCGGCGGGCTCACGCCAGCCGCCGCGGGCGACGGTGCAACATTGCTTACGACCCGGCTGCAGTACGAGCAGGAAATCGAACTGCTCGGCATCGGCTCGATCAACTTCTTGAACCGTCGTCGCATCGACGGGCTGCTCACCGGCACGCCGCACGAGATGCCTGTCCCGGCCAAGGAGCTTGGCGTGTTTGGTCAGGCTCTGTACACCTGGGGCGGTAGCGCCAACCCGGCCAGTTCACCGACCCCTCCGTAAGCGGGAGGGGCGTCCGCACCTTCCGGACGTCGTGGAGTGTAAGAGGGCGGCGGAACCGAAGTCAGGTTCCGCCGCCCTCTTGTTGTTTCTGTCCTACGCTACCGTTGTGGTGTGCGTTTGCCGTGCCGCTCGAGCGGACTCGACCACAACGCTAGTCCGCGATCCTGTCCGGGAGCACGTAGCGAAGCGGATCGACCGGCTTGCCGTTCACGTGCACTTCGTAATGCAAGTGCGATCCGATCGTGAGTCCCGTGTTCCCGACAGTCGCAATGAGCTGGCCGCGCGTTACTGTCTGGCCCTTTCGGACAATGATGCGCGAACAGTGCGCAAAGCGGGTCACGATGCCATTGCCGTGATCGATCTCGAAAGTGTTCCCGTATCCGGCTTCGTAACCGACCGATTTGACGCGGCCGCTCGCGGGCGCCACAATGGGCGCGCCCATGTCGGCGGTGACGTCAATGCCTTGATGCGGCCGGTTCTCGTGGAGCACGGGGTGAAAACGGCTCAGTGAGAACTGACTCGACAGCCAGCCGACCGTCGGCATGATCGACGGCGTATTGGCAATCCGCTCCAGGTTTTGCGTGAGCGTATCGTTCACGGCGCTGAAGCTCCGTGCCAGAGCTGAGGCCCGGGACGTAAGCAAGGCGATCTGCTCGCGCGCGTCGCTCGCGAAGCCGAACCTGCTGAGTAACGACTTCCGCGCAGGAGCCGAAGGCAGAAACGATGCGACGCGCCGATCCTGACCAGCGTCGATGAACCCGGGATCGTCGATCGCAATCGAGGTCGAATCAGGGGCGAGCCCAGCCATCATTCGAAGCTGGCGGTCCCGCTCACCGATCTCGTTCAGCGTATCGGCCAGCGCCATCAACTTGACGTCTACCCCATCGAGTTCCGCCCGCAGCCGCGTATTCTCGGCCAGCGCGATGCGGCCAGCCGGCGTTGCGTACGGTGTAAACAGGAACACCGCAGCCGCCAGAACCACCGCGGCGCCGAACCCACCCGTCCAAAGCAGGGATTTCCGGTTGCCGTCGCTGATCGAAAACGAACGTGTCCCCTCGTTGTCGGAAGGGACGATCACAATGGTCCAGTGGCGTCGCGGCATCCACACAAAGTCGCCGTCGAGCAGGCGACCGTCAACCTTTGGCGGCGGTGCCTGATGCGGGTGGTGCCGGCGGCTGTTCGGGGCGCGGAAAGAGCGGTTCGCCTTTCTGCACCCGCCATCCCTCCGCTGAGAGCGCCGCGAGGGCCGAAAACGGCGTTCCAGCCGCCGTTCCTGGCGCTCCCAAAGTACGCCAGAGCGCCTCGGCCTTTGCCGGCATGAACGGCGCGAGCGCGGCCGCCTGCCTCCCCAATGAGCGCGCGAGGGCCGCGAGCACGCCGTCGAGTTCACCGGCCCGGGCGGCATCCTTGGCCAACGTCCAGGGCTGGGTCTGCTGAATGAACGAGTTCGCGCGGGTCGTCATGCGCGTCGTTGCCTCGACCGCCTCGTGGCACAGGTATCCGCGGCTGCCGTCGAGCGCCGACACAACTGCCTGAACGTCAATCGCATCATCGGCGTCCAGTGCCGATGCTCCACCGGCGGGCACGACGCCGGCACGGTACTTCTCGATCATCGCAACAACGCGGCTGGCAAGGTTGCCCAGCCCGTTCGCCAACTCCGACGTATACACGGCCGAAAAGCGCTCGATCGAGAAGCTGCCATCGCCATCAAATGGGACTTCGCGCATCAGGAAGTATCGAAACGCATCGGGCCCGAACCGTTGAATTTCGTCCGTCAGGCTGAGCGTCACGCCGGCCGACTTGGAAAACCGCTGCCCCTCGAAACTCACGAACCCGTGGCCCCACACACGCTCGGGCAGGGGCAGTTCCGCCGCCTGCAACATGGCCGGCCAGACTACGCTGTGAAGCCGGGTGATGTCCTTGCCAACGACATGGAGTTGCGCCGGCCAACGCTCCTTCCAGCCGGCGTCCGGATACCCCGTTGCTGTGAGGTAGTTCGGAAGCGCATCAAACCAGACCCAGGTGCCCTGCGGTTCGCCGGACGCGGACGCGATGGGAAAGGGAATCGCCCAGGAAAGCCGTGCGCGCGAAATGGAGAGATCTTCGAGTCCCTGAGCGAGGAGCCCAAGAATTTCGTTTCGTCGGGTCTCCGGCGCGATGAACTCCGGCCGCCGCTCGATCAGGTCCTTGAGGAACGGCTGGTACTTGGAGAGGCGGAAGAACCAGTTGCGCTCCTTGGTCCACTGCAGCTCGCGCGTCGGGTGGAGCACACACTTGCTCTCGATGACCTCGTCGTCGCGCTTGAACAGCTCGCAACCCACGCAGTACCACCCCTCGTACTCTTTTTCGTAGAAGTCGTCGGGCGACGCTTCGGCGATGCGCTTGATGAAGGCGCGCACTCCGCTCTTGTGGCCGCTGTCGGTGGTACGGATAAACTGGTCGAACGAGATCAACAGCGTGTCCCACAACGCCCGGAATCGAGCGGCAATCTGGTCCGTGAACGCCTGCGGCTCTATTCCCTGCGCCGCGGCTGTCTGAGCGACCTTCTGCCCGTGCTCATCCATGCCGATCAGAAAATGGACGCGATCGCCCATCTGGCGGTGGGCGCGGGCGATTACGTCGGCGCCGATTTTCTCGACTGCGTGTCCGAAATGCGGGTCGCCGTTCGCGTAATCGATCGCGGTCGTTATGTAGAACTTCTTTCCGGTCATGTGCTCGATTCGCTGGGCGTGTCGTTTCTGCGATCACCCGAAGGGCGGGGCAGTTCGGACCTGCCATCCAACGGGGTTTCAGGTGGCGCGCCGGCCGGTCCGGGCTCACCGCTCGGGGCTGACCCACGGCCTTCCGGTCCGTGCCCCCGACGACCGCCCCGGCGGCCGCGCCTGCGCCGACGTCCGGCGCCATCAGACGGCTTGGAACCGGAATCCGGTTGCGCGCCAGCGCCGGCGTTTGGAACGTCATCTGGAGCGGCATGGGCAGGCGGCCGAGGCTGCGGACCGCCATCGACGGATTGCGCTGCTGCTGGCAGGGTCGTGGCATCGGCGGCGCTCGTCGCGTCCGCTGTGTTCACCGGATCGGCTGCGGCATCGGCGCCGCTCGGGTTCACCACACCGCCGCCAGGGCCTGCCGTGGCGCCATGGCTCGCAGCCTTGGTAGCGCCCGCATCGTTCCCGCGGCGAGGCGGGCGATTCTGACGGCCGCGGCCCTGTTCGCGCGGCCTGCCCTCGCGCGGCCTGCCCTCGGACGCTGGTGACTCAGGTCGCCTTGGTCTTCGCCCGGCCGCTTTGGTCGGCTCGGTAGCGACGGCCGCAGCGGCCGCCACGGGTCCGCCAGAGTCGGGATCGGAAGGTTTCGCCAGCTCCTCGGCGATCGCCAGTTTCAACTCGTCCAAGGGAACGATTCGCGCATCACCGCCAGCTGAGCGTAGCGTCACCGTCTCGCGAAAAATATCGAGTGAGACGACTTTTTCCTCGCCGAGGGCGGTTCGCACGATCTTGCCTTCCTTGGGGAATCGCTTTCGCTGCTGCACGTAGAACTCATGCTCGTAGCGAAGGCAACACATGAGCCGTCCGCACGACCCGGAGATCTGCGCTGGATTCAGCGTCGACAGGTGCTGGTCTTTTGCGACGCTCGACTTGACCGGAATGAGTTCGGGGAGCCAGCTGGCGCTGCACAGCTGGCGTCCGCAACGTCCCAGGCCGTCTACCCGCTTGGCCTCGTCGCGAACGCCGATGTGCCACATGTGGATGCGCGTGCCGAACAGCCCTTCGAGCTGGCGAACGAGATGACGAAAATCCACCCGCTGCTCGGCCGTGAAGAAGATTGTGAGTCGTTTCTTGTCGTGCTGCCATTCTGTATCGGAAACTTTCAGGTCGAGGCGGAGTGTGCGCACCTTCTCGATGGCCCTGACACGAACATTGAATTCATCGGCCCGTAGCTGCCCGGCGCGGGCAATTTCTTCTCCGCTGGCAGCGCGAATGACCTTCCGCAGCGGGGAGCGTGTCGCCTTGCCGTGGGTCGTGCCCGCTTTGCGCTTGAGTGCCAGCTCTCCGGTCGCGTGCACGTGGCCGAAATCTTCCCCGTGCTCGACCTGAACGATTACGGGAACTTTGACGGCCGGTGCTTCCGGGAACGGCCAGTTAAAAAACTCGCGGCGATTCCCCTTGAACGTGACTTCGATGACCACCCGCTACTCCTCGACCGCGCCGAGGCGGAGGTACTTCTGGCGCCGCCGCCGAACCAGCTTGTCGGGCTTGAGTCGTCGGAGCTCGTCGACGTTTCTGAGGAGCGCCTCTTGCAAGGCCTTTGCCGTGGCCTCGTGGTCAGCGTGCGCACCGCCCAGCGGTTCCTGCACGATTTCATCCACGACGTGGTGCTCGACGAGATCCTGGGCCGTGATCTTCAGTGCCGTTGCGGCGCGCTCGCGCATCTCTGGGCTCTTTCCGTCATTCCAGAGGATCGCGGCACAACCTTCGACCGTTATGACGGAGTAAACGGAGTTCGACAGCATCAGCACTCGATCAGCCACGCCGAGCGCAAGCGCGCCGCCGGAGCCTCCCTCGCCGATGACCGTCGCCACGATGGGGACCGTGAGTTGGCTCATCTCGAGCAGATTGCGCGCGATCGCTTCGCTCTGCCCGCGCTCTTCGGCCCCGATGCCGGCCCATGCGCCCGGTGTGTCAATCAACGTGACCACAGGGACGTGAAATTTTTCCGCGAGCTTCATCAATCGCAGCGCCTTTCGGTACCCCTCCGGATGCGGCATGCCGAAATTCCGGCGGAGGTTCTCCTTTGTGTCGCTGCCGCGTTGATGCCCGATCACCATGACTGTCTCGCCGTCGAGGCGGGCCCATCCGCCAACGATCGCTGCGTCATCGCGGAACGCGCGATCGCCGTGCAGCTCGATCCAGTCCGTAAAGGCGAGCCTGACGTAGTCGAGCGTAAACGGGCGCCGGGGATGCCGCGCCACCTGGACCCGCTGTATGGGCGTGAGCTTGTCGTATACGTCGCGACGGAGTTCGCGCAGCCGCGTTTCGAGCGGCGCGATCTCACCCGCCAGGTCCACCGATCGTTCTTCGGCGGCGCGGCGGAGCTCGTCAATCTGGCGTTCCAGTTCGACGATGGGCTTCTCGAATTCAAGCGCAGATGTGCCCACGCCTAGCTCCCTCGAACGAGTTGAACGCGCTCGGCGCCGAGCAACGCGCGCAGTTCCAACAGCGCATTGCTGGCCGGCGAGACCGTCAGTGATGCCGACCGCAACCGTGCTCTCGCCCCATCGGCGCCGAGCCACCGCACTTCGAGCGGCGCCGCTCCTGGATGCGCTTCGACGACCGCGCGAATATCGGCAAACACGCCTGTCGAAATGCTCGGGTCGGGCGCAAGGTCAATTGCCACGGCAATCTGGCCTGTGGTCCGGAGTTCGGCGAGCCGCGTGACGGACTCGACAATGAACGTCGGATTGTCCGCTCCCTGATCCCGGCGTCCGTACGCTCCTTTCAGCAACACCGGAACGTCGGCGATCACACGATCGGCAATGGCGGCCCACGTTTCAGGGAAGATCAGTACTTCCGTCGATCCGGAAAAATCCTCGATCGTGACGCGAGCGAACTCGTTGCCGCTCTTTCGTGAGATCTGCTTCTTGATCGCCGTGACGACGACCGCGAGCGTCATCGCCTGGTCCTGCCACGTGCCGAGCGATGCCACCGTGTTCGTCGCGAGTATCTCTGCCTCGGCGCGGAACGGCTCGAGCGGGTGACCGGAGATGTAGAATCCGAGGATCTCTTTTTCCTTGGTCAGCCGCTGGTGCTCACTGAGTTCCGGCACAGTCGGGAGCTCCGGTCGCATCGTCGCTTTCGGGGCGTCGGACGCATCGCCAAAGAGCGAGCCCTGGCCGGTCGCGGTCTCGGCCTGCGCCAGCGACGCCGCCTGGATCGCACCGTCGAGGCCCGCGGCCAACTGGGCGCGGTGCCCGCCGAGTGAGTCGAATGCGCCCGAATACAGCAGCGCCTCGAATACACGCCGATTGGTCAGTCGCAGGTCCACCCGTTCGGCGAAGTCATATAGCGACGTGAATGGTGCGGCCACGCGTAACGCGGCCGACGCGGCCGACGCGGCCGCTGGCTGGTCGCTCGGTACGGACGGTCCCGATCGCGCCTGAATGATGGAATCGATCGCCGAGCGCCCGACATTGCGCACGGCGCCCAGGCCGAACCGGATGCGCGTGTCGCCAATGACGGTGAAACGATACCCGCTCTCGTTCACGTCCGGCGGGAGGATCTCAAGGCCGAGGTCGCGCGCTTCGTTGATGTACTTGACCACCGAGTCGGTGTCGCCGATACACGCCGAGAGCAGCGCGGCCATGAACTCGGCCGGGTAACGGACTTTCAGGTACGCCGTGTGATACGAGAGTACCGAGTAGGCAACGGAATGCGACTTGTTGAACCCGTACCGGCCGAACGTTTCGATTTGGGCGGCGAGTTCGGCGATGACGTGTTTGTCGTAGCCGTTCGCAATACTCTTTGTCACGAACTTGTCGATCTCGTTGCGGATCAACTCTGCGTCCTTCTTGCCCACCGCCTTGCGGAGCACGTCGGCTTCGGCGAGCGAAATTCCGGCGAGCTTCTGCGCGATGCGCATCACCTGTTCCTGATAGGTGATGACGCCGTACGTCGGGGCGAGAATCTCCTCCAATTCCGGGAGGGCGAACGACACGGGCTCTTCGCCGCGTTTGCGCCGGATGTAAACGCGGTGCATCCCGGCATCGAGTGGCCCCGGCCGCATAAGCGCGTTCGACGCCACGAGGTCGTCGAACCGGTCGGCTCGCATCGATCTCAGCAAGTCGGTGGCGAGCGGAGATTCGAACTGGAACACGCCGGCGGTGCGTCCTGCGCGGAGCGCCCGGTACGTCGCTTCATCGTCCAGCGGGAGCGTCGCGAGATCGGGTACTTCACGACCGCGCTCGCGGATGTTCTCGAGCGTGTGGTGGATGACCGTGAGCGTCGTGAGACCGAGAAAATCCATCTTGAGCATCCCGGCCCGCTCCAGCGCGTTCATGTCGAACTGCGTCACCACGACGCGCTCATCGTCGGAGCTTGCAGAGCCTTTCGTTTCCTGCGTACAGACCGGCACGTAGTCGTCAAGCGGTCCCGGTGCAATCACGACACCCGCCGCATGCACTCCCGCGTGACGCGAGAGCCCTTCGAGAGCGATCGCGTAGTCGAGAAGTGTCTCGTGGCGGTCGTCTGACTTGTAGAGCTTTCGCAGTTCGGGAACCTTTTCGATGGCTTCGCGAACCGTCAACGAAAAGTTCGGCTGATTCGGGATCATCTTGGCGACCGCGTCGGTCTCGGCCGGCGTGAACCCGAGCACGCGCCCCACGTCCTTGATCGCGGCTCGTGACTTTAGCGTGCCGAACGTGATGATCTGGCCAACGCATTCACGGCCGTACTTGTTGCGGACGTACTCCAGCACTTCGCTGCGGCGTTCCTCGCAGAAGTCGACGTCGATATCGGGCATCGACACGCGTTCTGGATTCAGGAAACGCTCAAAGAGGAGATCGAATCGCAGCGGGCAGACGTCGGTGATTCGCAACGCGTACGCCACGATCGATCCGGCGGCAGACCCGCGTCCCGGGCCAACCGGAATGCCCAGGTCGCGCGCAGCCTTGATGAAATCGGCCACAATGAGGAAATAGCCGGCGTAACCGGTCTTCGTGATGACGCCGAGTTCGTAGTCGAGACGCTCCTTCACGTTGTCGGGCAGGCTCTTGCCGTATCGCTCCTTGGCGCCGGCTGTTGCCAACTTCACAAGGAATTCGTTTTCTGTCTTTGCGCCTTTGGGGAGCGGAAACGCCGGGAGGTGGTACTTCTTCTCGAATTTCACCGAGACTTCGTCGGCCACCTTCAACGTGTTTTCCAGAACATCCGGGCGTGTACGAAATCGCTCGAGCACTTCCGGCGCACTCTTGAAATAGAGCCCGTTGTCGTAGCGCATCCGGTCGTTGTCGAGCCGGTCCTTCTTGAGCCCGATGCAGAGCAGCACGTCGTGCGCGTCGTGATCTTCGGCTCGCAGGAAATGCGAGTCGTTCGTCGCCACTACCGGGAGGCCGGTTGCCTCGGCGAGGCGGAACACTTCTGCATTGAGCTTCTGCTGCTCACCCGCGTCGTGGGCCTGCACCTCGAGGTAGTACCGATCCTTGAAAACGTCGGCATACCACTCGGCCGCCGCACGGGCTTCGTCGAACCGGTCGGCGAGCAGGTGTGTTGCGACTTCGCCGGACATGCACGCGCTCGACACGATGATGCCCTTGTTGAACTGCGCGAGAATCTCGCGGTCAACGCGCGGCTTGGAGTAAAAGCCTTCGGTGTACGCCAGCGACGACAGCTTGACGAGGTTCCGGTAGCCCTCGATGTCACGCGCAAGCAGTACCAGGTGGTAGTAGGGGCGGCCGCCACCAACCGGGCGACCCCGCTGCCGGCGGTCTCCGGGCGCAACATACGCCTCCATGCCAATGATCGGTTTGACGCCTGCTTTGCGCGCTTTTTCCTGAAACTCCCACGCGGCGTGCAGATTACCGTGATCGGTGATTGCGAGGGCTGGCTGCTCGAACTCCAGCGCCTTGGCAATCAAGTCGTCAATCCGGTTGGCTCCGTCGAGGAGCGAATACTCGGAATGGCAGTGGAGGTGTACGAAGCTCATGGTGAGACTCTCAAAGTAGCCCGTCGAGAGTCGCCGTGTCAAAGCATTCACAGGCAATTCACTACGTCATAACATATTGGCGCACAATCGGTTACAGATACTCGGCCATCCGGCCACAGCCGTAGCTGCACGGGCATTGCTCACGCTCGGCATCGCCGGCCTGATTTCGTGCAATCAGGACTCGCCAACCGCGGGCGCGATTCAACTCCGAATCGGGGTCGCGTCTGGCGATGGGCAACAAGCCGCTGCCGGAGCCGAGCTCGCTTTGCCGCTGCAAGTGCGCGTCGTCGATGCAGCGGGAGTCGCCGTGCGCGGTGTTCGCGTCCGGTTCTTGACGGTCGGCGGATCTGCATCGCGCGGGAGACTCCGTGATAGCGTTGCCGTTACCGCCGGAGACGGGCTCGCCGGAGACGGGCTCGCCGGAGACGGGCTCGCCGGAGACGGGCTCGCCGGAGACGGGCTCGCCGGCGTGCGTGCCGTCGTCGGGGATGTCGGGGATACGCTCGTAGTGGAAGCATCGGTTGCGTTCGTGGCGGGATCCCGGGTCAGGTTTGCCGCCGTGGCGACTACGGGGCCCGCGGTCGCGACCGTTCTTCCGTCGGCCGTGCAGGCCGGTGACACGATCACCGTTGCTGGAGCCGCGCTTGGCGGCACGGCGTCCGCCGTCCGGTTCGGAGACGTCACAGCGTCCGCACTCCCGGGTGCAACCGACGCGGAGGTTAGAGCTGTCGTGCCTGCCTGCATGACGACGGGGCCCGTGGCGGTCGGAGTCGACATCGGTGGCGCGCGGAGTAACACGCGCGACGTGGCGTACACGGCCAAACGGCTCACGCTCAACCTGCAGCCGTTCGAGCATGCGACTGTTCCCGCGTCGGAGCTGGCGAACTGCGTGGAATTGCTCGGCGCGGGCGCCACGTACATCATCACCGGCCAGTTCGCCTCCGCACCGCCCGGGCCGCCGACGGAAGTATCGTGGGAGCTCGGGGTCGGCTCGTTGACGGCAAGCCGCTCCCGAGAATCGGTCGGCCCAAGCATCCGCGCGACGAGCCACACCAGGCTCGCATTCGAAGGCCACATTCGCAGCGTCGAACGCGCGGTGGCATCGCAGGCGCGTGCCGAGCGGCAAACCGCGTCCCTGAGCAATGCGCTCGCGGCGTCGCTGCCCGCGCTCGGGTCGATGCGCAAGTTCTCGGTTGTGGCGTCGGTGGACGGCTCGCGCTTCACGAGCGTCAGCGCGCGGCTCCGCTATGTGGGCGACCACATACTGCTTTATACGGACACGGCGGTCGCCGGCTACGACATCGCGCAGCTACAGGCACTCGCCACGCTTTTCGACACCCACCTGTGGGGCGCGGCGGTGAATGCGTTCGGGTCGGAGCCCGACGTTGACGGAAACGGCCGCGTCATCGTTCTGTTTACGCCGGCCGTGAACGCTCTGACGCCGGCTGCCAGTTGTATACAAAGCGGCTACGTGACCGGCTTCTTCTACCCGATCGACCAGCTCGAACGTGCGGCGCACTCTAATCGTGGCGAGATCTTCTATTCCATCGTCCCGGATCCGACAGGTGCGTACAGCTGCGTTCACAGTGAAGCAGAGGCTATTCGCATCGTGCAGGGAACCTACCTGCACGAAATGCAGCACCTGATTTCCTTCAACGAGCACGTGCTTGCTCGCGGCGGCCTGGCGGAGGATACGTGGCTCAACGAAGGTCTCAGCCATATCGCCGAGGAGCTCGGGTCGCGGCTGTTCGAAATGCGCTATCCGGCTCCGCTCGCTCGGGGAAGCGCCGAGCAGCTCTTCCCCGATTCGGCGGCGCCGTTCATAGGGCCGTTGCTGCTCAACGCCTACCTCTACCTCAACTCTCCGCTTCAGCACTCGGTTACCGCATACTCCGGCACAGGGTCGATCGAAGAACGCGGCGCCACCTGGCTCTTTCTACGATGGCTGGCCGATCAGAAGGGCGACTTGCTCCTTCGGCGACTCGTGCAGACGCCGCGAACGGGCGTTGCAAACGTCGAATCGGCTACCGGTGAGAGATTCGCCGCGTTGTTCGGCGACTTCAGCCTCGCGCTGTTCGCTGACTCGCTGCCGGGCGTGCCGAGGCAGGCGGTGCCGCAGCGCTTGCGTTACTCCAACCGTGCTATTCGGCAGCTGATGGCGCGCGAGGCCGTAGTCTCCGGGTTTGCCGTCCCGTTTCCGCTCGCGACCTACCTGGCTGCGCCGGGCGGGACATTGCGCGGCAGTATGCTTCCGGGCACCATGGTGCATGCCATCGTTTCCAGCGACTCTGGTGCGGCTCCGCTGCGGCTCTCGTTCGCCGCGCCGGAGTTGGCGTCGTTCAACCAAGCGCTTGGCGCTCAGCTCGGGATCATGAGGCTCCCACCGTGATACGGGTTTGGAGCACGGTCTGCGCCGCCGGCGGCATCGCGTACCAAGCGGCGTTTTGCTCTTTGGCGTTTTGCGCAATCATCCTCCCTGCACGCCAGGCGAATGCGCAGGGGAGCGGCATCGCGCGCGCCGGTGTGTTGCTCACGTTGCCGGCCGACGCACGGTCGCTTGGGCTCGGGCATGCTGCCGCGGCGGCATCGCCGGACGAATGGTCGACATTTCATTCACCGGCACAGCTCGGAGCGGTCAGGCGCGCCAGCTTCGGCCTGGCGACTGAGAGCTATCTCGCAGCGACGCGGTTGAGCGCAGTTGCGGTCGCGCTGCCGTTGGGCCGCGGGACGATCGGCATTTCCGCGACCCTGCTCGACTATGGAACGATCCAGGAAATCGCGACGTCGGTACCGGGCACCGACGGGATCGAGACGGGGAATACCTACTCCGCGAAGGACAATGCCGTGCTCGTCGGATACGGAGTCGAAGCATGGAGAGGGATCAGGCTCGGTGCCGCGGCAGAGTTCGTAAGCTCGCAAGTCGCCGATCTGTCAGGGAGCGGAGCGGCGTTTTCGGCCGGAGTTGCGCGAACGATGACGAACGGCTGGGACTTTTCGGGGGCAGTGCAACATGTAGGGGCTGACATCACGCTGGGTGCTACGCGTGGCTCGCTTCCCCTTACGGCACGGATCTCGGCGGCAGCGCCGGCGCGACGCATGGGAAACGTGGACATTCGACCGATGATCGAGGTCAGAAATGTGCGCGGTGCTGGCAGCGCGGCGGCGGTGGCGGCCGAGGCGACGTGGATGGGGGACCGCGGAGCCGGTCTGGTTTTTCGTGGCGGATATACGATTCGGTCCGGAGTTGAGGACGATCATTGGCCCGTTTCCTTTGGTATCGGCGCAACACTCGGTTCGTTCGCGCTCGACTACGCGGTACAGAGATTTCAGACGATCGATCAGGTGACGCATCGAATTGGCGTTCGCGTCGCACGATCCACCGCGCAGCCGGTGGCACGGCCGGTGGCACGGCCGGTGGCACGGCCGGCCCTGCGGTGAGGAGGCGTCCACTCGTGCGACGTCGTTTCGGCTGGATTGGCCTCGTGCTGCTGGGCCTCGTGGGATTGACGGCCGTCGCGGCCGTCGTGACCCCAATGGGGCGGTATATCGCGCGGGGCGCGTGGGAGGAAGGAAAAATTCTCATGCGGCGCCGCTCGATCGACCGAATCATTTCGGATTCTGCGACGCCGCCCGCTACGCGAGCGAAGCTGGAACTTGTTCTGGCCGCGCGCCAATTCGCTGTCGATTCGCTCGGACTCCCGGCGAAGAAGGCCTTCACGAAGTTCACGCAACTCGATCACGACACACTCGTTCTAGTGTTGTCCGGAACCCGTCGCGACGCACTGGTTCCGGCGACCTGGTGGTTCCCCGTCGTGGGTCGCGTGCCCTACAAGGGCTTCTTCGACTTCGAAGCCGCGAAGCGTGCGGAGCGCGCGCTCGCCTCCGACGGTTTTGACACGTATCTCCGTCCGGCGCCCGCGTTCAGCACGCTGGGCTGGTTCAACGATCCGCTGCTCTCGACAACACTCGCCACCGATTCGCTGTTCATCGTGCAGACCGTGATTCACGAGCTGACGCATAACCGCATCTACGTGAACGGCGAAGCGGTATTCAACGAGAGTCTCGCCGAGTTCGTCGGAAACCGCGGCGCGGTGGAGTTCTTCAGGTCGCTCGGCGATACAGCCGGCGCCCGCCGCGCTGAAGCGCGCTGGGCCGACGATCTCTTGCTCGGCACCGTGTGGGAGCGTGGATACCGGGAGATTGATTCCGTGTTCCGCGCGCGGCCGTATCCCGATGATGGTCGCGACGATGCGTCGCCAGCCCATACCGCAGTGCGTACGCTCCGGCTCGCCGCGCGCGATACCGTCTACGCGCGACTGCGGCTGTTCCTGGCCGACACGGTCGCGCCGCGACTTGTGACGATCGACCGCGAGTCGGCGGCCCGGTTGCGACTCGACAACGCGGCTCTGCTTGCGCGGCGGATCTATGCCACCGGGCTTGGTGACTTCGAAGCAGCATGGGAGCGTGATGGCCGCAGCGTGCGCGCCACGCTCGACCGGATCACGGACGCGGTGGCCAAGAGTCGCGGCGATCCGTTCGCAGCGATCCGCTAGATCACCGGTCGTCGTATCGTGGGCCGCGCGCGCCGACGTTTCGAACTCAGGTTTCGCGGTCAGGCGCCAAACAGCCCTCGCGCCCGGGCCCGCAGGTCGATGATCGGCTCTGTACCGGGTTCCGGTTCTTCAGTGCTCGTCACGGCCTCTACCACGACGCGCTCCATTCCGGCGCGCACCCCGCGGTCGAGAAAGCGCGACACCTGATCGATCGAGTAGTTCGAGCCGCGTCGTGTGTCGTACACGTTGAGTGAACAGCCGGGGAGATGGGTGACAGAACGTCCGGGGACATAGCTAACACTTTTTCTTCTGAGAAGGT
>JAQBYI010000046.1 GCA_027622655.1 Gemmatimonadota bacterium | reverse complement strand
CCGCCCGTTCGATACTGCCGCGCCTTCAGGATCCTGCTAGAAGTTCCACTGGAGACGCGTGATCATCAGCCGCGTGATGTTCGGCACTCCGACGAATGTCGGTACGGGCGTGTTTGCAGCATTCTGCACGTTGACCGACCACGTGACGTTGGCCTGGACCGGGAGGCGCCAGCTCGCACTCACGTCGAATAGCGTCTGGGTAGGGACATCCTTGTACAGCGCAATTCCGGCAGGATTCGGCGGGCTGCCGAGCGAGTTGAAGATTCCCGAGTTGACCGGGTAGGCGTCGGAGTAACGGGCGCCCGCTTCAATGGTCAGGCCTTTGGCGTCGTTGGTATGCGTGATGTTGAGTGTGCCGCGGTTCTTCGGCGAGTTCGACATCAACGGATTGATCGTGCCGAACTCGTTGAACACGACTCGGTCCTGATTCGAATACGAAAACGCGGCCAGCCACCGGTCGTTGATCTGGAAATCCAGCGCGACGTCGAAACCGTGTACATCCACGGTACCAACGCCAGTCTGCCAGGTCGCGATAATCGACTGGTCAGATGCAAGCAGTGGGTTGTCGAGGGCAATCGAGCCCTGCGGCAGCGTCGCCATCAACGTGGTGAACTGGCTGATGGTTCCGCTCACGGTGGCCGCCAACGCCGCCCCCGAGAGCCCGCCGCCCTGAGGCGAAGCAAAGAACTGCGTCAGAGGCGCGCCGAGCTTGCCTCCGAGGAACGCGCCGAGTGTGGCCCCGTCGTAGTGAACGGTCGGGTTGAGCTGACCGATCGGCGGCCCCGCACCCTTGACCTGATACCAAGCATCAACAGCGAGGCGAATGCGATCGTTGAGAATGGCCTTGTAGCCGACTTCCCACGTGTTGTCGAATGAGGGCGCCAGCGGGCCGAGGTCCTTTATGCTGGCTACGCTAACCGGGGACGAGCCCACCCGGAGCACAGTTTTGACCTGGGCCGCAGTGGGTGCTGCGCCGGCGCTGAGGGTTGGCTTGATGACGGCGTTGAACAGGCCGATGAAGCCGGCTTTGCCAGCTGCGCCGCCAAACGTGGAGTTGGGAAGACCTGCCGCGACCGTCGCGAGTTGGCTGATGAAGCCGGGGTACGCGGCCGTCGCGGTCGACGACAGCGCAGTCGTGCCGCCACCAGCCCACGGTGAACGCATGCACAAGCCCGAGTTGACTGACGCATCGCACGACCGGTTGAACTGCCAACCACTCTTCGGCGGACTGCCGATGCCGCGGAGCGCGAAACCCGGTGCGACTGTCGGATTCGAAATCTGATCGAGGAAGAAGTTGAAGCTCGCCGGCGAGTTGAACGCGCGGCTGAAAGTGGCGCGCCAGTTGGACGTCTCGGTCTGTTTCCACGTCAACGCCAAGCGCGGCGAAAACTGCGTGCCTTCCATGCGGTCGTTCTGGTCACCACGAAGCGCGACGGTGAGGTCGACCGTGCTGCCAAGCGGGTAGGCGCCCTGCACGTATGCGCCCGTCTCGATGATGTCGGTCGCGCCTTCGTTCCGCCCGAAGATCGTGCCGTCCGACCGCGGCTTCGTGCTGATGTAGTCAACGCCGGTGATAAGGTTCCAGTTGGCGACGTCAAACGTCTGCTGTACCTGACCAACCAGGACGTTCGACTTGTCGACCACCGGAATGCCCGTACGGAGGTAATACGAGCCGTCCAGGTCGGTGGGACTGTCGTTGCCGGAGTTGTTTCCGGTCCAGAAAACCTGCGCAAAGAAATTCTTGTACTTGAACCGGTCCTGGATGCTTGTGGACGTCCAGTTCTTGGCCTGCGCAGCGCCGAAAACCGTTGTCAGTTCGATGCCGTTGCCAAGCCGGCTGAAGCCGCCAGTCAGGATGTTTTCGAGATGATCGTTGGGGCGGTAGTCCAGTCGTGCCTCGGCACTTGAACGCTTCACTGAAAAGTCGCGAACAAGTGGAGTATTGGCGCGTCCGGGAGGAGCAATGGACGGGTACGTCGTCGGTTCATTCGGATCGAAGTACTCGAAGTCCATGGCGCTGAAATACTCGCCGGAAAGCTTGTAACCAATGGACTTGCTCGAGCCGACCACGCCCGCGTGGCGGCCGCTGACGCGCATCAGGTCCTGAGTGCCGCCTTCCATTGCGATTGACGTGCCCTGAGATTCGAACGGCGACTTCGTAATGATGTGGACCACGCCGTTGGCCGAGTTCGGACCGTAGAGTGACGAGGCGGGGCCGTTGAGGACTTCAACGCGCGCGATGTCTTCCTTGGTGCCGATGTACAGCGAGGGTATGTTCACCCGGAGCGACGGCACGCCGGCGAAGCGGTAGTCCTGGAGGTTGAGCATCGCGCCGGAGAATGCGTTGTTGAAGCCGCGCGAGACGATGTTGCTCTGGACGATTCCACCGGTCGAGATGCTGATGCCCGGCACACCCTTGAGGTACGACGCAAGCGTCGGTGCCGGCTTCGACTCGAACGTCTCAGACGAAACGACTGAAAGCGACGCCGGGATGTCGAGTTCTTTCTGCGGCGCCGCGCCACGATTCGCCGTCGTCACGACAGCATTCAGTCTGGACGCGAACTCCACCATGGTGAAGTCCATCGTCGCCGCGCCGCTCACCGAAACGCCTTCGATGCGGCGCGCCGAGAAGCCGATGCGTGTGAGCACGACGGCGTATGTCCCATCGGAAAGTCCGGCGACGCGATACGAGCCATCGTTCCCAGTAACGGCCCGGCCCATCGTGGACAGGCCGGACAGCACCTGAACGTTGGCGCCGGCTACCGCCGTTCCCTTGTCCCCATCCGTCACTTTGCCGGCGAGCGATCCACCGCCTTGCGCGAGAGCAGCACTCGCGGTGGTAATCAACAGCAGCATCGCCACCAGATTGCAAACCAATCTCCGGACCATGGTCACCTCGTGAAGGCAAGTTGTCATTCAATCTCAACCAGCAGGCGTCGGCTCAATCCCCCCCGCGGTGCGGAAAATTGGCTCCGAGGGTGTGGCTAAATCATCGGCATTGTTTCGTCCATTTGCAAGCCGCGGCGGCCACGGACTTTCGCGGGCCGTCCGCACGTGACGAATTACGGGATGCGGTTCGATCAGTTGGGGGGCGTGAAGTCCGGCAAGGCGGTTATCGAATGCCGAGCAGTTTGTGGGTCTGGAGCGAGAGCCGCCAGCGGGGATTGGCGAGGCAGTATGCCGTGGCGGCGGCCGTGTTCGACTCGCGATCGGGGCCATCCATCGGCTGGAGATAGAAGTGCGTGAAGTCCATCCGCGCGAATCGTTCCGGACGAGCGACTTCCTGCGGGAACACGAGTTTCAGTTCGTCGCCGTGCTCGAGGACCACCGGCGCGCCGGCCTTCGGACTTACGGTGATCCAGTCGAGTCCGCGTGGCGGTTCCTGCGTTCCGTTTGTTTCGACCGCCACCGAAAAGCCGCGCGAGTGCAGCGCGTCGACACATGCAGCGTCGAGTTGCAGTAATGGCTCCCCTCCGGTGCACACGACGAACGGATCTCCACCGGTGGCGCAGGTTGGCCAGCGGGACGCGACCGCATCGGCGAAGGCGTCGGCAGTGTCGAATTTCCCGCCGTCCGGGCCGACGCCCACAAAATCAGTGTCGCAGAAGCTGCAAACCGCAGTGGCGCGATCGGCCTCGCGTCCGGTCCAGAGATTGCAGCCGGCGAATCGGGCGAACACCGCGGGGCGGCCGGTGTGGAACCCTTCGCCCTGCAGCGTGAAGTAGATCTCGCGGAGCGTGTACACAGCTACGTCGTGCGATCGGGGACGCCGGAGCTTTGTCCGGCCGCCGCCGGGCGCTCGGCTTGCACCGAGTAGCGCGTAGGATCGGCGATGCCGGCGCTCGCGAAGCCATCGGCGCGGATTCGGCACGAATCGCACCGGCCGCAGGCGGCTCCGTCCGCGTCCGGGTCGTAGCAACTCAAAGTGGCGGAATAGTCGATGCCCAGCGACGCCCCGAGCGCAATGATTTCGTGCTTGCGCATGGCCATTAGCGGCGCATGCACGCGGTGCTGCACACCGTTCTTTGCGCCGGCGCGCGTCCCGCGATTGGCCAACACCTCAAACGCCTCAATGAACGCTGGACGGCAGTCGGGATAGCCGCTGTAGTCGAGCGCGTTCACGCCGATGAAAAGGTCGCTGGCGCCAATGACTTCCGCCCAGGCAAGGGCGTAGGAGAGGAAGATTGTGTTCCGCGCCGGTACATACGTATCGGGAACACCCTCGGCCATTTCTGACGCACTTCTGTCCTTCGGCACGGCGATGTCGTCACTGGTAAGCGCCGACCCCCCAAATGCGCGAAAATCAATCTCGACAACCGCGTGGCGGGTTACGCCATACCGTTCGGCCACGTCGCGGGCGCGGCCAACCTCTACTGCGTGGCGTTGGCCGTAGCTGAACGTGAGAGCGTTGACGGACCAGCCGTCGCGCGTAGCGAGCGCGAGGAGCGTCGTTGAGTCGAGGCCGCCGCTGAGCAGAAGCACCGCCTCGCGGCGCCCGCCCGACGCTCCGGGCGTCGCCGCGTCCGTCATGAGCCGGTGCGAAGTCCGGCGACGATTTGCTTGAGCCGGCCCGCCCCCTTCAGGAGCGCCGCTGAAGCTGCGCTCATCTCCTCGCATGCTGCGCTCTGCTGCTCGGTCGAAGCGCTCACCTGTTCGGCCGCAGCGGCGTGCCCTTCGGCGGTGCGCGCCGCCTCGGAAACCAGCGTCGACGCGGTTTCGACCGCTGTTGCGTTGTCGGTCGCGGCGACCGCGGTCAGCTGCACGACGTCGTCGGCCGCTTCTCTCGTTTGTTCGGCGAGCTTGCGCACTTCGTCGGCAACCACCGCGAACCCGCGTCCAGCCGAGCCGGCGCGCGCGGCTTCGATGGCTGCGTTCAGCGCGAGCAGGTTTGTCTGTTCGGCGATTCGGCTCACGACGGTCACGAACCGGTTGATGCTGTCCATCGTCGCGTTGAGTTCGCGGACTTCGCCCGCTGCGCGGTCCACGGAGCCACGAATGTCACTGAGGAGTGCAACGCCGCGCCCCACTTCTTCGCGTTTGGCCTGTGCCGACCGCTCGATCTCCTCGGCCAGTGCGCGGACTTCGGCCGCGCCCGTGCGCATGCCGTCGGCACGCACGCGCATGCGCGCCAGCGATTCGTCCACGTCCTGCAGCGCCGCCACCTGCTTTTCCGCGCCCTCAGTGACGTCTGTCATCGCCGATGCCGTTTGCCCGGCCGCGACCGAGATTTGCTCCGCGGCCGACGACAATTGGTGCGCAGATTCCGACACGCCCTCCGCAGTCTCGCTCGCGACAATCGCCACACGAGAGAGTGAGTCGGCGGTGGTGTTCATGGCGGCCGCAAGCTCCCGGTACTCGCCCGGCAGCGCCTCGCTCGTGCGGGAACCCAGACTTCCTTCGGAGAGCGCACGTGCGTGTAACACCAGTTGCTGCAGCGGACCACTGATCGAGCGTACCGTGCTCGACACGGCCAGCGCGCCGAGCGCGATTGCCGCGATGATCACCGCGAGCACGATGTTCGCCCGCTGGGTGGTATGGTCGCGGAGCGACCGCGAAACCGATTCCAACTGGATGGCGCGGGCCTGACTGAAGGTCTGGATGTTGGCGAGCAGCGTTGCCTGCGTCGCGGCCGCAGGGTCGGCGCGGATCGCCGCTGCCGCAGTGCGGTTCTGGTCAGCCGGTTCGTGTGCCTCGGTCAGCAGCCCTTCGACCATCGTCAGTTCGCGCTTGATGGCTACGAGCAGCCTGAGATGGACCGCCGTCATTCCTTCGGCGGTCGCGAGGGCCTGCTGTGCCGTGTGCGCTGTCTCGAGCTGTCGTGCGAAGACTCCCTTGGCCGACGAATCACGGTCCCTGAGGTACCGCGACCCGGCCGCGAGTCCGAGTGCGACGCCGGAAGTAAGGCGAGATGTGGCCTGCGCCTCGACGCGCGAAGTGGCGAGCGTGGTTGAAATCTGGTCGGCCACGGACGTGAGCGACGCACGCGCAGTGATCCCTGCCAGAATCAGCAACAGGATCATCGCCGCGAAGCCGGAGATCATCCGGCCGCGGATGGAGTTCATGAATTCGCGCATCGCCAAGCGAGGAATGTGCCACCGGCGCGTCTGGAGCGGTACCGTGACCGGTCGCGGGCCGCGTGGCCGGTTACCGCTACGTCAGCGGGCCGTGGCCGGCTGCTGCTGGGTGAGGCAGTGCAGGGTGCCGAGTCCCCACACGAGATCCACCGCGTGGATACCAACAACTTTCCGCCGCCGGAACACGCGCGCGATCGTTTCTAGAGCAGCGCGGTCGGCGGAGTCGTTGAACGTCGGAACCAGCACCACACCGTTCGCGATATAGAAGTTTGCGTAGCTCGCGGGGAGGCGTTCGCCGTTCATGGATACGGCCCGCGGGTATGGGAGCGTCACAACTGTGAGAGGACGTCCGCGGGAGTCCACAGCGCTGCGCAGCCGGCGGAGGTTGTCCGCCGAACGATGGTGATTGGCGTCTGCCGGGTCGCGCTCGTGGGCCGCCAACACAACACCCGGGGCTACAAATCGCGCAATGTCGTCCACGTGGCCGTGCGTGTCGTCGCCAACGCACCCTTCGCCGAGCCAAATCGTGTGCCGCGCGCCGAGTTCACGCGCGAACAGCTGCTCGTAGTCTTCGCGCCTTAAACCGCGGTTGCGCACCTGTGTGCGGGAGAGAAGCCATTCCTCGGTGACCATGACGGTTCCAATCCCGTCGGTCTCGATTCCACCGCCCTCGAGAATGACCGGATCCTTGGACTCGGGGCGCACCGGAACCCGGCGCGCGCGCTTTGATGCCCGCGCAATGAACGCTCCAACCTTTGCATCGCGTGCGTAGTTCGGATACTTGCTCCATCCGTTGAACCCCCAGTCCACCCATTCGACGCGACCGTTCGCGTTTCGAATGCCCGTCGGCGCGGTGTCGCGCAGCCACACGCGGTCGGTTGGGCAGAGATGGAGGCGCACATTGCGTTGCTTGACCGCGTGCGCTTCGAGCAGACGGGCCGCTGCGGAACGGACAGCCGCAGAGTGGCACACGATGTTGACGCGCTCGAATGCAGCGAGGACACGCACGATCTCGGCGTAGACCCACGGGATCGTTTCGAATTTCTCCGGCCAGTCGGGCTCGTGGTGCGGCCAGGCAATCCACGTGGCTTCGTGGGGTTCCCATTCTGCCGGCCAGCGGACCCTTTTCCGAATATCGTCGTTCTTAGGTGGTGTCATCCGATCCACCGATTGAGGATAGGACCGTAAGCGTCGACGCGACGGTCGCGGAGAAATGGCCAGTTGCGTCGCGCGCCCTCAATGAGGCCCAAGTCGCACGTGGCTACGAGTACTTCTGCGGCGGTGCCCCCGTCCATGACGTACCTGCCGTAAGGGTCGGCGATGAACGAGTTTCCGAAAAACTCGAGTCCCTCCGTGCCGGGCTCGGGCTCGAATCCCACCCGGTTCACCGCAGCGACGAATACACCGTTCGCAATCGCGTGAGCGCGCTGTGCAGTTCGCCACGCGTCGACCTGAGCTGCGCCCCATTCGGCCTTCTCGGCTGGGTGCCAGCCGATGGCCGTGGGATAGAACAGGATGTCAGCTCCGAGCAGCGCGGTAATTCGCGCCGCCTCGGGATACCACTGATCCCAGCAGATGAGTACGCCGATTGTTCCGTATCGCGTTTTCCAGACCTTGAAACCGGCAGCGGTTCCGTCGCCTTCGCTCACCGCGTCACCCGGCGCGAAGTAGTACTTCTCCTCATAGAGCGGGTCGTGAGGGATGTGCATCTTGCGGTAGACGCCGAGCGTGGAACCGTCGGCGTCAATCACGACTGCGGAGTTGCGGTAGACGCCGGGCGCCTGTCGTTCGTAGATGGGCACGACGAGCACGACTTGCAGCTCAGCCGCCAGCGCCCGGAGCGCTTCGGTGGTGGGACCTGGAATCGGTTCCGCGAAATTGAAGTACTCCTGCCTGAGTGCCTTGCAGAAGTACGGGGCGTTGAAGAGTTCCTTCAGGCAGATGACCTGCGCCCCGCGTTCGGCCGCCTCACGGATGCGGGCGATGGTCGCGGCGAGCGTCTTGGGCGGGTCGGCAGCGACGCCGTCCTGCACGAGTCCAACGACGATTGAAGTCTGGGACATGATGGCAAGAAAACTCGTTGAGCGCGGAGGTTGTGTGAAGTGGGCGCGGGTGCGAGACGGCCTCGCCTTTCGTCGATTTCCCGGCGCAAAGAAAGCGCGGGCGGCGCGGCCATTGGCCGCACCGCCCGCACACGTGCCGGTGGGGGACTTCGGCTACGGCGCCTTGGCCGCCTCCGCAACTGCCTTGCCGAGTTCGTCGTACGAATCCTGGACAAGCTCGCGGAATGGTCGCATGACGTGTGCAATGCGCCCGTCCTTGCCCACCACGAAAAGCACACGCCGGAAGGCTGAACGCCCTTCGGGTAGCACGTCGTAGGCGCGGCCGGCGTTCTTCGCCGTATCGCTGACGAACGTGACGGGATACCCCGTCTCGCGCGCCCAGCTGGCGTGCACGGTGTCGGCGTCGGCGCTGATCGCGAGCACCGTTACTCCGTTTCCACCGTTGAAGATCTGCGCGTACTGATCACGGTACGCGTTCATTTGAGCCGTTCAGCCACTGGTTCGCGCTTTCGGAAAGAAAGCGAGAACCACTACCTGACCCTTGAGGTCGGCTAAGTGAATGGGCTTGGCAAGCATACCGTCCTTGTTGCTCGCCGGGAGGGTGAAATCGGGCGCGACATCGCCGACCTTGGGGCCCATGTCCTGAGCAGCCGCGGGTGCCTGCGCGAGGCAGACCGGTGCGGCGGCCACTGCAGACGTGAGCAGGATCACATTAAGCAATCGCATATTGGCCGATCCTCACTGGTACGCTTGGGGTACCACAAGTTTGCATCCGCCGACGCGGAACGCAACTTTTCCCGCATCGTCAGTCATGAGGAGTCGGTGATGTCCGCTACTGAAGTCGATCGCATTCTCGAGAAAGTCGCGAAGGACGTGGAAGCGGCTGTACACGCACTCTATCGTGGTGAAGTGCGTCAGGCGACCGCACGGTCGCGCACGGGCGCGGTTTTGCGCGAGGTCCGCGCTGCCATGGCCGCGGCGCTGAGCGCCGCAGGTTCGGCCACGGGGTCCGCGACCCCGTCGCCAGATGCCGCCCGCGCGGCGGCTCCAACCGGGATGCCATCTGCGCGCGCATCGGCCGCGGCTCCGATCGCCGCGGGCTCGGCGGCGGGGTGGACGCGCGAAGAGGGCGATGCGGTAATGAAGTGCATCACTGGGTGGCTTCCGATGGGTGCGCCGACGACGGCCGATCCGGCGAGCAAGTGTGTTTCGGCGATGCGCGAGTTGGCACCGACCTGGGGACAGCGCGAAGCGGCACGAGGAGCGGTTCGCAGGATTTCTCAACCGTGATGGTTGCAACGCGTTCCACGCGGTGACAGACGACGCGCAGTCGCACCGCGACGCACAGACCACGCCCATTGGGGTGCGCACAACCTGCCCGCAGTGCGGCGTGCAGCTCGACGCATTTACGACGACCTGTGCGGCGTGCGGCGCTGTGGTGACCGGCGGCACGATGGATGAGACTCGCATGGAGCGCGTGAAGACGCGACTGCAGGACGGTATCGGGCCAGGGTACCGGCTGGGAGGTTTGCTGGGGCGCGGGGGCATGGGCATCGTCTTCCAGGCGCGGGAGCTGTCGCTCGACCGCGACGTCGCGCTCAAAGTGCTCGCATTCGATCCGATCCTGAATCCCGATGCGTTCGAGCGGTTCGAACGGGAGGCGAAGCTCGCGGCGCGACTCGACCATCCCAACATCGTGCCGATCTTCTCGGTCGGGCAGGGAAACGGAATCGCCTTCTATACAATGCGAATGGTGCGGGGCGGCAGCGTCGAAGCGCTTGTTTCGGGCGGGCGCACCGTGGAGCTTCCGCGCGCTCTCGCAATCCTTGCCGACGTCGCGTCGGCGCTGGACTACGCGCATGGCCAGGGCGTCGTGCACCGCGACATCAAGCCCGCGAACATCCTGCTCGGCGAGTCGGGGCACGCCATGGTCGCCGATTTCGGCATCGCGCGCGCGTTCAGCGGGCCAGCGTCGGGCGGAACGTCCGGGACCGGCACGGGAGTCGTCGGTTCACCTGCGTATATGAGCCCCGAACAGTGGCGCGGTGAAAAAGTCGATGGCCGGGCCGACCAGTACGCGCTAGGAGTGTTGGCCTTTGAGTTGCTCGCCGGCTCGCGCCCGTTTTCCGGCGATTCGATGCAGGAGCTGTTGCGCATGCACCTGCAGGACGATGCACCGGACATCATTGCGGTACGACACGACCTTCCGTCGTATGTGACCGACCCGATCCGACGGGCGCTGTCGAAGCATCCCGGCGAGCGATTCGCGTCGGCCGGCGAGTTCGTCGCGGCGCTCGGCGGAGGCGCGCCCGGTGGAGGCGCGCCCGGTGGAGGCGCGCCCGCTCCGCGAGCGATTCCCAAGATGAAAACACCGGTCGCCGCACCGGTCGCCGCACCGGTCGCCGCAGCGGTCGCCGCAGCGGTTGGCGCGGGTGACGAACGCGAACGCCGCTCGCTCGTGCCATGGCTGGTCCTGCTGTTGATCGCCAGCACTGCCGCCGCTGTGATCTGGAAGCTGTCACCTGCCGCCGCGGAGGGCACAGGCTCAATAGCTTCGGCGCCTCCCCCCCCCCGGCGCGGGCGTCCCGACTCCGGCAGCGGTTCCTGACACGTTGAGCGATCGGGAGAAAGAGTTCCAGCGGCAGATTGACGACGCACGACGCACGGCGCATTGCGCTCGCTGCCGAGCGACGAGCGGACTCGGCCGTGGCGGCGGGCCGGCGAGCGCAAGCCGGTAACCCGCGGTCTGCAGCCGGCGGCGATGGCGCAGCCGATCAGGGCGACGCCCACGCGCACCTCTACGTGTTTGCGCAGGGCGGCACACCTCATGTCTACGTGGACGGCGTTTCGCAGAGAGTTGCTGCGCCGGCGCTCGTTCAGGTGACGCCTGGGCGACACACCGTTCAGGTGCGCGGCCTGCAACCGTTCGAGCCGAGCGATACGACGATTGTGCTGGCGGCCGAAGACACGCAGACGGTGATTTTTCGGCAGGCTCGCGCCGCGCAACCGCGAGCCGGAAACGCTGCTGGCACGCAAGAAGCGGGCAACCGGGCGGGGCGCGCGAACACGCTTCCGGCCATGGACTGGGACGACTGGACACAGAAACTTGGTTTCGACCCGCGCACAGTCGACACTCGCACCCTTACTCCGGCTCAGCGTCAGCGATATCGACGATTCCAGCAGGCCGTCGATTCGGTTCGCCGCGCCGCCCGCCGGCCGTAGGGGGAACGGACCATGGCAGCAGACACGACGGTCGAGTTTGCGCGCCGGTGCCGGCACTGTGGCGCGGTCCTTTCGGCCACGTCGTCTTTCTGCTCGAAGTGCGGAGCGACGAACGAGGTCGTGGACGTCGGCGCCGATCCGCTGCGCGAACAAGTCCGCACACTGTTCGGCGCGGATCTTGATATCGAGCGCGAACTCGGCCGGGGTGGAATGGCTGTGGTCTTCGCCGGTTTCGATCCGGCGCTCCAGCGTCGCGTCGCCGTCAAAGTTCTCCTTCCCGAAATCGCGAACGACAGGTCGATGGCCGACCGGTTTCTGCGTGAAGCACGGACCGTCGCGTCGTTACAGCATCCGCACGTAGTGACCGTGTATTTGGTTCGGTCGCTCGACGGAGTGCACGCGATCGTAATGCAGTTCAAGAAGGACGCAGTCTTGACGTGGTGCTCCTTGAGCAGACGAAGCTGCCGCTGCACGTCGCCGGCATGCTGCTAGCGCAGTCGGCAGAAGGACTGCCGCCCACGATCGCGGCGTCGTCCACCGCGATGTGAAACCGGCGAACGTCTTGATTGACCGCGAGGGCCGGGCGATCGTTTCCGACTTCGGCATCGCGCGCCGTGACCACGGTCCGCGCACGACGGAAACCGGAATCGTCGTCGGCACGTGGGCGTATATGAGCCCCGAACAGCGCACGGCTGACTCGCTCACGCCGGCGACGGATCAGTATTCACTCGGCGTGATGGCATTTGAGTTGCTCACGGGACGGCTGCCGTTCACGGGCACGCCGGGCGAAATGCTCCGCGCGCACCTGAACGAGCCCCCACCGTCGATAAGAGAACTGCGACCGGACGTGTCGCCAGCCGTTGAAGCGCTCGTTCACCGGATGCTCGCGAAGCAGGCCGCGGACCGATACCCGTCGCTGGCTGAACCGGAGCGCATGTTCAGCAAGCTCGTGGCGGACGCTGGCCAGACTACGCTTCAGCTTGCGGCGTACTCTCGCATTCGCGAGCGCGCCGGATCGCAGGTGATCGCCGCGGTCGCTCGGCCGGCGCCAGAAGTTCGGCGGTCCGCTCCGACAGTGCGGACTGGCGTTCGTCCATCGGCGCCAACCGTGCGGACCAGCGATGCAATGGCGCACGAGTCAGTCGCGAGCGTAGCGCCGACACCGTCCCGCGCGCGCGGCAGGAGCGGGACTGGTCGCACTCTGGCGGGAGCAGCAGCTGGACTCGCCCTGCTGGCCATCGCGTTCGTGTTGACGCGCGGCGGTAGTGATGCCGATACGCCAACAGTTGAATCGATCTCGCAGAGCCCTCCTGCAACTGTGGCGGCAGATGGCGAGACGCAGCCCGCCGCGCCATCGGCAACGCCGCTGGGCGGTCAGGCGGCCGCCGATCCCGGCACCAGCGCATCATCTGCCGATCGCGCAGCGGCCGGCTCCCAGAATCGCGGCGTCTCGATCCAACCTGCGCCGTTGCTGGCGTCGAATCCGGACTCTGCAGAGACCTGGGTGCCGCCGCCGGTACCTGCAACCGTGCCGCCGCCGGCTCCGAGCGCGGCGCGTCCTCCGCCCGAGAGCGCCGAACCGTCGGCGCCTGCGCTGCCGGCTGCGTCGCTCGCCGATGCGCGCCGCATTGGCCGTGAATTCGTCACGCTGCTCAACCAGCGGCGCTACCGTCGGCTGGGGGATCGGTTCCAGCCTGAGCGCGTGGCATTTCAATACGCCGATTGCGCAGTCGGGTGGCGCGGTGGCCGACATTGCCGAGATCGCGATCCCGTTTCGCGTCCGATCGGTGTTTGGTCGCTGGAGCATAGACCTTTCCGGTGCAGCGGCGTTCGGGGCGGTTCACACCACGACAGTTTCCGCGGGCCAGGGGAGCGGCGAAGGCGATGGCGGTGATCAGGTGTACACGATTTTCGGCCCGACCGACGTCAAGCTCCGCGTGACCGGTCCGGTCGTCGGCGACAACCTGCTCGTGACGATCGGATTGAATCTGCCGACCGGGAAGGTCAGGCTGGACGGCGATGAGACCACGACGCTTCAGGCCCTCGGAGCGCCGGCATTGCGCATGCCGATCGGTGCGTTCGGCACCGGTGCAGGCGCAACGATTGGAGCGATTCGCGCATTCGAGGGTGACGATTGGGCCGTGGCGGTCGGGGGGGGCGGTCGAACAACGGACGGAGTATTCGCCAATCGCCCTGCTGTTGTCCGGTGGGAATGCCGAGACACGTATCACACCGGGGACGGCCGCCCACCTGACGCTGGGCTTCGATCGCGCGCTCGGCGAGAGTCGCCTGAGCGCGCTCCTGGTGAGCGACGTCTTCTCGAAGGATCAGGTGCGATTTAGCGGAGGCGGGACCGCCGAGTCGAACAGCGATTTCAAGTTCGGCACCCAAGTGACGCTGACGTCGCGCATCGACTTCGGAGCGTCGGGTTGGCGCGAGAGTTCATTCGCGGTGGCCGCGCGCACGCGGAGCGAGTTCTCCGATTCCGCCGGTGCGAAAGTGTCGGGTTCGAGCGGCACGTACCTCGAAGGCTCGATTGGCGGGGTGCGTGGCGGCGCCGAGGGAAAGGGGTTTGTCATGGCGGCCGATGCCCGGTGGCATTCCGGGCTCAACTTCACCGATGCGCTCGTTGGTGCGGCGGTGACGGCGGTCGGCGTCACCCTCGGATACGAGGTCGCGCGTCCGTCATCGACCACGCGCTTTGTGGTCCACGGTCAGTACGGGACGTTCGATACCGGAACGACGAGCACGAGCGGATTCGGGATGACGCTCGGACTCAGTATCGGCGCGCGGAGGGAGGCACGATGAACCGACGTTTGATTCACCCTGGCCTCGATCGCGTGCACCGTGCGCGCAGAATCCGGACCGTTCGCGACCTCATCGGCGTGGCCGTCGGCACGCTCCTTCTCGTGGTGTCGAGCGCCTGCGCGGATAAGGAGTTCACGCCACCGAATGGCATGCGGTCTCCCAAAATTTCGCTGCAGCTCACCGTCGCGCCACCGGCCCAGCAGGCGACGCCGGCCCCGCGCTACCTCCTTGTTGCGGCGCTGTACGAGCGTGAGGCGAGCAGTGCCGGCGGCAATGGCCAGAGCGGTGACTAATGAAGTGCTGCTCGGGGGCGTGAATGTGGACGTGACCGGTGGAACGCAGACTGTCACCCTGCCGCTGGACTTGTCGCGGTGCCTCGCCGACAACTCGAGACGGGGGTCCAAGGGCGCGTGCTCCATCTTCATCGTAATCGCCCTGACCTACAAGAAGTACGACTTCAACTCCGACAGCGATGCCGACCCGCTCGGCGAGTCGTTCGACTATCGGTTCCTCGGTCCGTTCGACGCTGTGCCGGGACGAGCACCGGCCGTTCCGCCGATCGATCTCTCGGCGTCCCGGTTCGGCGTGATCGGTCTACAGGCCGACGACGCGCTTCGGCTCGGTGGCGACCAGACGCTGGCACAGTTCTCGGGTGCACTTACCGGGGTTCCGGGAGCGGGCAATGCGCCGCCGATCCTTTTCGCGACGACCTTCGGCCTCGAGTTTCCGCCACGAACGCAGCAGAACACTCAGCCAAGTGGACCATATCTGCAGTTGGCGATTCATGAGAACGGTGCCTGGCGACGCGTGTCGGCCACGTCGCTGCTGAGCGGCAATTTCACTGATGTCACGGCGTTCGCGGCGAACGAGGCCTATATGGCCCACCGGACGGGAGTGTTCAAGTACGACGGAACCGCGATTTCCAAGGTGACGCAGGTGGGAGATTCCGTCTTCTCGATCGCCAGCGGCGGCGGCGGTTCCGGCAAGTACGTGATCGCCGGCGGCTGGGGTGGCGTCGTGTGGATCGGCACTGGTCAGACGTGGCAGCGGTATGTGCTGCCGACCGCACCGTTCCTCAATGGCGGCGTTTGCATTACCGGCCCCAACGAGGCCTTCGCCGCGAGTACGGCCGGTGGGCTGTTCCGTTTCGACGGAACGGCGTGGACGACATCTTCGACGACGAACACGTTCGGGAAGACGAATCTTGAATGTCCGGCCCCGGGGCAGGCATTCGTGCTCGCGCAAAACAATCAGCAGCTCCGCTGGAACGGCAGTTCGTGGGTCGCGTTCACGGTGCCATCGCCGCAGACCGGTCGGTCGTTCAGCTGGGCGGTATCGTCGGCCACGGAGATCTACGCTTTCAGCGACAGCGCGAATGTTGATCGCGCGTTCTATCGCTATGACGGTTCGACCTGGAAGGAAATCGGGCGCCTTCGATTTACGCACGTGTACGTGCTGCCTTGGGCTGATCCGCGGGGCGGCGCTGCTTATATGGGATCGCAGTTTGGGCGCGTAGAGCGCGTGACCAGTTCGGCCGTGAGCGTTGTGAGCTACCAGCCGTCGTTCCGAGACGTGATCATGACGTCAGTATCCAGCGCCTTTATCGTCGGTCAAAACGCGTTTCTCGGCCGGTGGGACGGGGCGAAATGGAACGTGGATGCGCCACCGCCGCTGACGCCGACCTTCCGCGACCTGAGAAGCGTCTGGAGCGACGGACCGAACAATGCGTGGGCCGTCGGGGGTTCGAGCACGATCTACCGTTACAACGGGTCCGGCTGGAGCGCGGTGAGCGATTCGCCGAAGCCAGTGGCGGCAACGGACAACTACAACGGCGCGTGGGGAGCCGGCGCCGACGTCTGGGCAGTTGGAAACAGCACGATCGTTCACTGCCGCGCGGTCACGGGCTGTGTCAATGAATCGTCGGGCGGTTCGGGCGCGCTCAATAGCGTGTGGGGGACCGGGAGCACGAACATGTATGCGGTAGGCGCAGGCGGCCGAATCATCCGGTTCGACGGCACATCGTGGACGAACATGGTGAGTCCGACGACCCGCGCGCTGTACAAAATCGCCGGGAGCGGACCGAACGATGTGTGGGCAGTCGGCGACAGCGTCGTCCTGCGATTCGACGGAACACAGTGGGCGATGGCGCCGTCGGACGGCGACCTGGCTAACCTGCTGCAGCGTTTCCCCCAAAACGCCGGCGGCGGTACGCCTTCCGTCGGTCTGTGGGCCCGAAATGCCAAAGAGGTGTACATGACCACCGCATTCGGTGCGATCGGCCGTTTCGATGGCGCGCTCTGGTTCGAACCCTACAGCTCCTATTTCGGGCATACGTTCGTCGGTATTTCCGGTGCCGCCGGCGGCTGTGCGCTTGCCGTGACCGAAGGGCAGAACGACAATCGGGCACCGACGCTGTGGCGCGGCATCGGCCCCAGCGGATGTTTCAGCTTGCCAATGACCCCGCCGTCGAGCTGGCCTTAGGCCGCTGAGGGCGGTACCGGCGCGGCCACGCGGAGCGCGCCGGGAACCGATCGCACGACGACGTCGCGGTGTGCGAGCTGCAGGAGTTCGCCGTCGAGATCGCACGCGGGTGCGCCGGAAAAGGTCAGTACGAATCGGGCGCGGCGCGCGGCGCGCACTTTGGGGTGCGACAGGTGTGCGCCACGCAGGGCACTGACAAACAGCGGCAGGCGCGCAATGCCGCGGACGTTACCGATGTGGATCTGGTCGAGCAGTCCGTCATCGACACGCGCGTTCGGCGCAATCCGGAACGCGCCACCAAAATTGGAACCGTTCGAGAATACGAGCATCATCGCCACGCGTGACTCGCCATCGGGCCCGCCTTCGGTGTACGCGAACCCCGGATATGTGAAGAGCCGCCTGAGCGCCGCGCCGATGTAGACGGCGCTTTCGCCGAGCCGGCCGCCGCGCCGTGTGTCCTCAAGGACGACAGCGTCGAAGCCGAACCCAGCCACGTTGAGAAACCAATGCGTGGCCCCGCCGCACTCGATTGCGCCGGCGTCAACGCGCCGCTCCAGGGAAGGATCGGCGATAAGGGAGGCCATTGCGTTCACGTCACGCGTGGGCGCGCCGAGGTTCTTGGCGAAGTCGTTGCCGGTGCCAGCCGAAATGAAGGCGAGGCGAACGGCGTCGCCCGCGCGGTTGTCGAGCACGGCGCCCGCGCAGCGACCCCAAGTACCATCGCCTCCGGCGATTGCAATCGTCGTGGCGCCATCGTCGAGCGCCGAGCGGACGAGGCGGGCTTCGTCTCCCGACCGCCCGGTCAGCCGAATGTCGCTGATTCCGTGAGCGGCGAAGGCGGCCCGCAACGCAGGGAGTACCCGCGCGCCACGACCGCGCCCGGAAGCTGGATTGACGATGACGACGGTCGATGGCACGCGGGACGATGTCAAACGAAACGCCCCGGCGCCAGCGCCGGGGCGTTTGCCCGCGATGTCTGCCCGGGCCCTACTTGGCCAGGTTCCTGAGCACGTACTGCAGAATTCCGCCGTTCTTGTAGTAGTTGAGTTCTTCCGGCGTGTCGATCCGGCTGCGCACGGTGAACGACTTCGTCCCGGCATCGCCGGCCGCCTTCACGGCGAGCGTGGCGCGCGGAGTCATTGCATCGGACAAGCCTTCGATCGTGAAGTGCTCGAAGCCAGAGAGTCCCAGCGACTGACGCGTCTCCCCGTTCACGAACTCGAGCGGAATGATGCCCATGCCGACGAGGTTCGACCGGTGGATCCGTTCAAAACTTTCGGCGATCACCGCGCGAACACCGAGAAGCATCACACCCTTGGCCGCCCAGTCGCGGGACGACCCCATGCCGTAGTCCTTGCCGGCGATCACGACCAGCGGCGTACCCACCTTCCGGTACTCTTCGCTGGCCGCGAAAAAACTCGTCGGCTCCGCGCCGGGCGCGGTGCGCGTCCACCATCCTTCCATTCCCGGTGTGAGGTCGTTCTTGAGGCGGACGTTCGCCAATGTTCCGCGCATCATCACCTCGTGATTGCCGCGGCGCGCACCGTACGAGTTGAAATCCTTCTTCGCCACGCCGAGCGACAGCAGCCACTGGCCGGCCGGACTCTTCTCGGCGATCGAACCTGCCGGAGAGATGTGGTCGGTCGTGATCGAGTCACCGAACATGCCGAGCGCACGGGCGTTGGCGATCGGCTGCACGCCGGGTGGCGTCATCGTCATCCCCTCGAAGTACGGGGGATGCTTTACGTACGTGCTCTTGTCGTCCCATTCGTACCGCGCACCGGTCGGCACTGCGATGGCCTTCCATTCGTCGTCGCCGCTGAAGACGTCGGCGTATTCCTTTTCGAATTGCTCACGCTTCACGCTGGACATCACTATGTCGGCGACTTCCTTCGCACTCGGCCAGATGTCGCGCAGGAAGACCGGCCCATCGGCGCCGACGCCGAGCGGCTCGCGCTCGAAGTCGATGTCCACGCGACCTGCGAGGGCGTAGGCCACCACGAGTGGCGGCGAGGCCAGGTAGTTGAACCGCGTCTGCGGATTCACGCGGCCCTCGAAGTTGCGGTTGCCCGAGAGCACGGCGGCCACGGTGAGCTTGCCTTCGTCGATCGCTTTTGAAACGGATTCCGGGAGCGGCCCGGAGTTGCCGATGCACGTGGTGCAGCCGTATCCGACGATCTGGAACCCGAGGGCGTCGAGTGCCGGCTGCACACCGGACTTCTCGAAATAGTCGCGCACGACTTTCGACCCAGGGGCGAGCGACGTCTTGACCCAAGGCTGCGGCTTGAGGCCTCTGGCCACGGCCTTCTGCGCGAGCAGGCCCGCCGCCAGCATCACGCTCGGGTTGCTCGTGTTGGTGCAGCTCGTGATCGCGGCGATAACCACCGCGCCGTCCTTGAGGTCGAACGTCTGGCCGCGATGCTGGCATCGCACGCTGTTGGTCGGTGCGGCCAGCGCGGTCGCCACCGGCCCGCCTTCCGCCACCATCTCCGACGAACCACCGGCACCGCCCACCGCTGGTCTGGCTGCGGCAACCGTCGGCGCCGTCACCGCCTCGCCAAGCCGGGCCTTTTCCGCAGCCAGTGCCGCGGTGTACGCGCTCTTCATATCGGTGAGCGGAATCCGGTCCTGCGGGCGCTTGGGACCGGCCAGGCTCGGCACCACCGTGCCGAGATCGAGCGACAGCGTGTCCGAATACACCGGCTCGGCCATGCCATCCTCGCGGAAGAGTCCCTGCGCCTTGCAGTACGCTTCCACGAGCTTCACCTGATGTTCGCTGCGTCCAGAAAGGCGCAGGTACTTCAGCGTCTCGGCGTCAACCGGGAAGAAGCCCATAGTCGCTCCATACTCGGGCGACATGTTGGCGATTGTCGCGCGATCGGCGAGGGCGAGCGATGAGAGTCCATCACCGTAGTACTCGACGAATTTGCCGACAACCTTCTTCTTGCGGAGCATCTCGGTGCACGTGAGCACGAGGTCGGTGGCCGTCGCGCCGGGTGGAAGCTTGCCGATGAACTTGAACCCAACCACTTCGGGAATCAGCATCGATACCGGCTGGCCAAGCATCGCGGCCTCAGCTTCGATCCCGCCGACGCCCCAACCGAGCACGCCGAGGCCGTTGATCATCGTTGTGTGCGAGTCGGTGCCGACGAGTGAGTCGCAATACGCGACCTTGTCGCTGCCTTCCGATCCCGTGAACACCACCTGCCCGAGGTATTCGAGGTTCACCTGGTGACAGATGCCGGTGCCCGGCGGGACGACGCGAAAGTTCTCGAGTGCGCCCTGGCCCCACCGCAGGAACTGGTACCGCTCGAGATTCCGTTCGTATTCGCGCGCCGTGTTGATGAGCAGCGCCGCCTCCACTCCGTACTCGTCCACCTGGACTGAGTGGTCGATGACGAGGTCAACGGGCTGCAGCGGATTGATTTTCGTCGCGTCGCCGCCGAGCGCTGCCAGCGCATCGCGCATCGCGGCGAGGTCGACCACGCAGGGAACGCCTGTGAAATCCTGCAAAAGCACGCGCGCCGTGCGGAACGCGATTTCCTTGTCCACTGGCGTCTTCACGTTCCACGTCGCGAGCGCGCGAACGTCGTCGGCTTTCACGAACGCGCCGTCCTCGTTTCGCAGCAGGTTTTCGAGGAGCACCTTGAGCGAGAAGGGAAGCGTCGCCGTAGTGGAGCCGGGCAGCCCCGCGACGGCCGAGAGCTTGTAGTAGACGTACGCCTGCCCGTCCACGGTGAGGGACGAGCGGGAGTCAAATCCGTTCTTCGATGTCATGGCCGGTTTCGCTTGGGCCCGCGGAGGAGATTGGCGGGCGGGTGGTGGCCTGAGCCACTGACAGAGACCAACCGCGTGAACATGCGCCGGCAACGTCAGGCTGAGAGTGAATATACTCGCCGCGCCGTCGGCCCGTCGCGGCTGGTTCGCCCTCCCCGCCAGATGGGGCGGGGAGGTAGCCGCGGAGGAGTCGCTACTCGAGGTACTTGTACAAACCGTAGAGTCCGACGCCCGCTCCGGCGACCATGACGAGCGTGCCGACCGTATCGCCGATAATGGCGCCAACGATCAGCGCCGCACCACCGACAATCATCATCGCACGGTTCTGCCTGGTTTCCTCGCGTCGCGGTGCTGGCAAGGCAGCAAACGCTGTGGCTTCGCGATTCACGCGAACGCCGGCGGTAGCCCGTGTGACCCTGGGGCCACTCACAGGGGCGGAGGAGGCCGTGTGGCCCGCAGGAGCGGCGCGTTCGGCCACGTAGCCGGCGGACGATCCGTTCACGGCTCGGGCGGGCGCAACCGGGGCCACGGTCGAGTTCTCAGATCGTGCGCCCTGCTGAGCGGACGCCGCCGGTGCGACGAATGCGATCATCAGCAGTGCTGCGGTCAGACGCGTCGAACGGGTCATCTGTCGCCTCCAGGCGTTGGATTCGGTATCAGCGTGGAAGGTATTCCGACGATACCTTTCCGGCCACACAAACGCCCTATTGCCACAGGAGTCATGGTGACTGGCCAGCCGGCAAGTGAATCCGAAGGGGCACTTGCGAGAACGCTTGGGGTTCGCGAACTCGCGGCCAGTATCATCACGATTACGATCGGCGGGGGCGTGTTCCTGCTTCCCGCGGCGGCCGCCGAGGGACTCGGTGCGGCAGCGTGGCTTGCCTACGTCGTATGCGCACTTGTGTTCGTGCTCATCGTGATCTGTTTCGCTGAGGCGGGGAGCCGGATTCAGACCTCGGGTGGTCCGTACGCGTATGTCGGTGCAGCGTTCGGCCCGTTCTGGGGCTACTTGTCGGGAGTCCTGGGGCTGATTTTTGCTACACTCGCGCATGCAGCTGTGGCAGCTGGCTTCACGCAGGCGGCAAATGCGCTCGTGCCCGGCGTCGGCACAGGGATGACGCGGACCGTCGTTCTCCTGGTCGTGTTCGTCTTCTTCACGGCCATCAACCTGCGTGGTGTGAAGCAGGGAGCGAGGATGGTTGAAATCGGCACTGTCGCCAAGCTCGTGCCGCTCGTGCTCTTTGGAATCGTCGGGCTGTTCGCCGTGCAGGGCGCAAACATCGCGTGGCCCGGAATGCCGTCGGGCGCCGCCCTGGCGCGTACGTCGATGATGATGATGTTCGCGTTCTTTGGCGTCGAGACGGCGCTTCTTCCGAGTGGCGAGGTGCGCGATCCCGCCCGAACGGTTCCTCGCGCGATCTTCATTACCATCGGCGGCATCACGCTCCTGTACCTCGCGGTCCAGCAATCTGCGCAGGGCATCCTCGGGCCCGAACTGGCGAACTTCAAGGACGCACCGCTGGCAGCGGCGGCCGAACGCGGCTTCGGGCGTAGTGCAGGCCTGCTGCTCATGGCGGGCGCCGCGATCTCGATGCTGATGCACACCCCGGGCATGCTGCTGGCGATGCCGCGAAGTGTCTACGCGATGGCTCGCGACGGATACTTTCCGGCGATCCTGGCGCGAGTAAACCCGAAAACGCAGGTCCCGTCGAACGCGATTCTCGCGTATTCGGCCGTCGTGACCGTTCTCGCCGTCACGGGAACGTTCACATCGCTGCTCATTCTTGCCAACATCGGCGCGCTGCTCATGTACGTGCTCGTCTGTCTCTCGGTGATCCCGCTGCGCAGCAAGAACGTGCGACTGGCCGGCGAACCGTTCCGTGTTCCGGGAGGCACGATCGTTCCTTGGCTCGCCGCGGCAGCATTGGTCGCGCTGCTTTCCACGATCACCTTCGCCGAGTTCCGCGCAATGGGCATCGCCCTCGCGGTGGCCGTCGCGCTCTACTTCGTTCGCCGCGGGCGCGCGGCTACGGCATCATGACTACTGTGTCCGCCGATCCGCTTCTCGCGTTCCGTCCCGAGTTCCCGATCCTGGAACGGTGCACGTACCTCGTGTCCAACTCGCTTGGCGCGATGCCGCGAACGGTTCCCGATCGGTTGGCAGAGTATGTAGACCTCTGGGCCGAACGCGGTGTGCGCGCGTGGGGCGATGCGTGGTGGAAGATGCCGGTGAGCGTCGGCGACGAGATCGCACCTTTGATTGGCGCCGGACCGGGCGAGGTCGCGATGATGCCCAACGTCACCAACGCGCAGGCCACGGTGCTGTCGGCGCTCGACTACGCTCCACCGCGTGACACGATCGTCATGTCGGCGCTCGATTTTCCGTCGGTTCGCTATGCGTTCGATCACCTTGCGCCGCGACTCGGCGCCAGAATCGTCGTGGTGCCAAGCGATGATGGCATCACTCTCGACACGGACCGCCTGTGCGCAGCCATAGATGAGCGAACGCGGCTCGTCGCGATTTCGCATGTACTGTTCCGGAGTGCGTACATCGTGGATGTGACGCGCGTGGCCGCGCGCGCACACGAAATGGGCGCGCTCGTGTCGCTTGACGCCTTTCATTCTGTTGGCGTGATACCCGTCGATGTTGGCGCGATCGGCGCCGATTTTCTCACAGGCGGCGTGCTGAAGTGGCTGTGTGGCGGCCCGGGTGGATGCTTCCTTTGGGCGTCGCCGCAGATGAGTGAGCGGTACGCTCCGTCGCTCACTGGGTGGATGGCACACGAACGTCCGTTCGCCTTTGAGGACGAGATGAGCTACACCGGCGGATCGGCGCGTTGGCTCGGCGGTACACCGGCGATTCCCGCGCTGTATGCCGCCACCGAAGGGCCTCGCCTGCTGCGCCGCGCCGGCATCGAAGCCGTTCGAGCAAAGTCCGTGAGACAGACCGAGCGGCTCATCGAGCTCGCCGACGAGCGCGGGTTTGCCGTGACGGCGCCGCGGGACGCGGCACAGCGCGGCGGAACCGTGGCATTCGACCTTCCGCATGGCTCGGCGGTGTCGCAGGAGCTGCTTCGCCGAGATGTCGTTATCGACTACCGTCCGGGTGCCGGAATCAGGATAGCGCCGCATTTCTACACGGACGACGACGAAGTCGAGCGCGTGGTCGCCGAAGTAGACAACATTCTTCGCACCGACGCGTGGAAACCGCACGAATCGACGCAGCGGGTCGTCACGTAGGACGCTCTGGTCACGTTCCCGGCCGCCCGGTATTTTCGAAGTGGAGACAGTGGCCCCCCACCCCACAACCTCAGGCGCCAAATGCCGACTCCGCCACCGCGACTGCGCAAGCAATACATCAACAACGACTATCCGAACGTGGTGCTGCGGTTCGAGGACGGTCACGAGATCGTATTCAAGCGTGGTGTTGGAAAGACGTTCGACTGCTATTCGGGCGAGACGATCAAGCTGCTCGCCGTGCGTGATCCGGACGTCAGGGAGCGTGACCTGATCGCGACGCGGAAAGCAGACGAATTCGACGACGCGTGATGCACCTGTGAACCCGACTTCCGGGCGAAGATCGGCCGGTGACCCCCCGGCGATAGCGTGGGACACGGAGGCAGCAGCCGCGCGTTGGTCAGGCAGGCCGCTCGTCGCGCTCGAAAGTTCGGTGTTCGCGCAGGGCCTCCGTCAGCCGGTCAACCGCGCCGCGCACCGCCGCATGTGCGATGCCGTGCGGGCGGCCGGTGCAGTACCAGCTGTCACTGGCGTTGTTGGCGGCCGCCCGAGCGTCGGCCTCGATGACGAAACGCTCGAGCGTTTCTTTGCTGGCGCCCCTCAAAAGATGTCGGCGCGCGACATGCCATGGGCGGTGGCGCAGGGACTCGATGGGGCCACCACGGTCGCCGCGAGTCTGGTGATTGCGGCACTTGCCGGCGTCGAGGTGTTCGCCACCGGTGGAATCGGCGGTGTGCATCGAGATGCTCCGTTCGACGAATCAGCCGACCTTCTCGAACTTGCGCGTTGCAGCGTGGTCACGGTGTGCGCTGGCGCCAAGGCGATCCTCGATCTCCCGGCAACGCTGGAACGGCTCGAAACCCACGGCGTGACAGTCGTCGGCTACCGCACGACGGAGTTTCCTGGTTTTTTCACTGCCAAAACAGGACTGCCGCTCACGGCCGTCGCGCACACGCCGGCTGATATTGCGCGAACCTTTCTTGCGGGCCGGGCGCTTGGCCGGCCCGGTGCGCTCCTCGTCGTTCAACCGCCGCCGGCCGGAGAGGCTCTCGCGGCGGCCGTTGTCGCGACTGCCGTGGATGCGGTGCTTCGGTCGGCGGCGGCTGCCGGAATCCGTGGCACCGCCGTGACGCCATTTCTGCTGGCTGCCGTTGAGCGCGCCACGGAAGGCGGGTCGGTTCGAGCAAATATCGGGTTGCTGGAATCCAACGCCCGCCTGGCAGGTGAAATCGCGGTAGCAATTGCCGAGGAGCGTGGAACGGACTGAGTCACTCCCTTGTTGGGTTTTGCACCGATTGGTTAGGTTGCCGGAGTTCCCCGAGCCGGAGGTCACAAGGCCGATGCCGTCGCCGTTTCTGAGCTCCGAGGAGTACGACGAACGCGCGCACCAGCTCTACAATGAAGGGAACTACGACGGCGCGCTCGAAACGCTGCGCGAGGGGCTGGCTCTGTACCCCAACGCCGTCGAGTTGCACATCGGCGTCGGCTACGCGCGGCTCGCCCGCGACGAGTTCGCGTGGGCCCGGAAATGCTTCGAGGAAGCGCTCGTCCTCGACCCTGACCACGAAGACGCGCTGGCCGGGCTGGGCGAGACGCTTCTCAAGTTTGGCCAGCAAGCGCCGGCACTGAAGTCGTTCACGCGAATCCTCGAACTTGGCTACCAGGACGACGTCGAACTCCTGTTGCAGGTCGCGAGGGTGCTGTTTCGGGAGAATCTGCTGGACGATGCGCGCCAGTTTCTGGAAGTCGCGCTCCAGCAGACGCCGGACAACGCCGAGGCCGTGGCAATGATCGGCTACATCGAACATCGCCTGAGCGATGATGCGGCCGCCATAGAGACGCTGCGTCGTGCGCTCAAGCTCGATTCCGAGCATGCCGAGGCCCGCATCTATCTCGCGAACCTGCTGTACGATCGCGGCGAGTTCGAGACGGCGTTGTACCATTTCGAACGGACCGTTCCCGAGGAGCATTGGGACGAGTTGGGGATTTGGCGTCTCATCGAACTGCGCAAGAGTACGTATCGACTGGCGGACGACGACGCGTCGTTACGTATTTGGGATGAGCGGGTCGACGAACTCGCGGGCGAGATCGATTCGATTGACCAGATGCTTGGCGAAATCGAACAGCGCGCCGTAGAGGCCGACGCGCGCGACGCGCGCGTCCAGCTCGAACTGTTCGGAACTCTGCTCGCTGAGCTGTCGGGCCAGAAGGAACCGTCCGCAACACACAGCGTCGTGGCGCGCGACGGCCGGGAGTATTCCGGCACGTGGGACGAGATCGTGACCCGGATGCGCGACGACAGCACGCTGACGTCGAAGTCCGTCATCGAATACATGCAGCAGGAGGCGCGGCGCGGGTTCTCGCTTACCGGAGTGCTCATTCCTGCTGGCGATTGCGAGGCGTTCGTGCGCGGCAGCGCGGACGCCGGCTTGCTGAGGATACTTAGCTGACGCCGGACCAACGCGTCACGCTCCGGGGCGACTGATGATTTCGCTGCGGGGCGTGTCCAAGTCGTACCGGTCGTTCCTTGGTCGGGAGACCGTGGCCGTTGACGATGTCACACTCGACATTGCGCCGGGCGAGGTGGTCGGAATCGCGGGCCCGAATGGCGCAGGCAAAACGACCATCATTGCGATGCTGCTCGGGTTTCTCCGGCCGACCCGTGGTTCAGTGACCATTGGCGGGCTGCAACCGCGGGCTTACGTCGAGCGAAACGGCATCGCGTATCTCCCCGAGTTGATGGCGCTCGTAAAAACGTGGTGTGCTGGTTCAGCGGGAATGTGACTCTGTGATTGGTGCTGTTTAGACGACTACCGCAAGGGGTTCG
>JAQBYI010000097.1 GCA_027622655.1 Gemmatimonadota bacterium | reverse complement strand
TGGCGGGATTCACGCTCTAGTATCGAGACACCACCTGATGTTTTTCAACTAGATCTGGGACTTACCCCGCCTGGATCAGCAACTTGTTAGCACGCAACGAGATATGACCGGTGGGTCACGTACGCAGTGCGACGTGGGTCACGTTTCGGGGTGTTTGGAGCGCCGCTGTGGAGGCGACCCTGTTGTCAGGGCACAATCACCCGGATCGTTCCGTCGGCCTTGTTGAGGAGAAAGACGCGCCCGTCGGCCGCTGCGCCAAAGCGCAGGTCTGCGCGGCTGGCTGGCTGCTTGCCTTGCTGCGCATTCCGCTCGCGAATCAGCGTGAGCAGATTCTTCGGTTCGCCGCCGGCGCGGAGCAGAACGCGGTGCATTCCGGTGGAGCCACCATTGGGTGGTCGGTCGGCGTCGAAGTAGAACAGCTCGCCGCTCGGATTGTCGCCGAAGAGCACCTTGTTCCTGAGCTGCGTAATCGCATCGCCCCGGAAAACGTGGATGCCCGTCGCTGCCACCTGCCGCTGGAAGAGCGGATCTGCGTGCATGAACTCGACGACCGGAAAGATCATCGTCGGATCACCACGCTGGTTTGCGACTTCCACACCCCCGCGGCCGACGTAGCGGAAACTCCCTTCCCACACGTTCCAGCCGAGATTCCCACCGGCCGTAACGGTGGAGACTTCCTCGACGATATTCTGGCCGATCTCAGCGAGGTACATCGTCCCATTCGCGGGATCCCAGGCGAAGCGCTGTGGATTGCGAACGCCGTAGGCATAGATCTCCGGAAGCGCTTCCGGCTTCCGCCCGCTTGCGAACGGGTTCGATGCCGGGACGCCGTATTTGCCGTTCGTACTATTCCGGCCCACGGGATCGATGAGGAGGATCTTGCCGAACACCGACGCAAGGTTCTGCGCGAGGTTCTGCGGATCGCCGCCGCTCCCGCCGTCGCCAATCCCTACATACAGGAGGCCAAAGTCGGCGCTCCCCGGGCTTGCGACCGGGTTGAACGTGAGCATCCCGCCGTTGTGGTTTGCGAACGGTTGCTCCAAGCGGAACAGTTCACGAGGCGCGTTACCGTCGTACGTCGCAGCGGCGGCCGTCTTCGCCGCCCACTCCAGCAACACGGTGTGGTGCGTGTTTGATCCGCCGGCCGGGCGGAAGTTTGCTGTGGTCTGATTGTCCTGTACATCGGCCCAGGTGTATAACTTTCCGTACCCGGGCGTGCCCGCCTGGGAGAACTGCGGATGGAACGCGAAGCTTTGAACGCCGCGCTCACGTCCCCGCGACTGAACGAGCTGACCGAAAGTGCTGTCGTTGGTGTCGAAGTACCGCGTGACCGTTTTGCCATCATAGCTCACGCTGTAGATCGGCCCACGCATGTCGTTGACGAACAGACGCCGGGTTCCGGGTTCGTCCACGAGGTGCATCATTCGTGCCGCGATATCGTCGAGGTCCGGCACAGACGCAAAGGCGGCGACGTTTACGGTGATTGCTCCGGCAACGGAATCAATCGGCGGGAGTGGACGCGTCGTCGGCTGTGCCAGGAGGGGCGCGGAGACAAGAAGGAGGCCGGCGAGGGCACGAAACGAATTGAATGGCATATCAGCCTGTGCGTGTTGGGAGATCAGCGTCGTCCACGGAATACCATATTACGATACAGCAGGGTGCTCGACTTGGGGCGTGGAGCGGGCGCGCGAGCGGGCGAATTGAACGTCGCGAGGTGGTGGAACATCGCCGTATCTTCCGCAACCCACTTCTGAGCTGAATCAATGCGCCCAATCGCTACTCGTTGCCCGCGTGTCTCGCCTGCGCGAATCATCGCCCTCGGTATCGCTGCCGTCTGCATGGCAACTTCCGTTGCCGCTGCGCAGGCCGTCGACCCGACCGCAGCGCTCCTCCAGGAACTCATTCGCGCGAACTCGAGTAATCCGCCCGGTGTCACGCAGGGCATTGCAGACGTCCTGGCACCGAAATTCAAGGCACTCGGTTTCAAAGTGCACGTGATTCCAACACCAGATTCCGGCAAAGTGCACTTCATTGCCCGACTCCGCGGTGACGGGTCGAAAAAGCCGGTGCTCCTTGCAGCGCACGTTGATGTTGTGGGCGTTGAGCGCGAGAAGTGGACGGTCGATCCATTTGCCGGAATCATCAAGGACGGCGCAGTTTACGGGCGTGGCGCGATCGACTTCAAGGGCGGCACGGCGGTGTTTGCGCGTGCGGTCATGATGCTGGCCGAGAACAAGGTGCCACTCGCGCGCGACGTGATCTTCCTGGCCGAGGCCGACGAAGAAGGCCAGCCCATGAACACGAACTGGCTGGCGCGTGAACACTGGGACAAAATGGACGCCGAGTTCGCTCTCAACGAAGGCGGGTGGATCATGAAGCGCGCCGACGGTTCGGTGCGCTATGTGAGCATTTCCACGCTCGACAAGTCGTCGGTGTCGCTCACGCTGACGGCGTATGGCACGTCCACGCATTCATCCATGCCGCTGCCCGACAACGCCATTTTCCGACTCGGTCGCGCGCTGGCGAAGGTGAGTGAATATCGCACGCCGATCGAACTGACCCCCAGCACGCGGCAGTTCTACGAAACGCTCGGCAAAACCACGACCGATCCGATGCGTCAGTATTTCTATGATCTAGTGGGGAACGACCCGGTGAAGGCGCGGGCGGCCGACCTTGAGATCAGCAAAAACCCACTGCTTCATTCCATCATGCGCAATACGATAGCCCCAGTGATCATCGCTGGCGGCTTTCGCAGCAACGTGATTCCCGGTTCGGCGACGGCGACGATCAATATCCGAACGATTCCGGGCACCAACGTCCCGGCGCTAGTAGAGGAACTCGAGCGGGTGATTGGCGACTCGCTGGTCGTGATTAGCCAAATTGGCGGGCAGGGCGGCGGTCGCGCCGGCTCCGGAGGTGGGGCAGCAGCACCGGCCGCAGGCCGCGGCGGTGCGCAGTCATCATCAGAGAACACCGAGCTCTATAGGTCGCTTGTGCGTGAAGCGCGGGCGGAGTACCCGGGTGCGGAAGTGACACCATATCTCTTCCAGGCTGGTACAGATGCTGGAGCGTGGCGCTCGCGGGGCATTCCGGTGTACGGCATTTATCCTTATGCCATCAGCGACGACGAGCTTTCGCGTATGCACGGGAATGACGAACAAGTCACCATCGAATCGCTACGCAAAGGGACCCAAATGATCTATCGGACCATTCTGAACGTGGCGAAGAAATAGTGAGCGAAGCGGCACCGCCGAACGCGCCGAATAACACAGTGGAGACGCCCTCGGCGTCGCAGAAGCCCAAGCCAAAGTCGAAGACGCAGTGGAAGACGATTTACAAAACCGCGCGTATTCTCGCGATTATTTGGCTGTTCAAGCTTGGCGCGACGGCTGGATTGTACGGGATCACCCGGCTCGTCGATGTCGAGAAACACACGCTCGACGATTCAACTCGCGATTCGATTCGCATCGCGTCCGGCGGATCGTTCGTTCGGTTGCGCGACGGTTTCACGCACTACGAAATCGCCGGTCCGGAGTCGGCTCCTCTGGTGGTGCTCGCGGCCGGTGCGTCCGTGCCCGGCTACATCTGGGAACCGACGTTTGACTCTCTGCGCGCTGAAGGATTCCGTGTGCTCCGGTATGACTACTACGGACGCGGCTGGTCGGATCGGCCCAGAATCCCGCTGACGCAGGAAGTCTATGTGCATCAATTGGCTGGTCTTCTCGACTCGTTGGGCGTGTCGGAACCGATCACGCTCGCAGGACTTTCGTACGGCGGTACCGTAATCACGAGTTTCGCCTTCATGCATCCGAACATGGTGGCGGCGCTCGTGTACGTCGATCCGGCAATCCGTACGCCGCGTTCAGTTCCTTGGTACATCAGGCTTCAGCCGATTGGCGACTTGCTTCTCCAGTGAGATTCGCGAAAATGGGCCGAGGGTCAGCTCAGTGACTTTTTGCATCCCGAGCTTTTTCCTGATTGGCCTGAGCGATATCGCCCGCAGATGACGTACAAGGGGTTCCGACGAAGCCGCCGGTCCGACAATTCGGCGAACGCTGAGCTCGACGCGCGAATCGCGCTCGCTGAGGTTGGAAAGCATTCCCGGCCAGTGCTCGTGATGTGGGGGAAGCAGGATCGGACCGTGCCGATTGAGCGGAGTGCGGCCCTGCTGGCGGCGCTGCCGCGTGCGACGTTCGTGCCGATCGATTCCGCCGGTCACCTTCCGCATTGGGAGCAGCCGGCCTCGACGCATGGTGCGTTGCTAGAGTTTTTGCGTGATCATACGGCGCCGATTTTAGCTGCGAGGGTGCTGGCAGCTCCCTGAGCCGAGGCCCTGGCACGAACGACGACGGCCCGCG
>JAQBYI010000045.1 GCA_027622655.1 Gemmatimonadota bacterium | reverse complement strand
CGCGTCACAGGACGCTGCTCAGTAAACTCAGTCCACCCGGTGTCTCAAAATCGTTGACAGGTTCCGCAGGAGCAGGAATGCGTACGACTGGCAAGGTGAAGTGGTTCAATGACGCGAAGGGTTTTTGCTTCATCACCCCGGACGACGGAACCAAAGACTGTTTCGTGCACTACAGCGCAATTGAGGGGAGCGGTTTTAAGTCGCTCGCCGAGGGCGACGCCGTCGAGTTCGACGTCGTCCAGGGCCAGAAGGGCCCGGCGGCAGAGAGCGTCACTAAGCCCGGCGCAGCCTGAGCGGTCGTGGCTTAGCTGGACCCCCGGGGCGTCCCTACAGCGGGGCGCCCCGTTTCTTGTCTAAAGGAGGCCTCCCGCGACGCACCGGCGTGCGATCCTGAACCGCATCGGCAAGAGCCTGCCGCACCACCGCCCGAAGACGGCGTACGTCGAATCCAAGCGTTCCGAGCGTTCCGACGGGCACGCGGCCGTCGTGACTAGAAATAATCTCCTCGGCGAGTGGCCATCCGTGCTGAAGTGGCATACCAAGGTCACGTTGAAGCAGGAGCGCGACGGCGAGTCGCTCGACTACCGACTCTTGGATCACTCGCGCGGTACCATGTCCACCACTCGGAAGGCTCGCTCGGCAGTGCCGGACCAGTATGTTGTCGAGTCGCTTCAGTTCGAGGCCGAGCGCCAGGGCAACATCAGACGTCGAGTACATATAATTATCCTAACACAAGAGGATAATAATATCTACTTCATAACACTAATATTTCGAGTGATTTAGAGTGTATTAATAAACATACGAGTTGTTATGGAGCATCGCAACTTTTGTCATATGTCAGACAGAATTTCTCGCGCTGAAGCCAGCTGGCTGGAAACTGCAGATGGGCCAGTTCCACCGGGCAGCTCTCGGTTCCGGAGAGATCGCAGCGGACTGAGTTCGCGCCGCGCAGCACTCGACAACAGAGGATGGGCGTCTTGGAGCGAACTCACCGGTAGCTCCGAGAGTTCGATCCCTGCCGATTCGGCTTGCCGAACCAAACTTCCCACGGCGTGATGGGCATCGCGGAAGCTCACGCCGCGCCGAACGAGGAAGTCGGCCAAATCAGTTGCCATCATTGAACTCGAGACAGCGGCCAGCATTCTACTGCGGTTGAAGCGCAGTGTGCGAAGGGTCCCTGACACTGCCGGAAGCAGGAGTGCAACGCCATCGAAGCCGTCGAACAGTGCACGTTTGTCCTCTTGAAAATCCTTGTTGTAGCCGCTCGGCGTCCCCTTCAGCGTGCCCAAGAGCGTCACCAGATCTCCTGTCATCCGGGCCGGCGAAGCCCGGGCCAACTCGAGCGCGTCGGGGTTTCGCTTTTGTGGCATCATCGAACTACCGGTGCTGAATGCATCTGCAAACCGAACGAAGCCAAATTCGCTTGACCCGAACAGGATGAGATCTTCGGCGAGTCGCGACAGGTGCGTGGTGAGTGTCGTCATGGAGAAGAGCGCCTCAACCATGAAATCACGGTCACCCACGGCGTCTATGCTATTCGCAGAAATGGAATGAAACCCGAGATCTCGGGCCAGACGCGCACGGTTCACACGGAACGCGGAACCGGCAATCGCCCCCGAGCCAAGCGGCATCACGCCGGCGGAATGTCGTGCGGCGCGCGTGCGCACCCGGTCTCTATCGAGCGCCCAGAAATGCGCGAGTAGCCAATGCGCGACACTGACGGGCTGAGCTCGCTGGAGGTGCGTGTAGGCCGGCATGATGACACCCAGAACGGATGATGCCCGCGCTACGCAGGTGCGCTGAAGTTTGACAATTTCGCGTTCGAGCTTGGAAAGCGCATCCATTACGTAGAGTCTGGACGCGGTCACTACCTGATCGTTTCGGCTCCTGCCCGTGTGCAAGCGCGACGCGATATCTCCCACCTCGTCGTGAAGCAGGCGGTCGATCAGTGTGTGTATGTCCTCATCGGTGCGGAGCGGTCGTACGCCGGATGCGATACGCTTCGCGACTCGCCCGAGGCCCCGCCGAACACGTATCGCTTCGGTTCGCGAAAAGACGCGCGCTCCCACCAGGGCGTTCGCCCACGCCTGTGAAAGGCGAACGTCGAACGGCCACAGGCGAAAATCGATATCGATTGACCGGTTTACCGCTTCCAGGGCCGGGTGCTGGCCGCCGGCAAAGCGGCCGCCCCACAGCTGGTGCGCCTTTTTGCCGGCCGGCTGCCGCCGTTTCATACGCCCGCGAGTTCGCCTGGCTTCGGCACCTGCGCGTTCTTGATCGCGCTGGCCGACTGTGCTTTGGCGTCGCCTGCCGCTTCGAGGTCCTTAAGCGCCCTGACTCGTGCTGCGAGACCAAAAAGTCGAATGAAGCCGGCCGCATCGCTCTGCTCGTACACATCATCCTCGCCAAACGTTACGAAGCGCTCATCGTACAGCGAATGGTCGCTCTTTCGGCCAGCAATAGTGACCGTGCCGCGGCAGAGCCGCAGCGTGATGGTTCCGGTGACGCGCCCCTGCGTCGCGTTTACGAACGCATCGTACGCCTCGCGCTCGGTGCTCCACCAGCGTCCTTCGTACACGAGGTCTGCATACCGCGGGGCAATCAGATCCTTGGCCGCCAGTGTGCGGCGGTCGAGTACCAGCATTTCAAGTTCGCTGTGGGCGGCATACAGCAGCGTGCCGCCGGGTGTTTCGTACACTCCGCGCGACTTCATTCCGACGAGACGGTCTTCGACGATATCTGCGCGGCCCACTCCATGCCGTCCGCCGATCTCATTGAGCAGCGTGAGCAGTGCGACTGGATCGAGCACGGTTCCGTTGACGGACACCGGTGTTCCACCTTCGAATCCGAGCGTCACGTCTTCCGGTACCATCGGTGCGTCGGCCGGATCGGTGGTGAGCATGAAGAGGTCTTTGGGCGGGACACTGTTCGGATCTTCCAGCACGCCACCTTCGTGCGAGATGTGCCAAATGTTCCGGTCGCGGGAATAAATCTTGGCAGTCGTGGCGCTGACTGGAACATTGTGCGCAGCGGCATACGTCAGGGCATCTTCGCGCGACTTGATGTCCCAAATACGCCAGGGGGCGATCACGGAGAGTTCTGGCGCGAAGGCCATGTAGGTCAACTCGAAGCGCACCTGATCATTGCCCTTGCCGGTGCACCCGTGCGACAGGGCATCCGCACCGACGAGTCTGGCTACTTCGACTTGTTTCTTGGCGATGAGTGGTCGCGCCATCGCCGTGCCAAGGAGGTACTTGCGATTGTAAATCGCGCCTGCCCGGAGTGTCGGGAATATGAAGTCTCGTACGTACTCCGCGCGCAGGTCTTCGACGTAACACTCAGATGCACCGGACGCGGTCGCCTTCTGCTTTACGCCATCAAGTTCTTCACCACCTTGACCGATGTCGGCGGCCACGCAGACGACGTTGGCGTCGTAGTGCTCGCGCAGCCACGGAACGATTATCGAAGTGTCGAGGCCGCCTGAGTATGCGAGCGCAATCGTGCGCATCGGGGTATCTCCACAGATATGAATGACTATTCTGGAAGACGCATAGTAGTCACATAAATATGCGTATTCAAGTCTACGGGTTGTAAGATTCCGAATACTCGCGACACCGCAATCGGGCTACCCGCGTGCCATTACCAGCAAACGCTTCTCGACCCGGTCACGCGCAGCGTCGGACCGACAGATAATGAGAATGGTGTTCTCTCCAGCAATAGTACCGAGAATGTCGGGATTGTCTTCGGCGTCTATCGCCTCAGCAATCGGCTGCGCACCGGCGATCTTAGTGCGCACAACCAGAAACTCACGGACCGAGTCGAGGCGCGCAAAGAATTGGGGAAAGATCGATCCCAGCACCGCGCGCCCCTCGTCCGGCGGTGTGGCGTCGGCGGTTGTGTAGCGTGGTCCTGATGCCGTGGCGACCCTGGCCAGTCGCAAGTCGCGCATGTCGCGCGAGAGTGTGGACTGGGTGACGTCCCATCCGCGCTCTCCGAGGAGTTGGCGCAACTCCTCCTGACTCGACACGGCGCGCGATTTCACGATCTCCCGTATTACCTGCTGTCGGTCGTGTTTCGCGGCGGACATAGGAGGGTTGGTGTCAGGCTAAGGGTGCCATAATCAGAGCAGTACCGAGTCAATGAGAACAATACGAAGGTTGACAAGGATATGCAGCAAACTTATGCATTAAGCATGCATAAAATCCCGATCGGCGTCCTCGGCGCTAGCGGCTATGCCGGTCGTGAGCTTTGTGCGCTCATTCGCGGGCATCCGGGACTCGATCTCGCGTTCGCGACTGCAAATGCACAGAGCGGAACAACGGTCGAGCTGCCTTACGGTGGGAACGTGACGTTTGTCGCTACCGAACAGGCGCCGCTAAGCGCCGCCGCCTTGGTATTTAGCGCACTTCCGCACGGAACGTCGAGCGAGTGGGTATCGCGCGCTACAGAAAGCGGTGCGCGCGTGGTCGATTTGTCGAACGACCTACGCATCGGAAACGGGCCTGCTGCGCACGGCGTTCCCTACGGCCTCACTGAGGTGCGTCGGGAGCAGATTCGCGGAGCTGCGGTCGTGGCAAACCCCGGATGCTATGCGACGGCAATATTGCTTGGACTTTTTCCACTGCTCAAAGGTGGACTCGTCGCGGCTGGCTCAACGATATCGATCGCCGCGGCAAGCGGTGTTACCGGCGCTGGCCTGACGCCGCGACTCGATCTGCTGTTTGGAGAGGTTACCGAAAACTTCCGAGCCTACGGCGCCGGAAACACACATCGTCACCTCAATGAAATACGTGCGCTGTGCGCGGAGACCGGTGCAGATGTGGACGTGCTGTTCACTCCTCACTTGTTGCCGACCGCGCGTGGCATACTCGCAACAATGACCGTGCCGCTCACCGCGCCGCTCGCCGACGTGATGCAGCCGTGGCGGCAGCAGTACGCGGATGAGCCGTTCATCGAACTGTCAGACGTTCTTCCAGAATTGCGCCACGTAGTGCGCCGCAACGCGGTGCGAATCTTTGCGATGCCGGTAGCGCACATTCGCACACCCACGCTGATCGTCTTCGCCGCGCTGGACAATCTCGTGAAAGGTGCTGCAGGTCAGGCGCTGCAAAATGCAAACCTGATGCTTGGGCTGGACGAAACCGCCGGTCTCCCTGCGTAACGGCAGTTGAAATGAAACGTGTCGTGAAAATAGGGGGCCGCGCCCAGCGCGATCCGCACATGATCGAGGCGCTCGCGACCGCCTTTCGTGCAGGTGAGTCACTCTGTCTGGTACATGGCGGAGGCGATGAGGTATCGGCGCTGCAGCGTCGGCTCGGAATGGAATCGACATTTCTTGGTGGGCGGCGAGTGACCAGTGCAGACGACCTTGAAGTCGTACGCATGGTGCTGTCGGGCGGAACCAACAAGCGAATCGTCGCGCAACTAATAACGAATGGAGTGCGCGCCGTCGGCGTGTCCGGTGAAGATGCAGCGCTGTTTCGGGCTCGCGTTACGGACCCGAAGATGGGCCGCGTCGGGTCACAGGTGACGGTGGATCCCGCGCTGGTGATCCACTTGATGCAGGGCGGCTATGTCCCGGTGATATCGCCGCTGGCGCGTGACGCCGATGCTGCTGACGGCGCGACCGGCCTGAACGTGAATGGCGATGATGCAGCGGCTGCCCTCGCTGGTGCGCTGAACGCCGACGACCTGGTGTTAGTTGCGGATGTGCCTGGCGTCCTCGATGGAGATGTCGTGATTCCGACGCTCGACGTGGACGGGGTAGGCGACTTGATCGCACGCGGGATCGCCGAGGGCGGTATGGCCGCAAAGCTTGAAGCCGGCATAGCGGCGCTGCGGGCAGGTGTGCGCAGCGTCAGAATCGCCGGAGTTGATGGTATCGGAGACTTGAACGCCGGAACACGTCTGTTGATTTCACCCTCTCTCGTTCGGTAACCGTGCCATGACTGCCACGCTTTCCTCAGCATCCGAATCGCTACTAGGCGTGTATCGCCGGCCACCCGCCGAGTTCGTAAGCGGGTCGGGGGTCGAACTCGTTGACGCCGAGGGCAAGCGCTACCTGGACTTCGTCGCGGGCATTGCCGTTAACGCACTCGGATACGGCGATCCCGGACTCGATCGTGCGTTTCGCGACGCGATGGAGGGTTCGCTTATTCACGTGTCAAACCTCTACCGCTCGCAGGCAGGCGAGCGCCTTGCTGAGCAGCTGACAGAAAAGAGCTTTGCCGACCGCGTTTTCTTCTGCAACTCCGGTGCCGAGGCGAACGAGGGCGCGTTCAAAATGGCCCGACGCTGGGGACGCGCGCAGGGCGGGTCTCCAAAACATGAAATCATCTCGCTCCGCGGCGGGTTTCATGGGCGGCTGTTCGGTACGCTCGCTGCAACCGACCGGCCGCAGTACCGGGCTCCGTTCCGTCCGCTCGCCGGTGGCATTTCGATCGTTGAGCGCGATCTGGACGACCTGCGAACGGCATTGAATCCAGATACGGTGGCTGCGGTGATCGTAGAACCCGTTCAGGGAGAAGGCGGCGTCCGGGTACTCGACCCGGCGTTCATGCGCGGCCTGAGGGCGCTGACACAAGAAAGGAATGTCCTCCTCATATTGGACGAGATTCAGTGCGGCTATGGCCGCACCGGGCAACTCTGGGCGTACGAACAGTCGGGCATTGCTCCGGACATTCTGACCATCGCGAAGCCGATGGCCGGAGGGCTGCCGATGGGCGCAGTGCTGGCGACCGCGGACGCAGCCGGAGCAATGCAACCTGGCGATCACGGCACAACATTCGGCGGCGGGCCGTTCGTGTCATCGGTGGCACTGCATGTACTCGACCGTGTCTCCGATCCGGCGATGCTGGCGCATGTTCGGACTCGCGGCGCTGAACTACAATCTGCGCTCTCGGATCTTCAGGCTTCGAGTCAGAAGATTCGCGCGGTACGCGGCACGGGCCTTATTTGGGGAATCGACGTCGCAGAATCTGCCGCGGATATCGTGGCGCGCTCTCTCGACCTCGGCTTGCTCATCTGTTCCGCAGGCGAGTACACACTGAGGCTCATTCCGCCACTCGTGCTCTCGGCGGCGGACCTGCAGCGTGGTGTCGGGCTGTTGCGAAAAGCGATCGGCTAGCTGAACTGGTTCAGCGGAAACGCTGCGACGGCAGAACGGTCACCGCAGGGCGATTTGCGCGGCGGAGTGGCCGACCCAGACAGCGCCGAGGGCAACGACGACCTGAGTGATGACCGTCGTGCCGGCGAGCAACCAGGCATGCTCGCGAGCCAGAAACCACGTTTCAAACGCGAATGCGGAAAACGTGGTAAAACCGCCGAGTATTCCGGTGAACACCAAGAGGCGGGTGTGCGGTGAAAGCGCATTGGTGTGTTCGGTGTATCCCGCGATCGCTCCGATGAGGAGGCATCCGATCGCGTTGACGGCGAGAGTACCAACCGGGAAGCGAGAAGCCGCACTCAGCTGCGTGACCCAGCCACCGACCAGAAACCGGGCGACCGATCCTACAAATCCACCAACACCAACCAGCATCAAGTCGCGTAGCATTCGGTTTCTCCGTGGCGCACGACCGGCCAGGTCTGCGTCGTTTCCTGTGAGTCGAAATACCGCCTTTCTGTACCGCGGGGCATGAGAGTACGAAACAAATGTTTATAGCGCGTATACTACCTCCCTACAATAAGCAGCTACCATGGCGTTTTGGCGGTGCCTCTAGCGGCCAGCGCGACCCCGAAAGCATCGTACGCAACGCACGGACCCCAACTCAGATTTCCGACATGCCCCTGTCTTCAGCGATAGCTCGATCCTCGCGTTTCGTCGCCGGTATTGCGGCGCTGGCGGCGCTTGCGTCAATGGCGATCGGAAGTGCGTCCGCGCAAGTGAACACGGCGGCGCCGCAAAGTCAGCGCCCGGCTCTGCTCGTGTTCGTTACGATCGATCAAATGCGGGCGGACTACTTCGACAGATTCGGCCCGGAACTCACCGGAGGTCTCAAGCGACTTCGCGACGGCGGTGCATTCTTCCCGAACGGATTTCAGGATCACGCGATTACGGAGACTGCCCCGGGCCACGCCTCGACCATGTCGGGCCGATTTCCGGTCAGTACCGGAATCGCAATGAACAGCCAGGGCGTGAACGGCGTGCCGAATGCTCAGGTACTCGGTGGTCGAGAGGGTGAGTCGGCGTCACCAGAGCGGTTTCGCGGTACGACCCTCATCGACTGGTTGCGCGCAGCAGAGCCCCAAACAAAATGGCTGTCGGTCAGTCGTAAGGACCGCGGAGCGATTCTGCCGATCGGAAAGAGCAAGGGCGATGTGTACTGGTATTACCCGACCGGTGACTTCACCACGAGCCGATACTACGCGACGGCGCTCCCTGAGTGGGTTCAGTCATTCAACGCGTCGAGTCAGGCTCACGCCTATGCCGGCAAGGTCTGGGATCTGCGCAACGATCCGTCTACGTATCCTGAATCCGACTGGGTGGGGATTGAGGGAAGCGCAGCCGGCAGCGACATAGGGTTTCCGCATCGCATTCCGGAGGACCCAATGCGAGCCGCGGCGGTGCTCGCGAACTACCCTGTCATGGACGAGTTGACGCTTCGCTTCGCGCTTCACGGCGTGCGATCGCTCGGACTTGGTTCGACGCCCGGACGAACGGATGTCCTCGCGGTCTCGCTTTCCACGACAGATGCGGTGGGTCATCGATATGGGCCGGACTCGCGAGAAATTCACGATCAGATTCTTCGCCTCGACGACTATCTCGGAACGTTTCTGGATTCTCTGGAATCGGTCGTCGGCGTGGGTCGATTGCTCGTTGCGTTGACAGCAGATCATGGCGTCATGCCATCGCCAATGTTGAAGTCGACGATTTATCCGAATGGCGAAGCCAAACGTGTGTCGCTCGATTTGCCATGGCGTGCCTTTCTCGACCGGCTCGTGCGCCTCGGAATCGACACGAACGCCGTGGCCATCGACGAAGGCTTGGTCGCGCTGCTCAAGCCGCAGGCATTTACCGCTGCCCGTACGAACGCCGACACGCTATTCGCCGAGCTCGGCCGGGATATGATGCGCGTTCAGGGCGTGTCGCGGGTTGACTTGATGAGTTCGCTGGCGCGCGCCGACACCGTGAATGATGTCATCGCACGACGATGGCTGCACATGTATTCGTCGAGTTCGAACGTGCGACTCATTGCGACGCTGACGCCGTACAGCTATTGGCTGCCGGTCACGTATCCAACCCACGGCTCGCCGTATGACGGCGACGCGAAGGTACCCGTGCTGTTCTGGGGAGCGGGGGTAAGTCCAGGCGCGTACAGCGACACAGTTCGCGTTGTTGACATGGCGCCGACTCTCGCGGCGATTCTCGGGATCAAGCCGCTAGAGGCAACGGACGGCCGCGTGCTCCAGCGTGTTGTCCGCTAGCGCGTCGATGGTCATGCGCCGGAAAATCGGCTACGTCGTCGCTCGCGCTCTTGACGACGCACGTTTTGGTCCCGCGCGCACGCTCGATCTTCGCGCAGGATTGCCCTCAGTAGCTGTCGCGGTACGGCGAGCCGAGCCGTGGTTGCGCGAGCGCCAGATGGCACGGGCCGGAGAAGTACTGATTGTCACCGGCCGCGGATTGGGAAGCCCCGGCGGCGTCGGCGCGATTCGGCAGGCCATTCAGTCCATGCTCGTGCGACTCAGGCGCGTAGGCGTGGTCGCGCGCGTGATCGAGCACAATCCCGGTGCATTTGTCGTTGAACTCGCCCCGATTCGGGCATTGTTTGAAACCGTGCCGCGTTCGCGCAACCGGCAACCGCACCACGAGTCTCCCGATCCGGACGGACTCCTCGCACTCGACCCAGAAACGCGCAGCGAGTTGAGGCGGCTCGCGGAGTACTCACTTTCGCGTCTCGGTGCACCGATCACGCCGAAGTTCGTAGAAGACGAAATGTTGAGACAGTTCGGAATACTGGCTGGCGGAATCGATCCCGCGGAATCCGATAGAGCTGCGCGACTGAAGTTCGTCGTCACTGCCGCGCGACAGGCCTACGAAGACGACTGACAAAACGACTCTCACACACATCACGCATGCCAAAAATCGCCCAGGTTCTGGAGCAACGACCACTCGGTCGCGGCGGCCACCGTACGTCGATTCTTGCGCTAGGTACGCGACGTCTGGCCAAGGCTGGGCAGCGCACGGCGATTCAGGTCGTGCGGCAGGCGATTGACAACGGAGTGACAGTCATCGAGTGCGCGCACGACTACGGTGACGGGCGGATGGAGCGCTGGCTCGGAATGGCCCTGCGCGACGGATACAGAGAGCGCGTCACGCTCGTCTGGCAGTGTTGTGCACACCAGCGGGACTATAAGACGTCGATGCAGCAGTTCGAGGAATCGCTGCGCCGCATTCGAACTCCGGCGTTCGACCTCTGGAGTTTTCACGACGTGATCTATGACAACGATCCGGACTGGCTCTACGATCACGGTGGACTCGACGCGGCGCAGGAGGCGCGCGATCAGGGTCGAATCCGCTGGATCGGCTTCGGCGGGCACAAGTCGCCCCATATTCACCTCAAACTGCTCAATCGTGGATTCGCGTGGGACGCAGTGGCTATGCCGCTCAATCCGTTCGATGTGAGCTTCAGGTCGTTCGAGAAGCAGGTGCTTCCCGACGTGATCCGGCGCGGAATCGCCGTCTTCGGCTCGCGGCCCATGGCTGCCGGCGCAATCGCGACCGGACGCGTTGTCAAACCAGAGGAGGCGCTGCGCTACTGTTTCTCACTTCCTACGAGTACAGTCATTTGTGGAATGGACAGCATGGGAGTGCTCCGAAAGAATTTGAAGCTCGCGGCGAACTTCAAACCGTTCAATGCCGGAGAGATGGACGCGCTTCGTCAAAGGGCTCGGCAGAGTGCGGGCGACGGGCGATTCGAGCGGTACAAGACGACGCTGGAGGAAGACGAGATTTCCGGCCTGATAGCGCACGGTTTCTCCAAGAAGCGCTGACACGTCTACGGTGAGCAACGCCGATTGGGGCGGTACACTTGTCACGCTGGGTTTGGTTCTCGCGATATGGTGGCCCATCAGATTGGCCATATCGCTGCAGGCTGAAAAGCGGTTCGAGGCGGCGTACCCTCGAAACAGTAAAGGCATAATCATCGGTGCGGAGTCCGTGCACGCGCGTGGTGTGCGGCGCGGCGCGGTTCTGCTTCTGCACGGATTCAACGACACACCCCAGGCGATGGGGTCGCTGGCGAACGCGCTGCACGATTTCGGATGGACTGTGCACGCACCGGTGCTTCCCGGGCACGCGAGAACTCTCCAGGCATTCGCGCGCAGCGGCGCAAATGAATGGATGGAGGCGGTGCGTACCGAGTATCAGGTACTTCGCGCCCGCCATGATGCTGTTGCCGTAGCCGGCATGTCTATGGGTGGCGCGCTGGCATTGTTGCTCGCGGCGGAATTTCCCGACGTACGGGCCGTTGTCGGGATTGCACCATATCTGAATGCCACGCTGCCAATGAGAGTGATGCTCGCGCTGTCACCGATCGCGGCACTTGGTGCGAAGTACATCGCAGGTGGCGGCGGAAGGTCGGTTCGTGATTCGCAGGCCGCGCAGCGAATGATTGCGTATCGCATGGCGACTCCGCGGCTCGTAGGCCAACTCGGAATCGTGACTCGGAAAGCCTACGCCGCGTTGCCACAGGTTCTACAGCCGGTATTGGTTGTACAATCGCGGGAGGACAACCGGATTCCAGTTCGGCTGGCGACGCGGGCGTTCGAGCGCATCTCATCGCCAGACAAGACGCTTGACTGGGTCAATGGCGCCGGCCATGTCCTGACTGTCGACTATGGACACAAGCGTCTGGAGAGCCGTGTCGTCGAGTGGCTGTCTACCAGGCTCTGACGCCATGGGCGCCATTTCGCCATCCGCCGGATCGCACGATCGGGTATTCTTAGTCCATGGCAACGATAACCTGCGCTCGCTGCGGAAAGGCAAAAGACGGGTTCGACCGAGCTCCGTTTCCGGGTGCCACTGGCGCCCGCGTTCTCGAGTCTACTTGTCGGGAGTGCTGGGCCGACTGGCTCAAGCAACAGACAATGCTGATCAACCACTACGGCTTGAATGTCATGGACCCGCAGGCGCGGCAGTTCCTGACCCGGAACATGGAAGCATTCCTCTTCAAGGCCGGGGAAGGAGACGCTGTTGACACGTCGAAACAGGGCACGATAAGTCACTGAACAGGGCTGCCACGCAAGCGGTAGGACAAAGAAGAAAACGCCGGTGCCGTAGTGCGGCACCGGCGTCTCGTTTCGGAATCGCGCGCTACACCACTTTCGTGACTTCCGAAGCTTGAGGGCCTTTTTGTCCTTCCACAATATCGAACTCGACCGCGTCGCCTTCGGTCAACGATTTGAATCCCTCTGCCGTGATAGCGCTGAAGTGCGCGAACATGTCAGGTCCGCCTTCGCGCTGAATGAAGCCGAATCCCTTCGCGTCGTTGAACCACTTCACGGTTCCTGTGATGCGTGCCATGACCCATTTTCCCTTGCTCTGACAGTGGAGGCCACCGTCTGGCAAACGCCTGGCCAATAATCAGGAATATCCCTGATCATCGTACCGACCGACTCTCTGCCGGTTCCTGTGTCTGGCAAGGGCTCCGCAGGGCGAGTTGAGGACTACGCCGCTCCGGCGATGTATTTCGCGAAGCGACCGCAGGCCGTGCACTTAAGCGTTACGTGGCAGCGGGGCGGCGGCGGCGTGTCTAGCGGGTCGCGCTCGATCGAGCCCGAACAGGAGGGGCACGAAAGCGGCGTACCATTGCGGTCGTTCGCGATCAGATTCAGGGCCTGTGAGGGGTTATACGAGGCCGGTCGTGGCTTGCGCATCTACACTCCATGGAGAGCATTCGCGGCACCGTTGTATTTTGCGGCACCCATTTCGACACAACCCGATAAAGGTAATCAATTTCGGACCCAATTCTAAGTCCTACGTCGAATCCAATCGATAAATCTGCAGATCGATACAATTCTTCTTATACGGTTGTAATACAACGAGTTACGCCGTGTCGTCACGAAAGCACGGGAAGGCTGCGGATTCGCTCTCGCCATTCTGACGGCCCTGTTTCATGCACATTGCTACCAGTCGAGTCAACCGCCACAGTGACAGGCATCTCGGCGACCGTGAACTCGAAGATCGCCTCCATCCCTAGCTCTTCGAACGCCACGCAGCGCGAAGATCGGATCGCTTTCGAGACGAGGTAGGCGGCCCCGCCGACGGCCATCAAGTAAGCAGCCCGATGCTTTCGAATCGCCTCGAGCCCGACTGGCCCGCGTTCGGCTTTTCCGATCATCGCAATCAGGCCGGTTTTTGCGAGCATCATCTCCGTGAATTTGTCCATCCGGGTTGCCGTCGTCGGTCCAGCCGGACCAACGACCTCATCTCCGACCGGGTCAACCGGTCCTACGTAGTAGATGACTCGGTTGTGAAAATCGACGCCCGCAGGCAGTTCCTTTCCGCTGGCAAGGAGATCGGCGATTCGCTTGTGCGCTGCATCGCGACCGGTGAGCAACCTGCCCGTGAGCAGCAACCGATCGCCGGCTTTCCAGCTAGCGACTTCAGCAGGATCAAGCGTGTCGAGGTCAACACGTCGCGCGTTTCGATCGGGCTGCCATGTGACCGATGGCCATGCGTCGATGCTTGGAGTCGGCAGGGTGGCCGCACCACTCCCGTCGAGCGAGAAGTGCGCGTGCCGAGTTGCTGCACAGTTCGGAATCATCGCCACCGGTTTCGACGCCGCATGCGTTGGGTAGTCAAGAATCTTGACATCCAGGACCGTCGAAAGACCGCCAAGACCCTGAGCGCCGATACCAAGCGCATTGACCTTGTCGTACAGCTCGATGCGCATCTCCTCGATCTTGTTTTTCGGACCACGCGCCCGAAGCTGCGTCATATCGATGTGGTCCATCAGCGATTCTTTGGCGAGCATCATCGCTTTTTCCGCGGTCCCGCCAATGCCGATTCCAAGCATTCCCGGCGGGCACCAGCCGGCACCCATCGTCGGAACCGTCTTGAGAACCCAGTCCACGACTGAGTCGCTGGGGTTCAGCATCACGAACTTCGATTTGTTTTCTGAACCGCTGCCTTTTGCGGCGAGCCGCACGTCGACAGTGTCGCCCGGTACGAGATCGTAGTGGACGACGGCGGGCGTGTTGTCACGCGTGTTCTTCCGGCCGAAGGCCGGATCGGCGACGATGGACGCACGAAGCACATTGTCCGGCTGTAGGTATGCCCGTCGGACGCCCTCGTTCACCATGTCTGTGACTGACATCGTCGCATCCCAACGAACGTTCATTCCGACACGCAGAAAGACGACGACGATGCCGGTATCCTGGCAGATCGGTCGGTGTCCCTCCGCGCACATGCGCGAGTTGGTGAGGATCTGCGCGATAGCGTCCTTCGCCGCTGGCGACTCTTCCTTTTCGTGAGCGTCGGCGAGAGCGCTGATGTAGTCGAGCGGATGGAAATAGGAGATGTGCTGCAGCGCATCCTGGACGGACTGGATAAAATCGTCTTGCTTGATGACAGTCATGGTCTGGTAACCTCGGCTAGCCGCAAATTAGCCAGTAGCGTGTGCGGTGACGAACAACGAAACGCTACGAACCTGCCAGGTGGTTCGGGGCTGACCGACCGGGAACGCTATTCCATGCGCTGCAATCGCCGGATGGCAACTATGGCCAGGACCGGACCAATGGCCAGCATCGCGAACACCCACGGCCAGCCGAGCGCACGTACGACATACGGTACTGCCTGAATCGTCACCGTGGTCAACAGAAATCCAAGGGAAACCTGAAGCGTGATTGCCGTTCCAACGGCATGAGGTGGCACGCTCTCTGTGACCATCACGCTGAACTGCGCGCTGTCGGCGATGATGAAGAATCCCCAGACCAGCGCCACGGGCGCGAGCAGCAAGAGCGAGCGGCCAAACAGCAATCCGATGAGGGCGCAACACATGGCGCTCACGGCCAGGGCGCGAATCACGAGTGCACCCCGGCCGATACGGTCTGCCAGAAGTCCGCCCCACACGCACCCGGCGCCCCCCACGGCAATGACAGCAAATGACAGTACATGCACAGCAGCTGACGCCGGAGCGGTGAGCGCATGCACGTCTGCGATTGCGCTCGCCGCAAGGAACGCCGGAATCCACGTCCAGTATGAATAGAGCTCGGCCATGTGGCCGAGGTACCCGCTGGTGGCCAGCCTCCACGGTCGCGAGTTGAGCACATCGCCAACTCTGGTCCAGGAAAACGGGCGCGAGGGAAATGCGAACGGTCCATCGCGATACCCAAGAAACACGACTACGCCGGCGACAACGGCGCTTCCGCTCGACAGCGTCGTGATGAGCCATACGGTCGCGTTCGGAACGGCCGTGACGAGGTAGGGAACAGCCTTGCCGATGGTGAGGGCGCCAACGACTGTGCCCACGGCCAGGCCGCGCCGGTCACGAAACCATGTCGCGGCCATTTTCATTGCGGGCGGATAGACTCCCGCGAGAAACGCTCCCGCGAGGAACCGCGACGTCACGACATACGCGAGTGATGGCGAGAGGAACAACCCTGCGTTGACCACAGCGCCCATGATCGCGCACGCGGCAAAGAACTTCCGTGCGGGAACGACATCAGCGAGGTTGAGCAGCGCCGAGAGCGCTGTGCCAGCCACGAATCCCAACTGCACTGCTGTGGTGAGCCAGGCAACTTGGGCGTCTCCGAGATTCCATTGTACGCGAAGGAGCGGAGCTGCAGCGCTGCCGGCAAACCAAAGCGACATGCCAAGGAGTTCGGCAACCGCAAGCAGTGCAAGCATTCGCCAGCGTTCCGGGGCAGCGGCATCACTGTCGTGGTGCTGCGTATCACTCCGTGGGTTCGATATGTCGCTCATAGGCGTCGCTGCGATGTCTACCGTGCGATGCGGCATTCGCATCCGATTCAATCGGGCGCGCGGCGAACAAGCCAGCGCAGGCCGGCTGTGCGAAACTCACGCACCGCCGATAGCGCGCGCAGAATCAAGCCCACGCCGCTGGCCGGCGCCAGACTCTGCGATCGAGTCGCCAGCTCTTCCGTACCGAGAACTCTTCGTCGGAGGGGAACAGCTCCGGATCCTGCGCCGCCTCGTTGAAATCGTTGCCATTGGCCGACGCCTGGTCGGCCCAGTGCAGCAGATCGGCTTCGAGCGTCATCGGCTCGACGGCGGCACCGAACTCTCTTAGGCCGTGGTGCGAAAGAATGAAATGCTGCAGTTCCAGCTCGTGAGCCTCAGTAAACGTCCCCTGAGGAAGCAATCGCAACCGGCGTTCCAGCATCAGTGCGCCCAATGCGACGTGGCCCAGAAGGCGGCCGGCTGGTGTGTAGTCGAAGCCGGCGGCGCCGATCGTGTATGAGTCGACTTTTCCGACATCGTGAATCAGGGCGCCGACGGTCACAAGGTCGACATCGCCTCGCATCATTTCGGTTGCAGCGCGCGCAATTGTGGCGACTTCGACCACGTGCTGGATGAGGCCGCCGATCTTGGCATGATGTCCGCGCGGAGCACCGGGGCACTTTTCAAACGCTGCGCGGAAGGCATCGTCTGCGAAAAAAACGTCCGCGGCGCGGCGAAGTGTCTGTGACCGTATGCTGCCCCGCCACTGGTCGATCGTGTCCCACAGCTGCGTAACGTCGCCGGAGATTTTCGGAAGAAATTCTTCAAGGTCGACGGCGGCCGTCGCTACGATACGCGGTGGTGCAGAGAGTTTGAGCTGACGCTTGCCCTGGTAGAGCTCGACCAGACCGATGACCTGCACGACGGACCCGGCGCGCACACCCTCGAGCCACGGGAGCTGCTCCTTCCACACATTGGCCGAGAGCTGGCCGGTCGTATTGCCAAACGAAACGACTGAGTAGGGATCGCCATTGCGAGTGGTCTTGTCGTCGCGCGATCGTACCGTGAGTTCGTGCTGCACGCGATCGTTTTGCACCAGTGCCGCGATGTCGAGCACACCTGCCTCAGCTGATATAGAGAATGTCGCCGTCGGGTGCGATTCCCACTTCCTGCTCGAGTCCGCAAACGCCACAGATCTTGTGGGCGTGCCACGACTCCTTTAGTTGGCCCCGGAGTTACGGGCGCCAGTCAGCGATAAAGAGATTTACATCACGCTCGCTCGTGGCGAACCGTCCGGCGCCCCAAATGAGCTTCGTGCCATCCGGGCTGAACATGGGGAAGCCGTCGAATCCTTCGTCGTCCGTGATCTGGGTCAGCCCGGTGCCATCGAGCGACACGACGTAAAGGTCGAAATTGCTGCCGCGTGGATTCTTGTAGTTGGACGAGAAAATGATGGCCTTGCCGTCCGGAGTCCACGACGGACCGAAGTTCGCTCCGCCCAGATGCGTGATCTGGCGCTGCTCGGACCCATCAGCGTTCATCACCCACAGCTCCATCCTGCTCGGCCGGACGATGCGCTGGGCAAGCAAATCCTGATAATCCTTGAGTTCAGCGGCTTCGGTGGGGTGGTAGGCCCGATATACGATCTTTGTGCCGTCCGGTGACCACCACGGGCCGCCATCGTAGCCCGGCGCGCGCGTCAAGCGGCGGACGTCCGATCCGTCGACGCCCATGGTGTAAATCTCGAGGTCGCCGTCCTTGAGCGAAGTGAACACGATTCGCTTTCCGTCGGGAGACAAGACTCCTTCTGCCGTGTACACGCCGAAGTTGGTGAGGCGCCGCAGATCGGTGCCGTCCGTCGAAGCCGTGTAGATGTCGAACGGGTCCAATCCCCACACGTACCCCTTCGACGGATCCGGACGGGGAGGGCAGGCATCGCCCGTGGCGTGCGTAGATCCGAAAAGGAGGCGGTGACCGTCAGGAAGGAACCAGCCGCAAGTTGTCTTGCCACCAGCCGGTGAGACGCGACGCATCTCGGTGCCGTTCGTGCGCATGACGAACTGCTGGTCGCACGGATGGTCACCGCGAGTTGACTGGAACGTGATCCACTGGCCGTCGCGACTGAAATACGCCTCGGCCTGAGTTCCTTCGGTGGTCAACTGCCGCAAGTTGACAAGGTGCGATTCGCCGGCAGCCGGAGCGCGCGGAATCGACATCTGAGCTGAGGCCGCCACCGACAATGCCGCCAGTGCAGCGACAACCGCTGCAAGTCGCACCCCGGGTTTCTGCACGACCACTACTCCCGATTTCTGGTTGTGCCCGGCGAGGCCGCGGCGGCCATCCCGAGCAGTTCTTTTGTGCTCGATCCGCGGCGGAGCAGTTCGAGCGCCTTAGTTAGCTGTGCATCGTCCTTGACAGATCGCCGTTTGGCAGTGGAGTCGCCGAAGGTGAGCGTCGAAATGCGAACGTCGAGCATGCGATTGACGTAGGCCTCGGCGGAATCGAATTCCTTGCGGTCAATGTTCACTCCGCGCTTGACGAGTTCGCCATAGAAGCCATCGCGCATTTGGGGCGTGATGACGAAATCGGGCTTGAGCGTCTTTCCGATCTCGAACGAGTAGTCATACAGCGCGAGGTAGGCTTCCTGCGATTTCGTGGCCAGCAAACGGTCAAACCGCCGCTCTGCATCCGTCAGCGTGTCGTACGGAACGATGATGTCGGGGGTGATCGCGCCACCGCCATACACAATACGCCCACCGTCTGATTTGAACTTCGGCCGTGCCGCGCGCGACGAGTCCGACTCGAGAGAGTCGGGGTGGACTTCGACGAGTTGCCCGTCATCGGTGAGCGTTCGCTCACGCTGGATGGACCGCCCGCTCGGCGTGTACCATTTGGCGGTGGTGAGCTTGATCGCGTAGCCGCCGTCGATTCGGTACATGGACTGAACGAGTCCCTTGCCGAACGAGGTGGTGCCAAGTACGAGGGCGCGGTCGTGATCCTGCAGCGCTCCAGCAACGATCTCCGAGGCCGATGCAGAACGGCCGTCGGTCAGAATCACAAGCGGGATGGCCGGGGCGACGGGGGTCTGTGTCGTGACATGCGTAATCGTCGGCTCTCTGCGTTGGCGGATGCTGACAACTTCCTGTCCCTTGTCGAGGAACATGTTTGTCAGCGTGTCAGCCTGTTCGAGGAACCCACCTGGATTGCTTCGAAGGTCAAGTACAATCCCCTTGGCACCCTGCTTTACCAGCTGAGTCAACGCATCGCGTACTTCAGCCGATGCTGTCTCACTGAACCCTGTGAGTGGGATGAAGCCAATCTTGTTGTCCAGCATGATGGAGTACGGCACCATCGGGATGCGAATCACTTCACGCGTGAACGTGACATTGAACTGGTTGGCTACTCCGGACCGCAAGAAACCCGCCTTCACTTGCGTGCCGGGCGGACCCTTGAGCTTCGCGGAGACCTGCTCGGTCTTCCAGTTTCGAATGCTGGTCGTATCCACGGCCACGATCTTGTCGCCGACGCGGATTCCAGCACGTTCCGACGGTGAATGCGGGAACACGCGCTCGACGGTAATCAATCCGTCCTGGCTCACGATGGTCATTCCGACACCGGCATAAAAGCCGCCAGTATTCTGATTGAACATCTCGAGATCCTTCGGCGTGTAAAGTTCGGCGTACGGGTCTTTGAGTTCTGCGACAAGCCCGCGTGCCGCTTTCTCGTAGAGTGCTCCGACGCTGAGTGAATCGACGTACCGATCGTTCACGATAGCGATCACCTGTTGAAAGAGCCGTGCGCCATTCTGGGACTCGCGCCTCTGAATCACGAACCCGCCAACAAGCAGCGGTGCGACAAGGGCGATGGCGATGATGGCCTTCTTGGATCGTGGCGATTTCACGAGGCAATCCTGAAGAAAGTCGACTCAGATGCGTACCAGCGGAGAATACCATATTGAATACGTCTGGCGCAAAGCCGACGTTCCATTTTGCGGCCGCTCAGGGCGGTTGCCGGCGGGGCGGCAAGTGCCTGTGCCGCAACGCTCTAGGCGCTACGGCTGCTTCGGACCGAGTACATAGTCCACGAACCAGGTCCTAGACTCTTGAGCGAACGCTGCGGACCTGAGAATACCGGACGTAACCAGCATCTCATGCGCGGGTTGGAGCACCCTTTGCAGGTGGGACGGATAGCGTTGAATCAGAGGCAGGTGCTCGGCGAGCCGCTCTAGCGGTGTTCGCCACGACGACCCCGCTTCCGGGCGAACGAGTTCCAGCAAGCGATATATCCGTCGTGCGACCGGAGACGACAGCGCGACATAGCGCGCGGCTGAAAGCGAAACTGTATGGCCGGCACCAATATTCGTGCGGATCGCACTGGATATCGCAACGCGAGCGTCACCAGGTTCATTGTTGGTCAGCGTATTGAACAGTGCCAGCTGGTCGCGCTCCGCATATCGTCTCCGGTCGATCTGGACGGATGACAAGACAGAAAAACTACCGGCGACTGCAGTGCCGGCCGCCGCGTCGTGGTAAGCCCGGTCTGACTCAAGGGTTGTTCGGAGTAGTCTCGTGAGGGCGGAACGCAGTTGCTCATACGTCCGCCCGTCGACTCTCCGCCCCATGGACCTCAGGAATGCGTGGAGTGTGAACGTGACCGCTCCGTCCGGCGGGCTTCCCGCATCGTGGAAGCGCCGAAAGAGCTCAACGTAGACGTCCTGATCAAACGTTCCCGGGAGCCGCTCTCCCGGTGCTGGCATCACGCGCCAGCGGCCGCCGCGGTCCGGCGCGAAGGAGATTGCCGAATCGTCGGCTGAGTCGCTGAGGCGGAACATCGGGACTTGTTCGAGCGACCGGTCGAGCACCACGGTGCGTGACGCAGGTCGACGCCGGGCGACGGTGGTCACGGCTGTCATGGCGGTCACGGCACGAGCCCCACGACCTGACCCGTGACGCCCTCCGAGGCAGGCGAGCAGAGAAACCGAACGGCAGACGCCACGACCTCCGGCTCGACATACCGAGTCGTCGCCGGCATCGAGGAGAGGTTCGTGCCCGTGCGAATCGCACCGGGTGCGATTGCATTGGATCGAACGCCATTCTCGCGCTCTTCCTGTGCGACCGCGCGCATCAACGTCAGGACGGCCGTCTTGGCCATGGCGTAGGCGGATACATGTCTGACCCGGCTGCCCGGAAGTGCTGCCGCGCTGCTGACGAACACGATCGCGCCGCGCGACTCCCGGAGTGCTGGAAGAAACGCTCGTGTGGCGTTCAGCGCCGTCGAGACATTTGTCGCGAACTGTCCGCTGAGAAGCGCAGGGTCAGCGGCTGCGACCGGTCCGCTGAACGCGAATCCGCCGGCCGCGTTGACGAGCGCATCAACGCGACCGAACTCGTACATCACGGCCTGAGCGAGAACGAGCGTAGCTGCCGGATCGGAGAGATCGCATCCGAACGGGTGCACATCGAACCCATCCGCGCGCATCTCAGCTGCGCGAGAGGTCGCATCGCCCAGCTTGCGCGCGACAATGGCGATGCGCGTTCCGTCGGAGGCGAGCGACCGGGCGAGCGCGTCGCCGAGCTGTCCGACGCGGGCTACGCCAGTAATGACGACCGACCGTGTTACGCCGGCGGGCGCAGACGCGGCGGCCACCGGACTGGTCACCGGACGTCTTCGCGCCCCAACGCTGCGCGCACCGCTTCTCGCATAGCCACAAGCGTGGCATCTGTTGCCGCCGGGGAATCGCTTCGAACGCTGATCTCAATTCCGTCTGCGACGATCACGCGATGCCAGGCAACCGGTTCGTCCCCACCGGACATCACAGTTTGATCGGCGGCGCTGCCGAGCGCAGGCGCAAGGGCCTGGGCGACCCGCTTCTCGAGCAGGTCTCCGCTCTGGTCTCGAAATTCCCGGCGGATCGCATCCAGCGTCAAGCCTTCGCGTTGGCGAATCTTGACCGAGAGAAGCTGAAGCAGATGACGGTAGTGGTAGGTCGCCGCAGTACCGCGGCCCTCCGGGTGATCGATGAGGCCCGTGGCCACATAAAAGCGGACCGCCCGTGCGCTGGGTATCGCGCGTGCGGACGCATTCGTGGGGCGAATCCCTGCAGCGTCGACTAACGCCGTCACGTGTGCCGCGAGCCCTCGCGCGTTCCACGGGGCGTGCCGCGCATGCGCGCGGAGCAGGGCGACGTACGGATCGTGCGCCATGAGGTGGGTGCGGACGTACAGTCCGCGACCTACTTCTTCGGGCGCGCCTTCTTCTTGGCCGCCGGCTTCGCCTTCTTTGCCGTCGGCTTCTTGGCCTTTGCCGCCTTCTTTGCCGCCTTCTTTGCCGCCTTCTTTGCCGTCGGCTTTGCCGTCGGCTTCTTGGCCTTTGCCGCCTTCTTTGCCGTCGGCTTTTTGGCCTTTGCCGGCTTTTTGGCCTTTGCCGGCTTTTTGGCCTTTGCCGGCTTCCTTGCAGCCGGCTTTTCAGCAGTCTTTGAGCCAGTCTTTGAGGCGAGCTTTGAGGCGAGCTTTGCACTCACGGATGTGGCAGACGCTGATACGGCTACGACGGGCGCGTCGCCGGCCAGCAACGATCGTGAACCAGGACGACGGCCACGACGGCGGGGAAGCGAATCGTCCTCCTCCTCGGATTCGTCGTTGTCGTCGGATGCCTCGACAGCCTCCGGCGTTTCTTCGTCGTCGTCGGCGGATTCCTCGGCGCTGTCCCACAGCGAGTCGCTCTGATCCTTGTTTATCGCCCAGCCGCCGTCTTCGTCATCATCATCGTCATATGACGCACGGCCACCACCGCTGTAGCCGGAGTCCTCGCCGTCGTCATCGTAGCCGCGCTCACCTGTCACTACATCACCCGTGGCCATCGGATTCTCCTTGTGGTGCAAAAAATGGCGCCGTTCCCATCGCTGAATACATCAGGTGGGCGTACGCGTCAAGCGGTGGTGTGCACATCGGCTAATCAACGTATTTGGAGGCTGCCGCGTTGGGCGGTGTTTGTCCTGACGATGCCGCACGCTACGGCGCGACGAATTCCGGAACGATGGTCCGCGGGATGACGCCAGCTTCGGCGCCCCTCTTAAGAAGCAGAGCCACCGCTTCGCGACCGCGCTCTCCATAGTCGAGCGTCCAGTCGTTGACGTACATACCTACGAATTCATCGGCTGCAGCGCGCTCGAGGCCCCGAGCGAATCGCATTGCATGGTCGAGAGCACCGTCGCGATGGCTCAATGCATATGCGATACTGGCTTTAAGATGTCGCGAAATCTTGGCAATTACAACCGGTCCCAGGTCCTTTCTCACGACGTTGCCACCAAGGGGAAGTGGAAGGCCGGTCTCTCCGTACCACCATTCTCCCATGTCAGCCACCAGTGCTAACCCGATATCGGCGTAGGTGAGCTGTCCTTCGTGGATGATCAATCCCATGTCGACCGATCCATCAATTACAGCGGCTTCGACCTGATCGAACGGCATCGGCACGGCCTCAAAATCCGGCTCGTAGAGGCGCAGCGCGAGGTACGCGCTCGTGAGCAAACCAGGCACTGCGACGCGCTTGCCGCGCACATCGGCCCTTTCGGCCGCGGTCTTTGCCACCAAGCGCGGACCGTAACAGTCGCCCATCGACGCGCCACTCGAGAGCAACGCATAGCGGTCGGTGAGGTGTGCGTACGCGTGAATCGACACCGCACTGACTTCGAGTTCACCGCGCAGCGCCCGGCCGTTGAGCGATTCGATGTCCTGCAGCTCGTGCACGTACTCAAGACCTTCGGTGTCGATCAGGCCTTCAGCGAGCGCGTAGAACATGAACGCGTCGTCCGAATCGGGACTATGAGCGACGTGGATTTTCACGGATGGCAGTTTCCAGGAGGAACGTGTTGCCCGCGCGCCTATGGCGCCGTACGGGTTGTGTGCGGATGCCTTACGGGCGGGTGGCGGGACTCTTCAGCGCGTCGTCGATGTCCTGCTGGTGATCGCTGTACTCCGTCAGTCCCTTCGCGCGTTCAGCGGGTGCCGCAGATATCAAGCGCGACCGAAAGCGTGCAGCTCCAGCCGCATCGCTTCGCAGGTCGGCGGCCTTGGTTGCGAGCAGAAGCCCGAGCAAATGGTTTGGTTGGTCGGCGAGGATTGTGTCGGCCTGCGCCGCTGCCGGTGCAGCATCGCCGATGACAACCGAAATCGATCCGACATCGTAGCGCACATGCGCGTCGATCGTCCCAACGCGTTCGTAGGCCATGATGGCCATCGGCGCGAACATGGCCGCACTGTCGGCCTTGCCCTCGGATCCGTACCGCATCACCCGGTCGAAGAGGCGGCTCGCCGCTTCTTCGGGGGTCATGTTGGTAATGTCCGTGGACGCCGCGCCGCTGGCGGCAAAGGGCGTGCCCGTCGCACCGTTCGGCGTTGCTGGATCGGTCCGTCCGCCGATCTGCTGTCCAGCGACGAAAGCCACGAGTACCACGAGCACCGAGGCAGCGATTACCCAGGCCGGTGGTCCGGTGCGGCCGGCCACAGCACCTGGTGCAGCTGGATTTGCGGCGGCGGCTCCGCACGCGTGGCAAAAGCGCGCGCCGGGAGAAAATGGCTGGCCGCACGCGGCGCACGGCGAAGCGCCGAGGGAGGCGCCGCAGTCGGCACAGAATTGCCCGCTAGCGGCCTTTCCACAGCGGGGGCACGGAAGAGTCGAGTTGGATTTGGTCACGGACGGAAAAGTATCATCTCGCACGCCATTTTGACCTGGGGGCAGCGTTTGCTGCCAGCGGGGTTCGGGACCGATATTTCAACTATCAAATTACTGTCGAATCAGGCTCTGGGGGACCGTGGCTGCAAGGAACCGTTCACTGCTCGCCGAACTGGGCGGCGCAACCAAAAAAGACATTCTCGAACTGACCGAGGCGCACAACGTGCGCTTCCTTCGGCTGATGTTCACGGACATCCTCGGGGTGAACAAGAACGTCGAGATTTCGGCGTCGCAGTTCGGGAAGGCGCTCGATGGCGACATCATGTTCGACGGGTCGTCCATCGAGGGGTTCGTCCGGATTGAAGAGTCCGATATGTTGCTCGCCCCGGATCTCGCGACGTTCAAGATTTTCCCCGGTGGAACGGCCGAGAACCGGGTAGCGCGACTGATCTGCGACATCACGACGCCGGACGGCGAGCCGTTCGAAGGCGATCCGAGGGGCGCGTTGAGGCGACAGGTCGCGAGAGCGGCGATGCTCGGGTACACGATGAACGCCGGCATGGAAGCCGAGTTCTTCATGTTCAAGCTCAACCCCGATGGCATTCCGACGACGACGACTCACGACGTGGGGTCTTATTTCGACCTTACCCCGGTGGATCTGGGCGAGGACGCGCGCCGGACGATCGTCGACGTGCTGGAGCAGATGGGATTCGAGATCGAAGCGGCGCACCACGAAGTAGCCCACGGGCAGCACGAGATTGATTTTCGCTACGCCGACGCGCTTACGACGGCCGACAATCTCGCGACGTTTCGATTTGTTGTGCGGCACGTGGCGAAGCAGTACGGAATGCACGCGTCGTTCATGCCGAAGCCTATTTTCGGGCAGCATGGGAGCGGCATGCACACGCACCAGTCGCTCTTTGCCGGAGGACAAAACACATTCTTCGACCCGAAGGGTGAATACGAACTATCGACGACGGCTCACCGGTACATCGGTGGCCTGCTTCGCCACGCCCGGGGCATGTGTGCGATCACCAATCCCCTTGTGAACTCCTACAAGCGGCTTGTTCCGGGTTATGAAGCGCCGGTGAACGTTGCGTGGTCCATGCACAATCGGTCGCCGCTCATTCGGGTGCCCGCGCGGCGTGGATCCGGCACAAGAGTCGAACTGAGATCGCCCGATCCGAGCGCGAATCCGTACCTCGCGTTGGCTGTGATGCTCGCGGCAGGGCTGGATGGCATCGAGTCGGACGCAAGTTCGCGCGAGCCGGTGAACGAGAACATCTGGGACATGAGTCATCGTGAAAAACGACGCCTGAAGATTGACGACCTGCCGCACGACCTGAACGAAGCGTGCGACGAGCTCGAAAAAGATGAAGTCGTGCGCGCGGCGCTCGGTGATCACATAGTGAAACATTTCCTCGAAGCCAAGCGTCAAGAGTGGCGCGAATACATCACCCAAGTGACGGCGTGGGAGCTCGACAATTATCTCGCTAAGTACTGAATTGGCAGCTGGTTGAAGGTGGCTGGGCGGAGCCAAGGCCCTCCCCGTGACCGCGCCAACGTATCGGGCGTTTCGCGCGTAGTGAGACGCGGTGTTTTTCCCGCGCGGTCTGCCGTGTGGTGCGACCGAATTTCACTGAAACGAGAATCTCTTGAGATTAACACTTAGGTGCGCGACGCTAGTCGCGTTCATCATACCGACCCTGTCTCCGATGGTCGTCCATGCACAGCGGGGCGGGCCGCCTGCGATCGGCGCCGTGACGCCGAGCCATGGGACCGGCCCGCGCGTTAGCGCTCAACGGACGACGACGGCGATTGAGATCGACGGTCGGCTTGATGAAGCTGCGTGGGCAAGCGCGACTCCGGCGACCGAATTCGTACAAAACGATCCGATTGAGGGAGATCCGGTATCGGAACGGACTGAGGTACGAATCCTGTTCGATGATCGGGCAGTCTACGTGGGAGCCCGCCTTTACGACCGCGGCGCGATCTCGTCACGGCTCGGTCGACGCGATTCGGATCTGCCTGATGCGGACTGGTTCGCGATCGCCTTCGATGGCTATCACGATCACCTGACGGCCGCGAAGTTTGCGGTCAACCCGGGCGGCGTCGTGCAGGATGAGATCATGACGGGCACGAATACGTTTCGCGGCGACGACACCTGGGACCCGGTCTGGGACGTGAAAACCAGCGTTGACAGCCTGGGCTGGTCCGCGGAAATGCGGATACCGTTTTCGCAGCTTCGGTTCAACCGGCAGGCTGTGGACGGATGGGGAGTCCAGATCGAACGCCGCATTGGTCGCAACAATGAAACTGCGGTACTTGCGTTTACGTCACGGCAGGAACGCGGCGGAGTTGCCCGGTACGGTCATCTCGACGGTATCGAAGGCATGAACGCACGTGCGCAGCGACTCGAGGTGCTGCCGTATTCGCTTGGCAAGGCGGATTTCCGGCCGGCGTTCCAGAGCAGCACGGCTGGTTTTGTGAACCCGTATCGAGACGGTTCGCTCTACACGCGCGGTTTTGGTCTTGACGTCAAGTTTCGGCCGACGTCGAACATCACAATCGATGGCGCTGTTAACCCGGATTTCGGCCAGGTCGAAGTCGACCCTGCTGTGATCAATCTGACTGCAGTTGAGACGCGCTTTCAAGAGAAGCGTCCGTTTTTCGTTGAAGGATCGGATCTGTTTCGTTTCGGCGGCGGTGATTTTGGTGGCGGCCCCGGCGGCGGCGCCCGCGGTGGCGGCGGCGGTGGCGGCGCTGGTCCGTCGTCCATTCTGTATTCCCGGCGCGTCGGCAGGA
>JAQBYI010000096.1 GCA_027622655.1 Gemmatimonadota bacterium | reverse complement strand
AGGACACACTCAATACGCAGACGATGCTGATCCGGTACGACCTGCTGCGCCGCCACGTCGGCCGCGTGCAGGCCCAGGTCAGTCGGCTAGCGACACTGCCCAGCTCGAACACCACGCGCGTGGGCAAGGACAAGTACACCCTGCTTGACCTGCGCACGAACCTCGATGACCTCCTGGAGTTCCAGCTCAACCCGCTCATCCGGCGCCGACTGATTTATGCGTTGCCGCCGAACGAAGTGGCCCTGAACCTCTTGTACCTCGAAGACCGTCTGATCGAGCTGCAGCGATTTCGTGAGACCGCGGGCAGCCGCAAGACTCAACTCGAAGCTGCCTTGCGCTCCTTCATGTCAGACGCCGCTCCAGCGAATGTGGGAGGTGCTGGCCTGGGGCCGGACGCCCAGGCTGGAGGCGTGTCGACGCAACTGAGCGATACGTTTCTGGATCGGTTGATGGATCTGGCAGGTCGTTCCAGCGCGATGGAGTACCGCACCAACTTGACCGACCGCATTATCGCGGTCGGCGAAGAGGGGCTTTCGGTGGAAGAGGACATCGCGTTCTATCAGGAGACGTTGCGCCTGTTGCGCGCGGCCGCCGGAGGGGCGCGGCCCGCCGCACTCAGGCCAGAAGACGTGGTCCAGGCGTTCGACCAGATCCAGACCAGGGTGGTGGACATCCTCACCCTCACCAACGAGGCCTATGTCACCGTCTCGGCCGCCAACCTCAACCCCCGCAGCGTCCTGTACCAGCTGACCGGCCCCTACTCGGTCCAAACCCTGCGCATCGTTACACCCGGCTACCTGGCCATGGTGGGAGTGGCGTTTCTGATCGTCGCCGGGCTGCTGATCGCCCTCGGCGTTGCGGGGATCGCCCTGTTCAGGCAGTCGTCCTTCTTCGCGAAGGCAACGATGTAACGTTTCCATGACGCCCCTTGTCATAAGGCATGGAGGGAAAGGGGCTATGATGTCTTTCCCAGCTCCGCATGCGCAATCGCTACCTCCTCCTCGCTGACGTGCTGGCTGTCGCCCTGGCAGCCTGGGCCGCCTTCGCCTTTCGCTTCGGGTGGCTGTTTCTCGATTTCAGGGCCGAGTTTCCTCTGTTCTTCGCCGTCGCCCTTGTCGCCAAGATCAGTGTGTTGTCGGGTTCGGCATTTACCGCCGCTACTGGAGGTATGCCGGATTCTGGGACCTGCTGACGCTTAGTCTTGCGGTGCTCACGGGCACGGTCATCCTGGTGGCGGTGATGGTGACCGCTCGCCTCACGGGCGTCATACCTGCATTGGCACGATCGGTCTTTCCACTGGACTTCGCATTTTGTCTGATCTTCACCGGAGGAATCCGGGCATCGATTCGCGCCATCCTCGAGAGTCGCCAGGGAACCAAGGGCAAGGTGGGCACGCCGCCAAGGCGCGTCCTGATTGCGGGCGCAGGTGACGCCGGAGCCATGGTGGCGCGGGAGATGCAGAAGAACGCCCACCTCGGAATGCACCCGATAGCGTTCCTCGACGACGACCCGGCGAAGGTCGGTCATCAGATTTACGGTGTGACTGTCGTCGGCCGGTTGGATGCCCTGAATGAGCTGGCGAGCGACCTGCGGATCGACGAGGTCGTGATCGCATTGCCCAAGGTCGGCGGCGCGCCCGTGCGGCTGGTGGTCGACCAATGCGCGGCGCTGAACATTCCGTCGCGGGTGATGCCGGGCGTGTTCGAGCTCCTTGACGGCAAGGTGAGCGTCAGCCGTCTACGAACCGTGGATATCGCCGACTTACTGCGAAGGCCACTGATCCAGGCGCAGGCGAACAGTCCGGATTATTTGCAGGGAGCGACTGTGCTCATCACCGGCGCCGGCGGCTCGATCGGATCTGAACTGGCTCGCCAGGTGGCGTACGCAAGGCCGGCTCGCCTGGTGGTTGTCGGGCACGGTGAGAACAGCATTTTTGACATCGTTGCCGAATTACGGCAGCGGTTCCCGACCGTGAACGTTGAGGCCGTCATTGCGGATGTGCGGGACCGCGATCGGGTCCTGCGCGTGTTTCGAAACGCTTCGCCGGACATCGTCTTTCACGCCGCGGCGCACAAGCACGTGCCGCTGATGGAAGACAACGCAGCGGAGGCGGTGACCAACAACATCGGCGGCACCCGCAACGTGGTGGACGCAGCCGTGGCCGTGGGCGTCGAGTGCTTTGTGATGGTCTCCACGGACAAAGCCGCCGCTCCCAGCAACATGATGGGCGCATCCAAGCGCGTGGCCGAGCTGATTGTGCAGCGCGCCGCGCGCAAACACGGCCGCGCGTTCGTCGTGGTCCGGTTCGGAAACGTCCTCGGCAGCCGCGGGAGCGTGGTGCCCATCTTCAGGGGGCAGATCGACCGTGGCGGCCCGGTGACGGTGACCCACCCGGAGGTTCGCCGGTATTTCATGACGATTCCCGAGGCCGTCCACCTGATTCTGCAGGCAGGCGGCATCGGGCAGGGCAGCGAGCTGTTTGTCCTCGACATGGGCGAGCCCGTGCTGTTGCGGGAAATGGCGGCCGACATGATTCGCTTGTCGGGCTTCGAAGAGAGCGAAGTGCCCATCGTCTTTACCGGGTTGCGGCCGGGTGAGAAGCTCAACGAAATTCTCTGGGAGGACGGCGCATCCGTTGAACCCACCGCGCGCGGCGACATCCGGCGCGTGTTCGAGGCATCGCGCTGCGAAGACGGACCGCTGGATGACTACGTGAAGCGCCTCATCGAGGCGGCCGAGCGTGACGATCACGACCGCATCGCGCACCTGTTCCGCGAGTGCATTCCCTCCGCGTCGGTGGCCTCCAAAGGGAAGGGCCCCGGCGGGACCACGCCCACCCTGGTGGTCAAGCAGCCGGGCGCCTGATTCCCACCGGCGCGCGGATGCTCCTGCTCAACAAAGTCCTCCCCCTCTTCGTTCTCCCCCTCGGCGTCAGCCTCATCTTCATCACCTGGGGCCTTGTGCGCCGGCGCCGCGCGGCGACCGCCGCCCCGGGCAAGCGGGGTCCCGGCCGCCCAGGTCCTGGTGACCGGCAAGGTCGGCAACACCGCCGACAAGGCGCGGGAAGTGGCGCGACTCCTGCGAGCGCGCGGGCTGGTGCGTGATCCTGGTCACCTCCGCGTTCCATATGCCTCGGCCAGGCAGTTGTGCGAGCGGCAGGGAATGGTCGTCGATCCGTTCCCCGTGGATTTCTGGCTTTCCGCAGGGGTGCGCCGGACGGTGCTGGATTTCCTGCCGAGCATCGGGGGCGATGAATCAAACACAGACGGCGCTGCGCGAGCTGTACGGGCGGGCGTATTACCGGATGGTCAAGTGATGGGTGCAGTGCGGAGTGCGGAGTGCGGAGTGCGCGGACGTAGGGCGCGGACGCTCCAGGACCTTCGGCTGCCGGCCGGTAACAGCCTGGAGGCGCTCAAGGGCGACCGAGCCGGAACGTACAGCGTGCGCGTGAACCAGCAGTATCGGATCACGTTTCGATTCGAGGGAGGCCATGCCGACGATGCCACATGCGAGGACTACCACTGACGGGCCGCGGTCCGTGCTGGACCTGAAGCGTCCGCCCACATTACCCGGCGACATGTTGCTGGAGGAATTCCTGCGACCGGCGCACCTCACGCAAGTGGACGCGGCGCGGCGCATGAAGATGCCGCTGAGTCGCCTGAACGAGATCGTCAACGGCAAGCGCGGCATTTCGGCGGATACCGCGCTCCGGCTGGCCCGGCTGTTCAAGATGTCGCCCGAATTCTGGATGGGGCGGGCGCCCAGCGGGCGCGGTGCGGAGTGCGAGTGCGAAGTGGCCACGGTCACACGATCTCATCGCCTTTCGCCGGTTGCCCAGGCAGCAAGAACGTCTTGGGGTACATGCCTTCTCCGCATATTTTGAAAGAGCCGAAGTCCTTGTACCAGAGCCCGTCAGGCGCGTCCGGGTTGCTCTCCCTCCAGAGCTTCAACGCGTAGAGATCCTCAGCAGTGATTCGACGCTCGCGTGCGCGGTCAAAGAGATGGTCGCGTAGCGCCAGAGGAAGATCCGACCACTGGATCTTGGGCATCAGGATCCAAACGTCATGCGCGCCAGGTCACCCTTAATCTGTTGTATCTCATCAACATCGTTGGTCGCGCGAAGCCGATCGGCCAGTTCGAAGAACCGCTGTTTCTCCGTCTCTTTCGCCCGTAATCCGGCCTCGATCAACACCTCGAGCATGCTGGCCGTGCTCCGGCTCTGGTGACGCGCCAGTTGCTGCACTCGTCGGTCCAGATCGGGGGAGAGCGGGACGCTTCGTCGAACAATCTGTTTCGGTTTCATTGTGAGCATGGATGCATGTTACATCATTATGATGCGTTTTACATCACGCCCGTCTGCTGGAGTGCGGGGTGCTGGAGAATCGCGCGGAACCGCGCAGTGCGGGTGTGCCAATTAGTCATTTTAAAAGGTATCAATATCTAGTATATTGTCACTTTTACAATGACAATACGGGATCTGCTCCGCCTGAAACTC
>JAQBYI010000002.1 GCA_027622655.1 Gemmatimonadota bacterium | reverse complement strand
CCCGCCGGGGACACTCGCGCGTCGGCTCTGTCCCGGGGAGGAAATACTCGAGGTACGCGTCTGCCACATGGCAGCGGTTGCCGTGCAGCAGGCCGGTTACGCCATCGACGTATCGCACGGTGATCGCAGTTGGGCGCGGCCAGTCCGGCGGAGCGGGCTTTCGCTCGTATACTTCGCGCATGAAGCTCGTCCACGCCGGACCAGCGAGTCGACCTCCCTGGGCATTCGACATGATCTGCTTCGGCTGATCGAACCCAAGCCATACACCTGCAACCAGGTCGGCGGTAAACCCGATAAACCAGACGTCGCCGCCGTCGTTGGTGGTTCCGGTCTTCCCGCCCGACGGAATCTGGAAATACCGTCCGACGCTCGAGGCCGCAGTCCCGCGCCGGATCACGCCCTTCATCATATCAACCATCAGCCATGTTTCCTCACGCGACAGCACCTGGATGCGTTCGGCTTCGGCCGTGTAGATCGTGACGCCCTTTTCGTTTTCGACGCGCTCGATGGGTGATGTGGGCACGCGCCAACCGAGATTGGCGAAGACGGAATACGCCGCCACCATCTCGATCGGATAGACGTCGGCAGAACCAATGTGGACGGACGGGTACGGCGGAATCGACGTGCTGATCCCGAATCTGTGGCCCATCTCGACCACGCTTTGCTCGCCGATCTCCATCCCGACGCGGATGGCGATCATGTTTCGCGAAGCTTCGAGGCCCTGACGCATCGTCATCCAACCGAGGAACTTGAGATCGAAGTTCTGCGGCGTCCATGGCTTCGTTGAATCAAGCTGCGGGAGGACGAGCGGCGAGTCGTCAATGAGATAGCTCGCCGGCCGGCCACTCCGTATGGCGGCCGAATAGACGATGGGTTTGAACGTCGAGCCCGGCTGTCGGCGCGCCTGCGTCGCGCGATCGAACTGCGAATCTTCAAAGTCGCGACCACCAACGAGCGCACGGACGGCACCAGAGCGCGGGTCGACGGCGATGAACGCTCCTTGCAGATACGAAGACGCCGCCGTTCGCCCACCCTGCCCGCCGGCTGCGCGGGCCATGATCTGTTCGTAGGTCCGGTGCGTAAACTGGCCCAACTGTCCGCTCTCGACGACGCGGATCTGACGGTCGAGCGCCCGCTCCGCTGCGCCCTGCAGATCAAGATCGAGCGTAGTGTAGATCTTCATCGGCTCTTCGTACAGTCGCTGGCCGTACTTGTTCTCAAGAATCTTGCGGACGTATTCTACGAAGTACGGCGCCGTCTCAGCCGAGCCGCCACGCCGGCGGGCCAGGCGCATCGGGTAGGCTTTCGCCAACGAAGCCGACGAATCGGCGATGACGCCCGCGCGTCGCATCAGTTCCAGGACCGTGTTCCGTCGCTGCACGGCGCGCTCGGGAAAGCGCCGCGGGTTGTACCGCTCCGGACCCTTGGGGAGCGCGGCAAGCGTTGCCGCTTCCGCGATCGTGAGTTCAACCACCGATTTGCCGAAGTAGCGCTGGCTCGCGGTCTCAACGCCGAAGGCACCGTTACCGAGGTAGATCTGGTTGAGGTACAACTCAAGGATACGGTCCTTGGAGTACGTGCCTTCAATGGCGCGCGCCACCTTCGCTTCGCGAAGCTTTCGCGTCAGTCCCTTGTCCCTGACGTTGAGCCGGTCGGGGAAGAGGTTACGGGCGAGCTGCATCGTCACGGTCGAGAAACCCTGCACCACTCCACCGGCTCGGACATTTGCAAGCGCGGCGCCGAATATCCGGTAGAAATCGATGCCACCGTGCGCATAGAAACGCTTGTCTTCGATTACCAGAAACCCGTCGCGTACTACCTGAGGAATCTGCTCCAGCCGCGCTAGCGTGCGTCGCTCTTGACCAAGCTCGGCGATGAACCGGCCGTCGGCCGCGTAGATGCGCGAAGTCTGCTTGGGCTGAAACTGTTCCAGGCCGTCCAACGACGGGCACGTGTCGTTGGCGCACACCATGGACCAGCCGATGCCTGCGCCCACGGCGCCGAGCACACCGAAGCCAACAGACAACAGCGTCGCAATGGTCAGCGCGCGACGGAGCCTTGACGGGGTCTTTTCCATGTCAGAAACTGGAAGCTAGAGTGACGCGGTACGTCGAGCAACGCACCGAGCCGTCAGTTGCCCCTGCCGTAGGCACGTAGCGACGACGCGCAGCAGGTACCTTCGAGGCGGCCCGACGCCGGTTGCGAGTGACAGTACCCGTCGGCCCGCCTAGCTTTGAATGATGCCCGAACCGTCTGCGTTGCTCGACGAACTTTCCTGGCGTGGCCTGCTCCATCAGCAGACCGAAGGCGCAGCCGGCTATCTCGCCGCCGGGCCGCGCGCGGCCTATTGCGGATTCGACCCGACCGCGCCGAGCCTGCACATCGGCAACCTGGTGCCGACGATGGTGCTCGTGCACCTGGCTCGCGCAGGCCATCGATGCGTCGCGCTCGTAGGTGGCGGTACGGCGATGATCGGCGACCCATCGGGCCGGTCGGCCGAAAGGCCTCTGCTCGATCAGGCTGAGATCGACGCGAACGCCGCGCGCATTCGCGACCAACTTGTCAGGGTGTTCGACGCGGCAGGCACCGCCGGCGTGACGATGGTCGACAATGCCGCTTGGCTACGCGACGTGCGGATGATCGGGTTTATGCGCGACGTCGGAAAGCACTTCAGCGTGAACTACATGCTGGCGAAGGATTCCGTGCAGTCGAGGCTCGCCGACGGGATCTCGTACACGGAGTTCTCGTACATGCTGCTGCAGGCGTACGATTTCCTCGAACTCAGCCGGCGCGACAACGTCACAGTTCAAGTCGGCGGCAGCGACCAGTGGGGTAACCTCACGGCTGGCGTGGAGCTGTTGCGGCGCGCATCCGGCACGGAAGGTCACGCCTTCACGGCACCGCTGGTGACCACGTCGAGCGGCAAGAAATTCGGCAAGACCGAGGGCGGCGCCGTGTGGCTCGACTCCGCGATGACTTCGCCGTACGCGTTCTACCAGTTCTGGATCAATACAGAAGACGCGGATGTTGGCCGCTACCTGCGCATGTTCACGTTTCTCACGAGGGCGGAGATTGACGCCCTCGACGCAGAGCACGCCGCTGCACCGCATGAGCGCAGCGCGCAGCGTGCGCTGGCGCGCGAAATGACGACGATGCTGCACGGCGCTCCGGCCACCACTGTCGTCGCCGAGGCATCGCGCATCGTATTCGACAAGAGGGTCGATGTCGCGTCGATCAGCGACGAAGCGTTCACTACGCTGGCGCGTGAGATGCCGTCGGTGCGGGTAGCCGACAGCTCTGCGCTCCCGGTGCTCGATGCGCTGGAGCAGGCATTCGGCCTTTCACGCAGCGCCGGGCGAAAGCTGTTGCAGCAGGGCGGCGTAACGGTGAACGGCGTGAAGCTTGGTGCCGACACGGCGAGCGTTCCCGCCTCTGACGCGGTGCGTGGACGCTGGTTCCTGATTCGGAAAGGCGCGCGCGACATCGCAATCGCCGAGCTTGCCGGACCGGTCTGATGACACTGCCGGTCCTTCCGGATGCCGAGTTCATCGACTTCCAGCAGGCAGTTGCAGGACGCTACTCGCTGGAACGTGAACTCGGGCGCGGTGGTATGGGAATCGTGTTTCTGGCGCGCGAGCTCCGGCTGGCGCGGCCGGTTGCGATCAAGCTGCTGCCGCGCGCGCTGAGCGCGGGTCGTCCAGAACTTCGCGATCGATTCCTGCGCGAGGCACAGATGGCGGCCCAACTCTCGCATCCGAACATCGTCCCGATCCATCACGTCGACGAAGTGGACGACTTCGTGTTCTTCGTTATGGCGTACATCGAGGGCGAGACACTGGGCGAGCGGTTGCGATCCGCTGGCGCGCTTCCGCCGGCAGAGGCCGCACAGATTCTGCGTGATGTGGGATGGGCGCTGGCATATGCGCACCTGCGCGGAATCGTCCACCGCGACATCAAGCCCGGCAACATTCTCCTCGAGCGTGGGTCGGGGCGTGCGCTGGTCACCGACTTTGGCATCGCGGGTGACCTCCAAACTCCGAGCACGGCCGATGGTGGCTACGTGCGCGGCACCGTGCACTTTCTCAGTCCGGAGCAAGCGGCCGGAGCGCCGGTTGACGGACGGAGCGACCTCTATTCGCTCGGCATCACAGCTTATTACGCGCTTACCGGTCGCCTGCCGTTCGACGCTGCGAGCCCGATGGGCGTACTCGTCGCGCACGCATCGAAACCAGTGCGCCCGATTGTCGAAGTAACGCCGAACGTGCCACACAAGCTCGCGAGCGCTGTAGAACGCTGCCTCGAGAAGCGTCCGGAGCTTCGCTGGGAGAGCGGAGAGAAGTTCGCCGAGGCGGTAGACGCCGCGTTCGAGATGCCAAAGGAACTGCCGGCTCCGTTGCGTGCGTGGCTGCGCCAGGGCGACCGGTCCCGCACCGTGCGGTTCGTCGTCGGGTTCTACGGAATCACGGGCATCGCTGCGCTCTGGGTCTCCGGGCAGCCGGCGTTGAGCCTCGGCGTTCTCGCCTTGGTCGGCACGCTCCTGACGTCCCCGATATTCACGAGTGTCCGGCGCCTGATTGCCGGTGGGTTCAGCCTTGATGCGATTCGAGGCGCCGTAGCTACCCACACCGTACGAAAGCGCGAGGAATTCGAATACGAATCCAGCGGCGCATTTTCGCTTTCGCCTCAGCGGCTGATCATCGGCGCCGGATTGTTGGCGGCATCGGCAGCCGCCATGGCCGTGGCAATGCCGTTCGTCAGCACAACGATGAAACTGGCGCTGCCATCGATGATCGGATTTGCGGGTTCTCTTGGGATCGCAGTCAGCGTCGCGGCGTTCATCCGGTACGCACAGCTCGGCAAGGTGCGCTGGCTAAGGTCACCGCGCCTCGCGTTTTGGAAGAGCATGTGGGGAGAGCGCGTGTACCGTCTCGCCGGACTCGGTCTGAAGCGTCCGGTCATGGCAACGGCACTGACGCAGCACACTGAGGTGGCACTCGGCCGCGCCCTCGATTCGCTATTCGCATCGCTGCCCAGGGAAACGCGCCGCGAACTCAAGGACGTGCCGGCTACGGTGCGCCGGCTGGAGGACGACGCGCAGAAGTTGCGCGAGGCGCTCGAACAACTCGACAGTGCGGTATCGGCTGCGACGCGTGCCGGCAAGGAACGCGACGCAGAGGCGCTCGCACGCGAGCGCGAGGCCGCGGCCGACCGGCTCGCTACCACGGTCACCGCACTCGAGACGATACGCCTCGGATTGCTGCGCCTTCAGATCGGAGCGGCCCCAATCGCTTCAGTGACCGCCGCAATCGAAGCAGCCACGCATCTCGGCCGCGAACTTGAGATTGCCGCCGAGTCGCAGCGCGAAGTATCCGCCGCGCTCAAGCCGCGTAACTAGCGACCGCCTGCGACCAGTTCCAGCGAGCGGTCCATCTCGTCCAGCGTGTTGTAGAAGTGCGGCGCGAGGCGTACGCACCCTTCGCGCACCGAGTGAAAAATCCGGGCACCCTTGAGTCGCTCGCTCGCCGCGGCGACGTCGGGCGGCTTGAGCGCGATCACGCCGGCCCGCCGATTCGGATCGGCAGGAGTCACGAGTTCTATCGCCGGATGCGCCTGAGTGAACGCCACGGCACGATCGGCAAGTGCACGGACCTGCGCGGCTGCGACGTCCGGACCGACCTCGAGAAAGAGCCCGACGCTCTCGGCCATAGCCGCAAAGTGCACGAAATCGAGCGTTACGACTTCGAATCGGCGAGCGTCGTCGTGCCATTTGGGATCGTACTCAAGGAGCGACGTGAGGTCGGCGTTCGCCGGCTGCGCCATCCAGCCAACCTCAGCCGGCTCCAGGGCCTGAATCAAGTCCGGCCGGACGTACACAAAGCCCGTGCCCCACGGTGAGAGCAGCCATTTCTGTGCGCCGCACGAGAGGACATCCACGTTGGCGCGGGTCACGTCGAGTTCAACGGCGCCGATTCCCTGTATTGCATCAACGAAAAGCCAGATACCACGCGCCCGGCACGCCGCGCCCAGGGCGGCCAGATCAAACCGGTGGCCGCTCCAGTAGCTCACCCACGAAACGGCGACGCCCTTGATCCGCGGGTCGGTCTCGATCGCACGGAGCATCGCCTCTTCGTCCGGGAGGTAGCCGGCCAGGGGAAGCATCCGAAACTCCGCACCGCGTGCGCGCGTCGCGGCGATCCACGGATAGACGTTCGCAGGAAACTCCCCCTGAGTAGACAGCACGACGTCGCCCGCGCCATACGGCAGCGTCCGCGCCGCGATGTTGACGCCGTGCGACGTGTTGGTCGCCAACGCGATCGACTCCGGCCGCGCCGAAATGAGCGCAGCGGCACGTTCGCGGGCGCGGTCAAGAACCGGGAAAAAATCGTCGGCGCGAAGCCGAAACGGTTCGGCGCGCTTGAGCCCGTGCTCCGCAATCATTCGACGCGTGCGCTCGGGCAACGGCCCCGTGGACGCATGATCGAGAAAGACCGCCTCACCGCGCGCGGCCCAAGGGAACTCCTGCTCGCGAATCGCTGTCACGTCGAGTGTCATGGTTCACGCAGATGTGGAGGCGTATCGGCCGGCTGATGCTTCCAGCGGCGATGCTGCCAGAAGTACTGCCCAGGGTAACGCCTGACGAGTTTCTCGAGCGCACCTGAGAATGCGAGAATGATTTCGTCCACATCGCGCTCGCGGTCGCCCGTCGCTCCAGTCGGAAGTTCTTCGGCGTGGAAGCGATAGCGCCCGTCGCGTTCGCGGATCGCCTGAATGAGGACCACAGGAGCCCCGGCGCGGATTGCAAACACTGCCGCGCCGCGCGGCGTCTTGGCCGGCCGGCCAAAGAACGGGAGCACGGTGGACGCGAGCCCGACAGTCGCCTGATCGGAGAGAAATCCCACCGTTCCACCGTCGCGTAGAATGCGCGGTACCCGCCGCACTGCTTCCTGATCGTGCATGACATGCATTCCGAGGCGTTCGCGCGTCCGCCGGAAGAATCGTTCTGAGAGAGGATTCGACATACCGCGCGCGATTGGGTGGCACGGAACGCCTTTGGCAGACACGTACGCGCCCGAGAGTTCCCAGTTCCCCAAATGTCCTGCGACGAGCACTACGCCCTTGCCACGCGCGTGCGCGCGCTCAACGACGCCCCAGTCCGGCGAATCGACGAAGTGGTCGAGCACGGCGGCAGGACCCCGCAGCGAGAGCAGCGTCGCCTCGATCGCGACGCGGCCAAGGTTATCGTAGGCGGCGCGCGCGATGTCGCGAACGCCGGACGGGTCGAGGCCCGGAAACGCCGCTGCCACCTGGCGTTCGACCACGCCGCGCCGGATCCCGAACGGCCGGTAGCCGATTCGCGCGATCGCTCCCGCCACGCCGGCTGCGCGGCGCGCTCCGAGCGGTGCCAGCGCGCCGACGAACGCGCGCAGAGCGAGATACTCGAGCCGTTGCGACAGAGACGGCCGCCGCTCGGTGACCTGCCGGGGCGGAACCGGTGCCGGTACCCAAGGCGGCGGCGCGGCGGTGTTGCTCACGCCGGCATTTCGTCTTCAGCGGCGACCGCGGCCGAGCCCTGGGGCGTGTTCTGAAGCGCGTGCAATCGAGAATACGTGCCACCGCGTGCGAGCAGATCGGCGTGCGTGCCGCGTTCGACGATGCGTCCCCTGTCGAGCACGATGATCTGTGACGCGTGCGTGATGGTCGAAAGCCGATGTGCAATCACGAACACCGTACGGCCTGCGAGGAGGCGCTCGATTGCCTCCTGAACGAGTCGCTCGTTTTCGGTGTCGAGGGCCGACGTCGCCTCGTCCAGGATGAGCACGGGCGGATCGACGAGCAGTGCGCGCGCGATCGCGATACGCTGGCGCTGCCCGCCGGACAGGCGGGTTCCGCGTTCGCCGAGAACCGTGTCGTACCCCTGCGGCAGTTCCGCGATGAACGCATGGGCGTTCGCCGCATGTGCCGCCGCCTCAACCTGCGCCTGCGAGAACCGTTCGGCCGCGCCGTAGGCAATGTTCGCGCGCACAGTGTCGTTGAAGAGCACCGTATCCTGGCTCACGATTCCCGTGAGCGCGCGCAGCGACGCGAGCCGGATTTCGGCCGTATCGACGCCGTCAAGCGTAATGCGGCCGGCGGTCGGTGCGATGAACCTCGGTATCAGATCCACGAGCGTACTCTTCCCCGCTCCGCTCGACCCGACGAACGCGACGATTTCGCCCTTGCGGCCCGTGAACGTGATGCCATCGAGTACACGCTCGCCGCCATCGTATGCGAATGCCACGTCGTGGAACGTGATCGCATCGCGCAGCTCCGTGACATCCCGCGTCCCTTTGTCGCTCTGCGCCTCGGTCGGTTCGTCGAGAACCTCGAAGAGGCGCTCGGCGGCCGCGAGCGATTGCGTGGCCACCGTCGGGGCCTGTGACAGCTGCTTGAGCGGCGGGAGGAGTCGCATCAGCATGACCATGAACGTGATCAACGTCCCCCCATCGAGCGCGCCGGGTGCCTGCGTAAATACGGCGCGCGCACCGATCCAGAGCACGCCAACCGCGACCGTCGTGCCGAGCACTTCGGTGATCGGGCCGGAGAGCAACGCGAGTCGCGTGATCCTGACCATTCCCCGCGTGTAAGCTCCGCTCGCTCCGGTAAATCGCCGGTCTTCATACGGCTCTCCGCCAAAACTCTTCACGAGCCGCACGCCACTCACGACCTCCTGCAGCACGCTCGTAATTTCTCCGTATTCGTTGCGAAGCACACGGTGACCGCGGCGGAGCTTGCGGAGGATCGGCTGAAGCACGGCCGTGATGATGGGCGCAATGACGAGCGAGATCAGCGCCAGATTCGGGGACATCCGCACGAGCACGACGATCGTAACGGCCACTTGCGCGAGATTCTGGATTGAGCGAGTGGCCACTTCGGCGAGCACGGCTTTCGCTTGCTCCGTATCGGACAGAATGCGGGACATCACTTGCCCCGTCTTCGTGCGCGAGAACCAGCCGAGCGGAAGTCGCTGCATGTGGCGGAACACGGCATCGCGCAGATCGCGGGTAATTCGCTCCTGCAACGACGCGCCGAACTGGCCGCCCAACCATATGAACGCGTTTTTGAGCGCTATGATCGCGACAATGATCAGGATCACTCCGCCGAGCGACGCCATCGGGTCGACCGGGTTCATCAGCGAGCCGACAACTGACGTGAGCACGTCGGTCAACCATCCGAGGTCCTTCGGGATCGGCTCAGGCTGCTTGAACAGCGTGTTGAGAAACGGAATCAACAGCAGAAACGCGGCACCGTCGAGCGCGGCGGCGACGATGTTCGACACGATGTTTCCTGCGAAGCGCCCGCTGTGGGGCCGCAGAAACGCGAGGAGGCGCCGGTACGTGCTCACGATCAGCCCCTCGGAGTGAGCAGCGCCAACGGAAGGATCACTTCCTCCGGCGTGACGCCGCCGTGCAGGAACGACCCGCGATACCGCTGCTGGTATTCGCGCAACTTGGTTGGATAGACAAAGAAGCAGTCACCGGTTGCCAGAATCGTGTTTCCACCCCCTACCGCACCCGCGTGCGGCGGCAACCGAAGTTCGTCGGGATTCGTGAACTGGAGCGCCTGCTCCGGGTTCTCGGCCCGGAGGTCGGCCCCGAACTTGTAGCGGAGGTTTTGCGTCGCGTCGCGCTTGGCGTGCACCGTAGCGGGCGTGTTGCAGTGGATCGAGCCGTGATCGCTCGTGAGCAGAACCGGCACGCGCTTTCGCGCCGCCTCCTGCAACACGGCGAGCAAGGGCGAGCGGTTGAACCACTGGAGCGTGAGTTGGCGCAGCGCGATCTCGTCGCGTGCCACTTCGTAGAGGATCGCCGACTCGCTGCGCCCGTGCGTCAGCAGGTCAATGAAGTTGAATACGAAGGCCGTGACCCCGTCCGAGGCGAACGCGTTCGACAGGTTACGCTCGAGTGTATCAGCGTCGCCCGCGGACGAAATCTTGTGATAGCGCACCGGTGTCGCCCCGCGCGCGTCGCGCAGGTTCGCTTCGAGGAGTTCGCGCTCGTGCGCGTTCAGCGTCTCGTCGTCACGCGCGCCCCACCAGTCCGGGTAACGCGCCGCGATCTCGCCGGGAAAGAGGCCGCTGAACAGGGCGTTGCGCGCATACGGGGTCGCGGTTGGCAGGATCGAGAAATAGTGAGTCGTTTCCACTTCGAAGAGCGGGGCCAGCAGTGGCTCGATGATGCGCCACTGGTCGAGCCGCAGGCAATCCACAACGATGAAGAGAGCGCGCCGCTCATGCTCAAGCACCGGCAGAAGAAACTCGCCGACAACGTCGATCGAGAGCGGCGGTCGTTCGCCCTCGATGCCCTCGTTCACCCATTGTGGGTAGTTCCGTCCCACATACTGGGCAAACGCGCGCCGAGTCTCCGGAAAAAGCGTGCGCAATGAACCGTGCAGCCCGGTCTCGCCAGCTGCCGCGAGTTCGACATCCCACTGCACAAGTTCGGCGTAGCGGTCAATCCAGCCGCGCCAGTCGAGTGCCCGCGCGTCGGCAGCCTCCAGTTCGCGGAAACGTTCCACGAACGACCGGGCCATGGCCTGTTGCCTGATGCGCGGTCCTTCAAGAATCCGCGTAACTACGCTCAACACCTGCCGCGGATTGATGGGCTTCACGAGGTATTCACTGACGTCCACGCCGAGCGCGTCGCGCAGGGTGCCGTCGTCCTCGCTCTTGGTGACCATCACCACGGGAAGCGTCGGAACGAGTTCACGCACCTCCCGGAGCATCGTCAACCCGCGCATGCCTGGCATCTGTTCGTCGAGCAGCAGAAGATCGAACGGGCGCCGCCGGAGAAGTTCGAGGGCGTCCGACGCGTTCCGCGACATCTCGACTTCGTAGCCTTTTTCCGTAAGAAAAAGGCGATGCGACTCGAGGAGGTCGGCTTCGTCGTCAACCCAGAGAAGTTGCTTTGCGGCGGCAGGCATACGGGTGGAAGTATAATTCCAGCGTGCTCGGCCCCTCTCCCTTTGCGCTTGCCGCTCCCTCTTTCAGGTTCCGTGCCGTGGCAGTCGCCGCGGGGCGCGCGGCGATTGGCGGCCCCCGCGAGGTGTTGCTGGGGGTGCTCCTTGGAGCACGCCTCGCAGCCGGAGCGATCGCCCCGCACGCGCTCACCGTAGCTCAGCGGCGCGCGCGGGCCGATGCCGCCCGTCATTGGCTCGGTACCATTGCCATACCGGGGGCTCCCAAGATCGCCCTCACACGGCTGATCGACATCACCGTTTCGGGGAACGCCGAAGCGGTGGCCGCCGCACTGGCAAAGGTGACCGACGTCACGGCGCCGTACCTCGACCGGGCGGCACGTTCTGAGCTTGATTCGCTCCGTCTGGCTCTGGCACTGTGATGTTGGCGCAACGCTATTGGCCACAGCGACTTGCGGCCCCAAGCGCCGGTTCCGTATGATTGCCGCCTACTCTGATTTCGCCACCCATGCTTCGTAACACGGATCTTTCGCCGCTCTCGCGCCTTGTTCAGCGCGTAGACGCCGCCGCCGACGGCGTGGCGACGGGAGACGCGTTTGCGACTGGGTTTCCGAGCATCGACAAGTGGCTCGGCAGCGGATTGCGCCGTGGCGATCTCGTGGTGGTGGGCGGCGAGGTAGGCGCGGGTAAGTCGGCGCTCACGTTGGCGATGGCACTCCGGATGGCACAAAGCGGCGTCAATTCGGCCTTCTTCTCGGCCGAGATGTCGGTAGACCGGGTGATGGAGCGGATCCTTGCCATCGAGGGGCGGGCCCGTGTGGACGACATTCGGCGGGGCACGCTCGGTGAGGTCACACGCGCGGCGGTTGGCGCGGCGGCCGTGCGCCTCCGCGACGGAGCTCCGATCATCGAGGTCCTTCCGCCGGGCGGCATAGACACGCTTGGCGATGCGCTTCGCCGGACGCTTGATCTGCAGGTGGCGTTTGTGGATCCGCTTCAGGCGCTCACGCTTGGCGTGCGCGATCAGGCCGAAGAACTGGCGACGGCAGTACGTGGACTAAAGGCGCTCGCACTAGCTTCTGGGGCCGCGATTGTTGCAACGGCCGATTTCCCGAATCTGCCGAGCGAGCGCGCCGGTGAACGACCGACGCTCGGTGATTTCGATCCGCTCGGGGCAGTAAAGCAGCACGCCGACGTCGTTTTGGGTGTATATCGTGAGGAGATGCAACAGCCCGGTACGGGCGTAGACGGCGCCACCGAGCTGCTCGTTCTGAAGAACCGGAATGGCGGAACAGGCTACGTGGACTCGTATTTTTACAAGCAATGGCTTCGCTTCGAAGACATGCTTGATCCTGACCTATAGGAGTGAACTGATGGGACGCATCGTACGCGCGCGCTTCATCCTGACGTTGGCCCTGCTCAGCCTCGCGCCGGCTCTGGCCGGGGCGCAGGAAATCGCTGTAACCAGCGACCCTGCGCTTGCAAAACTCCAGCGCAAAGTGGCGGCCAATCCAAACTCCGTGAAGGCGTTGGTGGCCGTCGGGTACAAATATTTCGAGCTGAATCGGTTCCAGGAGGCCAGGACCGTCCTCGACCAGGCGCGCCAGCTCGACCCGAAAAACGGGGTGAGCGCCCTGTATTCAGGCATGGCGTCCGAACAACTCAACGACTTCACGGCGGCGAAGGCTGCCTACACGTGGTACCTCGAGGTCGGGAAAACCGGGAAGATTCGCAGACAAATCACCGAGCGGCTCGTTTCGATGGCGAAAGACGAGTTGAAGGCCTCCGCGGCTCAGGCCGTTGCCAACGAACAACAGCTCCGCGGCGCCCAGTCGCCGGCCACGACCATCGCGGTACTGCCGTTCAAATGCAGTTGTGCCGACAGCACGCTCCTTCCGCTCGAACGCGGAATGGCCGACCTGATCGTAACGGACCTTAGTCGCGCCGGTTCGCTCAGAGTGCTGGAGCGTGATCGCATGCAGGCCATCGCCGATGAGATCCGCCTGGGTGAGTCGGCGCAGGTTGACGCCGCGACCGCTACCCGGGCCGGAAAGCTCATTGCCGCGGGAAGCATTCTGAACGGACAGATCATCGCTCCGAACGCAAATCAGATCAACCTCACGGGTGCGGTGGTGAACACCAACACGTCCGTCATCACGTCGAACCCGCAGGCCAACGGTTCACTCGACGCCATTTTCGATCTCGAGTAAGGACTTCGTGCTTGACGTCTTCGCGCAGATGAGCGTGGTGCTCACGGCGTCGGAGCGGGCCGAGTTCGACCGACGCCGCGTTCCCAGCCTGCAGGCGTTTCTCGCGTACAGTCGCGGCCTGATGGCCGAAGACGATGGCCGGCTCGACGATGCGATCGCGCTCTTTGAGAGTGCGCGGTCACTCGACCCGGGCTTTGGCGCTGCGTTGCAGCGTTCACAATCGGCAGCGGCCGCGAGGAGCGGTTCGCAGTTCTCGAGCGCAACAGTCTAGCAGGGGCTCCGCAACTCAAGCGAGGGTCAGGTCGTGTCGGCCGCGCAGCGCGGGAGCACCACTGATGTATCGCTGAACGTCACCCTGAACAACGCGGTTGGTGACGTGAATCCGACCACAACCACGATCGTGCAGGGTTCAACCGGCGGAACGACCACCGGTACGGCAGCACCGCCGACAACCAATCCGGTTGCCGAAAAGACCGGCACCGACCAGCCCGCTACGCGGATCGGCCAGGTGACGATCGTCATCAGGAAGCCATAGGAGATGGCTACTATGCGAAATACCATCGCCATCCTGGCGTTTGCGGCCATTGCTCCCGCCGCGTCGGCGCAGGGGTTCGGCGACCTCGCCGCGATTTTCGGTCCGCAGTACGTGAACTACAAGATCGGAACAGGAGCCACCGAAAAGACCGTCACACAGCTCTCTGTGCCGCTCGCGTTCATTCTTCCAGTGAGCGAGCGCTTCACGATTGACCTGTCCAGTTCGTGGGCGAACAGCCGCGTCAGCTCGAATGGTGTCGAGTCGAGCAAGATCAGCGGCCTCACAGATACGCAGCTGCGCGGCAACCTGTCGTTCTTTGACAACACGGCGATTATCACGCTTGGCGTGAATGTGCCAACGGGCATGTACGAGGTTCCTGACGCCCAGCAGGAAGCCGCCGGACAAATCGGGAGCCAGTTCCTCCTGTACCCTGTGTCATCGATGGGAAGCGGGTCTGCGATTACGAGCGGGCTCGCGCTCGCCAAGACGTGGGGCGAGTGGAACGTCGGCTTTGCCGGAAGCTTCAGGTATTCATCGCCGTTTGACGCCTACAAGGTGCAGGATGCGGTTCTGAGGTTCGAGCCGGGCAGCGAGTCGCGCGCGCGAATCGGCCTCGATCGTTCGATCGGCGACGGCCGCCTCTCGCTCGCAGGCACGTTCTCCACTTTCACCGACGATAAGGCTGATTCGACGACCTTCGCGACCGGAGCGCGTACGCTCGGACAAGCGACGATTTCGATTCCGACCGAGCGTGGCGAGTGGACCATTGGCGCGTAGGACCTCTACCGCGCAAAGGGGCAGCAGATTGGCGCGGTTGCGCCGTCGGAGAACATCTCGAACGTGAACGTTGCCTTTGGGTTCGAGATGGGCAGCGTATACGTCCAGCCGAGCATCGAAGGCCGGGCTTGGATGCGCGATGCGGAAAAAGCCGGCGCTGTGGGCACCGGCGGTTTGCGCCTCAGATTCGAGTGGATGGGGCTGTCGGTGAACCCGTCGGCGACCTACTCGATCGGCAATGTGTACCCTGCGGGCAGCGCGACGTCGATCGACGTGCAGGGCTTCCGCGGCTCGTTACTCATTCGAGTTCGCTGACGCACACAGCACCGTAGCGGCGCCGTAGCGGCGCCGTAGCGACGCTGTAGCGGCGGGGCGAAGTCTCACGACTTCGCCCCGTTTCTTTTTTTGGGCGCGTTACGGACTCAGTGGGGCGTTGCTATCTTTCGACTGTTCGCCCGACACTCACTGCACGCGGAAGAGTCGCATGGCCGGTCACAGCAAATGGAAGCAGATCAAGCACTACAAGGCGGCCACTGACGCCAAGCGTAATGCCATGTTCACCAAGCTGATCCGCGAAATCACGGTGGCGGCCAAACAGGGCGGCGGCGATCCGGCTGGCAATCCGCGGCTTCGGACCGCCATTGAGAGCGCCAAGGCGCAATCGATGCCCAAGGACAACATCGAGCGCGCGGTGTTGAAAGGGACGGGCGAGCTCGAAGGCGTGGACTACGTGGAAGCGATGTACGAGGCGTACGGGCCCGGCGGCGTCGCGCTGATGATTCAGACGCTCACCGACAACCCCACGCGCACGGTCGCCGAAGTGCGCGCGAAGCTGACGCGTGGCAACGGGAATCTCGGTACGACGAACTCCGTGGCGTTCCTGTTCGACCGGAAGGGTCAGTTGACGGTCCCCGCGGCGAGCACGACCGAAGAGGTTGTGATGGAGCATGCGCTCGAGGCAGGCGCCGAAGACGTCGTCAAGGACGACGACGCTTTCGTCATTACGACGGCGCCATCGGACCTGCACGCCGTGAAGGATTCGCTCGAGTCCGCAGGGCTGAAAGCTGAGCACGCGGAGCTCTCGTGGATTCCGAAGACCACCGTGCGCGTGGAAGGGGAAAACGCCGAGGCGCTGGTGCGCCTGCTGGAGGCGTTGGAGGATCTCGACGACGTCCAGAAAGTCGATGCCAACTTCGATATGGACGTCTCGGCGATGGCGCAGAACTGACAGCGATACGGTGATCGTCCTCGGCGTCGACCCGGGTACCGCCGCGACCGGCTACGGCGTGGTGAAGGGCGGCGAGCCCGGTGGGCCCACGCTGCTGGAATGCGGCGTCATTCGGACATCGCCCAAGACATCGCTCGCCAAGCGGGTGTGTGAGATCTTCGACGGCATTTCGGAGGTCATCGAGCGGCACTCTCCGGACGCTATGGCGGTCGAGGCAGTCTTCTACGCCAAGAACGTTCGTACGACGGTCGTGCTCGGGCACGCGCGGGGCGTAATTCTGCTGGCCGGCGAACGCGCCGGCATTTCGGTGCACGAATACGCGCCGAAGCTCGTGAAGAAGACCGTCGTCGGAACGGGTTCGGCCACCAAGGCCCAGGTCCAGGCAATGGTCGCGCGATTGCTCCGCCTCAAACACGCCCCGCAGCCCGCCGACGCCGCCGACGGCGTGGCGTGCGCACTCACTTGCGTCATGGGAGCAGGGTTCGCAGGACGCGTGGCGCTGCTCCGCCGCGTTCCTGCGGGCAGGCCGATGCCTGCTGTCCTGCGGCCGAACCTCTCGCGACTGCGACCGCCAGTGGGCCGATGATCTCACGCGTGAAGGGCACGCTCGTCGCCAAGCGCATTGACCGCATTGAGGTGATGACGTCGGGCGGAGTGGGATACGTCGTGCAGATTCCGCTCGGCGTCCTGGAATCGCTTCCCCGCGTTGGCGATCAGGTTGAACTGCACACCGCTCTGGTCGTCAAGGAAGACGGGTGGCTGCTCTTTGGATTTGCGTCGGACAGCGATCGCGCGTTGTTCTACGCTCTGTTGGGCGGCAGCGGAGTCGGGCCGGCGTTGGCGCTTGGACTGCTTTCCGCGCTGGGTGCGTCGCGTGTCGTTCGCGCGATTCGAGAGCGCGATCTCACGACGCTCCAATCGGTGCCTCGCGTCGGCAAGAAGGTGGCGGAACGACTCTGCGTGGAACTCGGCGACAAGATGAAGGAGTTTGCCGGCCCCGACTCTTCTGGTTCCGACACGTCGCTCGACGGCTGCGGCGCGGATGCGGTGCGGGCCCTCGTCTCGCTCGGCTATTCGCACAACGACGCCGAACGGGCCGTGCGCAAAGCGCTCGAAAAGAAGCCGGCTGGCGGCGACGGCACCGCCGCCCTCGTGCGCGCCGGGCTCGCGGAACTGCAGCGGCGTTAGCTTTCGCTGACGATGGCGCGCGCCGAAATCACAACGCCCGAAGCGATCACCGAGGAATCGGTCGTCGAGCTCAAGCTGCGCCCGCAGCGGCTCGCCGAATTCATTGGGCAGGCGAAACTCAAGGAATCGCTCGACATCGCGATCCAGGCCGCGCTCGGCCGCCGCGAACCGCTGGACCACACGCTCTTTCACGGCCCCCCCGGACTCGGCAAGACAACGCTCGCGGAGCTCATCGCACGCGAGTTGGGCGTCAATATCCACACGACGTCCGGCCCGGCTCTCGAAAAGCCGGCAGACCTGGTTGGGACGCTCACGAACCTGCGGCCCGGCGACATTCTTTTCATCGACGAAATACACAGACTGCGACCCATCATCGAGGAGTTCCTCTATCCGGCGATGGAGGACTTCAAGATCGACATCCGGCTCTCCGACGGGCCGCACGCGCAAACCGTGACGATGACGATCGAGCGCTTCACGCTCGTTGGCGCGACCACGCGTTTCGGGTTGCTCACGCCGCCAATGCGCGCGCGGTTCGGCCTCGCGATGCGACTCGATTTTTACCCGTCTCACGAACTCGAAGAGATCGTGCGACGAACGGCGTCGGTGATCGCGGTGGAGCTGCACGACGACGGCGCCCATGAGATCGCCCGCCGGTCGCGGGGCACCCCTCGCATCGCCAACCGGCTTCTGCGACGGATTCGTGATTTCGCGCAGGTGCGGGCCGACGGCATTATTACCAAAGCAGTCGCGTGCGATGCGCTCGCCATGCTTGACGTGGACGATTTCGGACTCGACGACATGGATGCGAGAATCGTCAAGACTATCATCGAAAAGTTCGATGGCGGGCCTGTGGGTGTTCAGTCGCTGGCAGCAGCGATTGGCGAGGACCCGGGCACGATCGAAGAGGTCTATGAACCCTACCTCGTGCAAAACGGGTTGCTGCACCGCACAGCGCGCGGTCGAATGGCAACGGCGCAGGCGTACCGGCACTTCGGCTACCAGGTACCGACGGGCACTGTCGCACAGGGCGAGCTCCTCTAGCTTGCGGTGACCGCGCCTCCCTACCGCACCGCAGACTTCGACTACGGACTTCCGGCCGAGCTCGTCGCGCAAGCGCCGCTCGCCAGCCGCGACGACAGTCGGTTGATGGTCGTGCACCGCGACACGGGGACAATCGAGCACCGCGGGTTTCGCGACCTGCCATCGCTCGTCGCGCCGGGTGACCTACTGGTACGAAATACCACCCGCGTATTCCGTGCGCGTCTGCTCGGCACGCGGGATTCCGGTGCACCGGCCGAGATTTTCCTTCTCAAGGCAGCCGGTGACGACCTGTGGGAAGCGATGGTGAATCCCGGAGGGAAGCTGCATCCGCCCCGTGTGGTGCACATTGCAGACGGATTTGACGCGGAGATCGTGTCGGTCACCGACCGGCGCACACGCATGGTACGCCTCCGCGCGTCCGGCCCGGTGGCTGAGGCAATCGAGCGGCACGGCCATATCCCGCTCCCGCCGTACATCGAGCGCGCGGACGAGCCGTCGGACGCGAGCCGGTATCAGACCGTATACGCAAACGAATCCGGATCGGTCGCGGCACCAACCGCGGGGCTCCACTTCACGCCAGCACTGCTGGCCGCACTTGCAGCCGGGGGCGTCGCAGTCAGGGACGTCGTGCTGCACGTCGGCGCCGGAACATTCCGGCCCGTGGACGCGGACGAAATCGCCGATCACGTGATGCACGAGGAGGAGTACAGCGTGCCTGCGGAAACCGCCGCTGCAATCAATGCGGCGCGCGCGGTCGGCGGCGCGGTATGGGCCGTGGGCACGACGACGCTCCGGACACTCGAAACCGTCGTATCGGACGACCGGACCGTTCGCGCTGGAACCGGCAACACTTCAATCTTCATTCATCCACCGTACGTCGTTCGCGCGGTAGACCGGCTCATCACGAACTTCCACCTCCCCCGCTCCACCCTGCTAATGCTCGTCGCGGCGTTTGCCGGATACGATCTCACGATGCGCGCGTACGCCGAAGCGGTGCGTGAGCGCTACCGTTTCTATTCGTACGGCGACGCGATGGTGATTCTGTGACCTTCGGATTTGACGTGACGGCAACCACGGGGAGTGCCCGAACCGGCGTGTTTCAGACGCCGCATGGCACCGTCGAAACGCCCGCCTTCATGCCGGTCGGTACGCTCGCGACCGTGAAGGCGCTCGACCCGGACGAACTCCGCACGATGCACGCCGAGATGATCCTGGCAAATGCGTATCACCTGCACCTTCGCCCGGGCGACGAAGCGATTCGCACTCTGGGCGGACTGCATCGATTCATGGGGTGGCACGGGCCGATTCTCACGGACTCCGGCGGGTTTCAGGTCTTTTCACTCGCCTCGCTGAACGCGGTGACGGAAGACGGCGTGACGTTTCGTTCGCACATCGACGGTTCCGAGCGGCATTTCACGCCCGAGTCGGTAATGGCGATTGAGGTCAACCTCGGCGCCGACGTGATAATGCAGTTCGACCACGTGATTCCGGGACAGAGTGACCATGCGGCGGCGCTCGACGCGAGCGAGAGGAGTATGCGATGGCTTGATCGCTGCGCCTCCGAATTTGCACGGCTGTCGGCCGACACACCCCAGCAACAGGCGCTCTTTCCGATCGTGCAGGGCGGAGTGCACGCCACCCTCCGGCGCGACGCGGCCGCCCGGATCGTCGGGTCAGGAGATTGGCGCGGGATTGCCATCGGCGGCCTCTCCGTTGGCGAGGGAAAGCCGGCGATGTACGAGATGCTCGAGGTGTGCGACGCCGCGCTGCCGCGTGATCGGCCGCGATACCTGATGGGCGTCGGCTACCCCGAGGACCTGATCGAGGGCGTCGCCCGCGGTGTGGACCTTTTCGATTGTGTCGCGCCGACGCGAATGGGGCGCAACGGCACCGCACTGACATCGACCGGGCGGCTCAACATGAAGAACGCCGCCCATCGGCTGGACGACCGGCCAATCGAGGCCGAGTGTGGCTGCGCGACGTGTCACCGGTTCTCGCGCGCCTACCTCCGCCACCTGATCCACGCCGACGAAATGCTCGGGCCGCGCCTGCTCTCCCTGCACAATGTACATTTCCTCATCGCGTTGATGCGGCGCGCACGCACCGCAATCGCCGACGGAACTTTCGATGCGTGGAGCCACGATTGGCTCGCGCGATACCACTCAACCCCCGAGCATTCCTGATGCCTGTTTTTCCCGCGCTGCTCCTGCAGGCGCCAGCCCCGGCCCCGGGCGGCCCGTCGTCGATGGTGTTCTTTGTACAGATCGCCGTCATCATTGCGATTTTCTACTTCATCGTGCTCCGGCCACAGCGAAAGCAGCAGAAGCTGCTCGAGGCGTCGCTGATGGCGATGACCAAGGGCGACGAGGTCTTCACGGCCGGCGGCCTGATTGGCGAGGTCATCCACATCAAGGAAACGATCACCGACGGCAAGCCGAGTGGTTCCATGGGCGATCGCGTCACCATTCGCACGGGCGAATCGAAAGTGGTCGTCGAGCGCGGGCGAATCGTGCGCGTCGGCCGGCCCAGCACCACGGCTTGATCACATGGCGGTGCTGCCGATTCACGTCCTCGGCTCGCCAGTGCTGCGACAGGAGACGATCCCCGTTGTCACGATTACGCCCGAGCTGGTGCGACTCGCCAACGACATGTTCGAGACGATGCATGCCGCCGAAGGCGTAGGTCTCGCCGCTCCTCAGGTCGGCCGCACTGAGCGAATGGCGGTCGCCCAAGTCGAGGATGAAAAGTGGGTCTTGATCAACCCCGAGATCATCCTCCGAGAGGGCGAACTCAAGTGGGAGGAAGGCTGCCTCTCGATACCTGAAGTTTTCGGTGACGTCATTCGAGCAGCGCACGTTGTGGTTCGCGCGACCGGAACCGACGGCAAGGAGTTCGAAGTTGAGGGCCGCGAACTATTCGGCGTCTGCCTGCAGCATGAGATCGACCACCTGCACGGCAAGTTGTTTATTGACTACCTCAGCTTTCTGAAGAAGCGGAAGGCGATGGCTGTCTGGGATGAGGAGAAAGCGAAATACCCTGCTCTGCTCCGCATTCTGACGCCGGGTGTTCACAATGATGGCGACATCTCAGGGCGCCTCTAGTGCGCGTTCTCTTTTGGGGGACACCGGATTTTGCGACGGCGCCGCTGCGTGCACTCATTGGCGAGGGGCACGAGGTGGTCGGCGTGGTCACCCAGCCCGACCGCCCGCGAAGTGGACGAGGTCGTTCGACGCTCGACGCCTCACCGGTGAAGGTGGTGGCACTCGAAGAAGCGATTCCCGTGCTGCAGCCGGATCGCCCGCGCGGCGAGGAATTCGTTGCGTCTATGCGAGCGCTCTGGCCGGACGTGTCGGTGGTCGTGGCGTATGGCCACATCCTTCCGAAAGAGGTCATCGACCTTCCCCGCCTCGGGACGCTCAACATTCACGCGTCGCTGCTCCCGCTGTATCGCGGTGCGGCGCCGATTCAGGCTGCGATTCGAGACGGGCGTACGGAAACCGGCGTGTCGATCATGCGCATGGTCCCGGAACTCGATGCCGGCCCGGTGATCCTCACCCTTCGGGTTGACATCCTTCCCGACGAAACCGGCGGCGAACTACAGCTCCGACTCGCCGAGCTGGGCGCGGAAGCGATTGTAACGGCCCTGGCGCTCGTCGAACTCGGCGGCGCTATCGAGCAGCCCCAGGACGAGACGAAGGCCACATACGCAAGGAAGATCGCGCGCGATCATGCCATGGTGGACTGGACGGGCTCGGCGGAGATCGCCGAACGAGTCGTTCGCGCCTACGATCCCAAACCCGGCGCCTGGACGATGCGGGGCACCACCGAAGTTCGTCTGTTCGGAGCGATGGCCGTCGATACTCCGGCGGTAGCCGTTCCCGTGGGCACCGTGATCGCGGCAGGCGACGATGGCTTGCTGGTGGCCTGCGGCGACGGGGCGCTGCGGGTGCAGGAGGTGCACGTTGCGGGCCGAAAGCGACAACGGGCCGGAGACTGGGCCCGTGGGCGTGGCGTTGCCGTGGGCGACGTGCTGGGGCCGCCGGCGGTCGAAGCCTAGTCACAACAAAGAAGAGGGGCCGCGACAGGGCGGCCCCTCCTTTTTCCATCACAATTGGCTGGTCAGCGTCAGGGCTGTCCTAGCACTCGGCCCGCAGTCGGCGCCAGAATCGACGTCGCATTGCCCGTTCCGAGCTGGCCGAACTGGTTGTTGCCCCAGCAATAGATCGTGCCGACGACCTGCGATGACGTGCCGGGCGCACCCGTGACTCCGCAGGTAAAGTTTTCTCCCAGGCTGAGTGAGCGGAATATGAGTCCGCCAGTCACGGCCACCGGGACGTTGCTTGAGGCGCTCGCCACTCCCGTGCCCAGCTCGCCCGAGGTATTCCGCCCCCAACAGTAGGCAGCGCCGGTAGCATCGAGCCCACACGAGTGCGCCGCACCGGTGACGACCGTTGCCGAGTAGAATCGGGTGGCGCCCATGGTGACCGCTGTCGGAACAAGCGCGTTGACAATGGTGCCGTTGCCAACTTGGCCGGAGTTGTTCAGGCCCCAACAACGGACCTGCTGCGAACCTGGCAACGTCGTGGGATCGAAACGAGGCATACCGCATGCATGCGCGCGCCCCGTGCTGACTTTGGAGAACAGTGACGGAGGCGCTGCGATTGCGACCCACGTGCCTGCCTGTAGTGCTCCCCAATTCGCCGAGGCACCTCGCGTGGGATACACTTTCATAATCGAGGAGGCGGAGGATGGGAACGATGGCGGTGGAACGGCGGGGGTCGTACAGGCGGTATTCGGCGGAGTTCAAGCGGGAGCAGATCGAGCGGATCCTGCGCGGTGAGGTCACGGCGGCGGAGTTGAGCCGGGAGCTCGGGATCGCGCGGTCGCAGATCCAGCGCTGGAAGCACCTGTTGACCGCGGGTGGCGAAACGGCGGTGGCGTCTGACGAGGACGTCGTGCCGGCGAGCGAACTTCGGGTGGCATTCGTCGTTTGATTGTTTCCAGCGACCAGCGTGAACACTGAAACCGGGCCAGCGGTGGCGGTCGCGGTAAAAGTTGCGCTGTCGAGTACGAAGTTGTTGGTCAGGATTGCCACGGCCTTGCCCGCGCCAAGCGACGATCCCATGGTCCAGAGCGACGACACCAGTCCATTCGCGTCGGAGATGTTCGCCGCGGGATTGATCGAGCCGCCGCCTGATCGGACGCTGAACGCCACTGCGGCACCCTGCACTGGCTGCCCGCCGGCATCAACGACACGAACAACTATAATGGGTCCTTAAGCGACGCCCTGATAGCACCGTTCTGCTGGTCGCCCGAAACGAGCCGGAGGTTCGCAGCAAAATCCTTCGAACCCAGACCCGACGGGCCGGTCGTCGCGCCGTCAGGATTGCACGCCGCTGCCATGACGGCCAGCGCCATGCAAGCGGCAGCGGTAACAGGTGACGTCTTCATGCGACCGGGCATCGGGACTCCGTGCGGATTTAAGATCGTCCGTGGGGTAAAAATATCGCGCCTCGACCGGGCGTCGGCAACGCGCAGCTCACGCTTCGGCACAAACCGAAACCTGTGGTGCTGCACACCACTAGACGTTTCGAACGCCCGGGTAGTAACTGGAGGCCGCCGCAGCGGGTCGCGGGTTTCGTTCGGGGGGCTGGGCCGCTGGCTCCGGACCCCGGTCTACCGGGCTATCTTTCGGCCCAATGGCTGACTTCCAGACACGCGTCGTCGCCGGGCCCCGAAGTGCCATAACGCCGGCCCGTGTTGCGGCCGTCCGGGTGATGCGGGATGTGCGCGCCGGCGGCATGCTCGACAGTGCCATCGACTCAGCCGCAGCCGAACTCGACACGCGGGATCGGCGCTGGCTTCAAGAACTGACGTACGTGACGCTGCGGCGCCGCAACTGGATTGACGCCGTGTTGAGCGAGCGGGTACGCGGTGGCCTTGGCCGGCTCCACCCGGACCTATGCGACCTCCTTCGGTTGGGCGTCACCCAACTCGCTTTCATGGGAAGCGTGCCGGCGTACGCTGCCATCGCACAGACGGTCGAGCAGGCCAAGGCGGCCGCCGGGCTAGGAGCGAGCAAGTTGGCGAACGCCGTGCTTCGCCGCGTTGACCGCGAACGCGATGCACTCGAGCCATCGACTCCGCCCGACCCGCTCGACGCGATGGCGCTCACTCATTCGCATCCCCGCTGGCTCATCGCCCGCTGGGTGGCACGGTGGGGCGCAGACGCTACAACGCGCCTTCTGGAAACGAACAACTCGGAAGCGCACACGATTCTGCGTCCTATGGGCGTCGTGCGCGAGCAGCTCGAAGCAATGCTCGACGATGCGGGCGTTCAAACATTCGAACCAGCACTCTCCCCATCGAGTCTGGCGCTACAACACGGCGTTTCGCTCGCCACGATAGAGGCGTTCAAGAGCGGGCATTGCTTCGTGCAGGATCCAGCTGCCACAATGGTGAGCCGCTACGCGGCGATCGCTCCCGGAATGACGGTCGCTGATCTCTGTGCAGCACCGGGCGGAAAGACGTTCGAACTGGCGCGCGACGCGCGAATTGTAGCCGCGTCGGATGCCTCGGTCGCAACGCTGGCCAGGCTGGCCGAGTCGCTTCGGCGGATGGATCTGCCAAACGTCCACGCGATCGCCGCCGACGCGCGTTTTCCGGCGGTGCGCCCAATGGACGCGGTGCTTCTCGACGCGCCTTGCACCGGAACCGGGACGTTCCGCCGGCATCCCGACGCGCGCTGGCGTATCAAGCCAAGCGACCTCGCGGTCATGGCCGCCGTACAGCGCACGCTACTTGAGTCGGCCGCACAGATCGTGGCACCGGGCGGATTGCTCGTCTACAGCACGTGCTCGCTTGAGCAGGAAGAGAACGACGCACAAGTCGAGGCGTTCCTGGGCGAGCACGACGAATTCACGCTCGAACCACCTCCCGCAGGCACAGTACCTGCCGCCGTGCTCGATGCCGGCCGCCTCCGTGTATTGCCGCAATTGCACGGCGCCGACGGCGCCTTTGCCGCGCGGCTCCGCCGCAGGGACGCATAGTGACAGCCCGCAAGGTTCGTATCGCACCGTCATTGCTCGCGGCCGACATCGGTCGATTGGCCGAGCAACTGTCAATGATCGAAGCGGGCGGAGCCGATTGGTTGCACGTGGACGTCATGGACGGCGTGTTCGTGCCCAACCTGACATTCGGCGCAAAGATCATCGAGACTTGCAAGCGCCTCACCAAACTCCCGCTCGATGTACATCTGATAGTCGTGGAGCCGGAGAAGTACTTCGACAGCTTCGCCGCCGCAGGCGCCGACACGCTGACCATCCACGTAGAGACGGCGCCGCATCTGAACCGCCAACTCGCGCGCATCAGAGAACTCGGCTGCAAGGCCGGCGCTGTAGTTAATCCGGGCACGCCCGTAGAAGCGCTTCGCGACGTGATGGACAACCTCGACCTTCTTCTCATCATGAGCGTGAATCCAGGATACGGTGGACAGAAGTTCATCCCGTCGAGTGTGGGAAAAATCGCCCGCGCGCGCGCGCTTCTCGACGAAGCCGGCAGCAGGGCCGCACTCGAAGTGGACGGTGGTGTGACGCGCGACACCATCACCGCATGCTGGCGCGCCGGGGCGGACACGTTCGTCGCTGGAAACGCCGTGTTCAGCGCAGCGGATCCGGCTGCTGAGATTCGGGCAATTCGCGCGCGCTGCGCGGAGCAGGCATGAGCGCGAAGCGGCAGTGGGCCATCGTCGGTGGCATCGTCTTGGCGCTGGGCGCGCTCCTCGTGACCGCGACGCTGACATCCAGCGGAGTAAAGATCATCGGCCCGGGTGCGCCAGCCCCGGATTTTTCCGCGCTTGCAGTGCCGGACTCGGGTGAACCAACGGTCGCGATCAGCATCGCGGCGTACAAGGGCAAGCCGATTCTGCTCAACATCTGGGCCACGTGGTGCGCCCCGTGCCGCGAGGAAATGCCACGCATCGAGCGCCTGCATCGCGAGCTGGGCCCTGAAGGGCTTGCTGTAGTCGCCATCAGTATCAACAACCCCGGCATGACGAACGCGATCCGGGAGTTCCGTACGGAGATGGGGCTGTCGTTCGAAATTCTGTACGACGTGTCGGGGAGAATTCGGGACAGCTACCAGACGTCTGGAGTGCCTGAGACGTTCCTGATCGACCGCCAAGGTGTGGTGCGACGTCGGCTAATCGGTTCGTCGTGGACTGTGGACAACCAGCGTGCGCTTCTCCGCGAACTGATCGCGGAATCGCCCGAGTAGGGAGCGCGTGCGCGTCCTCGGCATCGAGACATCGTGCGACGAGACGTCGGCGGCGGTCGTAGACGGAAGCGGTGACCGGCCAACACTTCGCTCGCTCGTCATTCTGTCGCAGGACGTGCACCGAGTGTTCGGCGGCGTGGTGCCCGAAATCGCATCGCGGGCGCATCTGACGGCCATTGCGCCTGTTGTGCGCCGTGCGCTCGACGACGCCGGCGTGCGCGCCGAGGAGATCGACGCGATTGCCGTCACGAATGCGCCGGGCCTTGTGGGAGCGCTCCTGGTGGGCGTGTCGTTCGCAAAAGCGCTCGCAGCGTCGCTCGGCGTTCCGGTGCTCGGCGTCCACCACATGGAAGGCCATCTCTTCGCGACCGAACTCGAAGATGCCGCGGCGGCACCGCCGTTCACCGCGCTGCTGGTCAGCGGCGGCCACACGCTGCTCCTCGACGTGCCCGCTTGGGGTGAGTATCGACTCCTCGGTGCGACTCGCGACGATGCGGCCGGCGAGGCGTTCGACAAGGTCGCGAAGCTGCTCGGCCTTCCGTATCCCGGTGGGCGGCATGTCGAGGAGCTCGCCGCGACCGGCGACCCGACGCGGTACCGGTTCGCGAGGCCGATGCTGAACGCCGGCCAGCGGCTTGGGGACGCGGACTACTACGATCTTTCGTTCAGCGGACTGAAGACGGCGGTGCTGCTCGCCGTACGCAAGGCTGAGTCGGACGGAGAAATCGAAGAGGCCCGCCCACATCTGGCGCGCGCGTTTCAGGACGCGCTGGTGGCTACGCTGGCCGAAAAAGCCGTTCGGGCGGCCAGCGCGCACGCGCGACCGAGGATTGTGCTCGGCGGTGGCGTGGCGTGCAATCGGGCGCTTGTCGAACGCGTACGGGCGAGAGCAATCGCTACGCTTGGCGCGGGCGCCACAGTACACGCGCCGAGCCCGCGGCTCGCGACCGACAACGCCGCGATGATCGCCAGGGCGGCGCTCTTTCGCCTCGGTCGGGGGGAGCGCTCCGGCGCCGACCTCAACGCGTACGCAACGCTCGACTTGCCCGGACTGATGCCGTCGGACGCGGTCAACGCATAGAATTGGGAATGGAAGAAGCCGTCACGTCGATCGTTCATCACCCGTTTGTCCTCCAGCTCGGTCCGCTTCCGCTCACCGGATTCGGCATAGCGATGCTCGGCGCGTTCCTGATTGCCCAGGTGGTGGCGCAGTCGGTACTCACACAACGCGGGCAGGACGCGGACGTGATGCCGGACATGGTCATCGCCGCAGTGATCGGCGGGCTGCTTGGCGGCAAGATCTACTACGCGATCCTGACGAAAGACCCGTCGGCGCTCGCGGCTCGCGCCGGCTTCGTGTTTTGGGGCGGACTCATCGGCGGCATTCTCGCGACGTACGGCTGGATGCGCATCAAGAAGCTCAGCTTCACGCAGATCAGCGACGCGTCCGCGCCCGCGCTCGCGGCAGCGTACGCCGTTGGCCGCACCGGCTGCTGGGCAGTGGGCGACGACTATGGGCGCGCATGGATGAGTCGATTCGCGGTGCGATTCCCCGAGGGAGCGCCGCCGTCCACCGTGCAGAACCTCACAAACGAGTTTTCACAGAGCGGACTCGAAGGACTCGCTCCGACAGATGTGGTCGGGGTTTATCCGACGCAGCTGTTCGAAGTGGCGATGGGAATGGCCATGTTCGCGGTGCTCTGGCGACTGCGCGGGCATCGGCACGCCGCCGGCTGGCTCTTTGGCGCGTACTGCGTGCTGGCGGGAGCCGAACGGATCATCGTGGAAGTGTTTCGCGCGAAGGACGACCGCTTCTTCGGACCGTTCACCATGGCACAGGCTATCGGGCTCGCGTTTCTTATCGGCGGCGTGGTATGGATGCAAATGCGACGCCGCCCCGCAGGAACCGCGGCGGCCTGAATCGCCGTCAGTCGGCGTGACGCTCACCGTGGATCGTGGCATCGTGCTCGACTTCCTTTTCCAGCGAAGCCACGCGCTCCTGAAGCCGATGGGCGGTGACCTGCAACTCGGATAGGCGAGCCGCGACTTCGGGAGGAATCTGCGGTGCACCCTCGTCGGGTTCCGCGGCAACGGCTCTTGATTCGCCGGGAGGACCTGCCGGGATCAAAAACGTTCGCCAAAGCGCTACCAACAGCAGTGCGACGAGCACGACCTGCAGGAGAATCGTTTCGACCGTCGGATAAATCCCGAATGAGTCGATCTGTGGGAATCCCGGCAGCAGCGTGCGGGTCATCGCGCCGCCCTCCTGCAGCTCCTTGATTCCCTTGCCGGCGAACACGAAGGCCATCCAGTACAGCAGTCCGCTCGTCACTGCAAAAAACGGCCTTAGCGGGATGCGGACACCAAAGCGATAGAAAAGTGAGAACGTCACCGCGAGCGCCGCACCACCGGCACCGATTCCCGCGAACACAGGAACGAGGCTGGCCTCGCTGCGCGACATGAGGGCCTGAAAGAACAACGCCGTTTCGGCACCCTCGCGGAAGACTGCGAGAAAGGCGACGAACGCCAGGGTCAGACCGCCTCCGTGTTCAAGCGCAGAGTTGACTTTTTCGCGAATGAACTGTTGCCACTTTGCCGACTCGACTTTCGACAACAACCAATAGCTGACGGAAAACAGCACGACCACGGCTACCAGGAGCGTGACGCCCTCGATGACTTCGCGACTGGCCGGCACAGCGGCTAGCACGGTCCGCAACAGGACGGCGAGAACGACGCTGGCTGCGACCCCAGCGAGAGAGCCGTACCATATCTCGCGAACACGCTTTCGGTGTCCCGTCTTGATCAGGAACGCGACGACGGCCCCAAGCACTAGGATCGCTTCAAAACCCTCGCGCAGAATGATCAGGAACGACTCCAGGAACGTGCCCCACGACGTGGACGACGCCACGGCAAGTTCGAGTATCGTCGGCACTTCGCGTTCGAGCACCACGAGGATTCTCTCGGCACCGCTGAGATCGTCGCGCTTGAGCGCGCTGCGGAAGTCGGCGAACTCCCGCTCCATTCTGGCGACGAGCGCCGGGTCACGCATGCGCGCGTTCGTCTCGAGAGGCTCGAACGCTATGTATGCGTCAAGCGCCAGGTCCACCGCCGCCGCCGAACGACCGGCGCGTGCCGCGGATGCGGCGGCTTCGAGCATAACGAGCACGTTCCTCGCCGCTGCGCGCGGGTCGGTCATCCCCGCGCGCGATGTCGCCTGGGCCCGCGCTGCCGGCTCAACAATAGAGGACGCATGGAGCGCCGCCACGAGCGCGTCAGCCTCCGACGCAGTCAGCGGACCCGACGCAGCCAGCCCCGTCGTCGGGTCGCCGGCGCGCAACATCGCCGCGATTTGCGCGTCGCTGTGACCAGTCTGCCATTCAAACAACTGCGCCGGTGACGGAGCGTCGGTACAGCGAGGGCAGATCCGGGCCAGGACGGAATTACCGCGGCGGCGCTCGGCGTCACTTGTCCTGAGCGAATTCACGTACGACACCACGTCCCATCGGTCGTCGCTCGAGAGCGTTTGGCTCCAGCCCACCATCGCCGTGCCTTGGACACCAACAGACACGATGCGGTATGTGAGGGCCGGTGAAACGTCACGCATCACATCCGACCGACCAATCGCCGGCGGCTCGAGCCCGCCCGGGACGGGAGGGCCGCCCTGACCCGTGATTCCGTGGCATGATGCACAGTTCGCGTCGTAGAGCGACCTTCCACGCGCGAGGTCAACGAACCGGCTCGGAAGGTCAAGAGCGCCTTCCGCTCCCAGGGCCGTTGAAAACTCTTCGTAGAACGCGCGAACCGTCGTTGGACCGGCACGGCGCTCGGCAGCCGCTGACAGTGAGTCGAGGGCTGTGCGCACGGCCACGGCGTTCGGCGTGGTCAGGCGCGCGGCGACATCGCGCGCCTCGCGGAGGAATCCGGTTGCCTCATCGTACTCGACCGCCGATTTGAGCCTTCCCGATTCCTCGACGCCTTTTGCGTACTCCTCGACCGCGACGCCGACGATAGCCGACAGTCGTTTGCCAATAGGCTCCTGCGCCGGCGCGGGCGCCGCCACGGCAGTTCCTGCGGCCGTAAAGACGGCAAGGGTACAGAGTTGAAGCTTCAGACGCATATCAGAAGTAAAATACTCGGGAATGCTGGTTTTGCGCCAGCGACCGGTTACCGTTGGGCGAGAATCACGACGGCTGCAGCGGTTTGATCGGTGTGCGTCAAGCTGAGATGCACCCTTTGCACGCCAAGCTCACGCGCACGAGTCTCGGCCCGCCCATGCAGGACAAGCGATGGCGGCCCGCCCGGCTTTGATACAACCTCCACTTCGCGCCAGCCAATGAGGCGCGCATCGTCGGATCCGGCGAGGGCCTTGAATGCGGCTTCCTTCGCAGCCAGGCGAGCAGCAAAATGCATGGCCGGTCGGGCTCGAGCATTGGAGTAGTCCACTTCACCGTCGGTAAACAACCTCGCAATCGCTCTCGCGCCCTTGCTCGCGAGAAGCCGTTCGATCCGCGCGATCTCAACCATGTCGATCCCGACTCCGGCGATCACGGCGCGCGCCTCGCAACGAAGAGCTTGAGCTGTGCCACACCGCCGGAGGCCCGGGCAACGATGATGTAGACGCCGTTTCCGACACCGAGAGACGCGACTTCCCAGGTCTGTGAAGCGCCCGAATCAACGTGTCGGCGCCAGACTTCGCGGCCGGAGATGTCGTACGCGATAAGCTCTCCGGCCTCAGTGCCGAATGGCCACGCGAACCTCACCGAACCCGACCGCACCGGATTCTCACTCGGCCGCAGTTGCGGGCCACCCGCGATCTGTGTCGCGGTCACCGGGCTGTGAGCGACGAGTGCAATCTCATCAAGCCGCCATGGCATACCGTCGGACGTGAACCGGACGGCGATAGTTTTACCTTTTACTCCGTTGATCATCACGCCATCCGTGTAGAACACAGGTGCTGAGCCTCGGACAACATGGACAGCGGACCACGACTGTCCGCCATCGGTGCTCAAGTACACGGAGCCCGAAGGGTTCGGCGAGAATCCACTCGCGACGTGTGCCGTCCAATAGACAAGTGAAACGGTATCAGCGTCGGCCGGAACGACAACGGCCGGCGAAGTAAGCGTCCCGCGCGTGCCGAGCCACGATCCGGTTCCTGCGCGTGCAAATATCGTGTCGCGCGCGAATCCCTCAGCGGTCCACGGCGCGTCGGCTGTTTCGGCGCCCGAAACGGCGAGAACGCGATACGACGACTTCACGCCGTTCACCGTGAGGCTGAAAGCAGCGGGCCGCCCGGTTTCGGAGGCCACAATGCGACGGAAGTATCGGCCTCCGGCCCCGCTGTCGACGCGGAAGGTCAGCGAGGCACTCAGCGATACCGTCGCGGTCGCGGCGCTGGGCGCAGGCACTGTCGCGCGGATGTCCGGCGATATGCTTTCGAGGCGAACCATTTCCGCCCTGCCACCAGTGTTGGCGCTGACGAAATTCGTCGGATCGGCCGCAGCATCGAGCAGATCAAGCGCGAACGGCAGGTTGTCCTGAAAGAGCTGTTCGAGCAGCACGTCGTCGTCCGGGAACTCAAAGCCGTAGTAGCCTGCCGGGCCATAGCCGCTCGTAAGTTCCGTCGTGAACGCGATTGCCCCGTGGCGCGTCGCGGCGAAATCGGTGTAGTCGCCATTCGTGGTGTAGAGTTGCCACCCAGGACCCGGAGCGTACGCGCTTCGAATGGATCCGGGAAGCCGATCGGTGACCGCGCTTCTCTGGTTGCTTCCGCCGAGCACCTGGTAGACCGGTAGATCGGCCGGCAATTCACCGTAGCGGTGACCCGGCGGATACAAGAGAAGACCGGAGAATGTGTGGTAGCTCATCGCGACGACCGGCGGGTGCGCGGCGTGAAACGCCTCGATACTTGAGGTCTCGCTTTCTGAAGCCGGCGCTGGACCGCGGAATATGTCAGAACCAGGGAAAGACGACGATCCTTGGTTATCAAAAGCCCAATGGACTGAGTGATTCCGATTCATGTCCACACCGGTGCCACTAACGCCCTGCGGCGAACGGGTCTTTCGCCAGAGTCGATCGACGTCAAAGGTGTACTGGTAGCCGTCGGGGTTCGCGACCGGGATGACCCAGATGTCACGTCCCTGCACGAGCGAGTCACGTCGCGCGTCGCCTCCCGGTGGCGCGGCCAGCCACTTCACGAGCCTGAGCGCCGTCTCGGTGGCGGCCCATTCGCGGGCGTGATAGGTCGCCACGAATAGCGCGTTGGGCCGTGTCGGGATATCGCCAGCAGGCCCAATCTTGATCGCGAGAAGTGGGCGTCCCTCGAATGACAATCCGATGGTGTCCACCGTGACTCTCGGGTTCGCCGCCGCAATCGAGTCCACCCAGCTCCGGATTCCACGAATCGGATCGTCGAAACTTCGGTAGATAGTGGGCATTGCCTGCGCATCGGCGCGTCCGGCAGCGCGCGGAATGATCACGGCGTTGGTACGGAACCCCAAGGCGTCGAGTCGCGCCCGCTCATCGGGTGAAGCCACGACCAACGTACCGCCGGGTTCGGAACCGACAACGTCGAAGCCGGCGGCGATCAGCGAATCGGGTCGCGCCTCAATGCGAACCGTGACACGCTGCGCCCCAAGTGCGCCGCCGTGCAGCACGAGCGTGGCGATCAACACGGCCCCCAAGCGCCTACTCCCTGACCCGCGACGCGGCGGCGGGGCGACGAGATCGACTGAAAGCCAGAATCCGTCAACCTGATCGAACAGACCTTGCACGGCGTCGCACCACTCGGCCCATGCTGACTGGCGGTCCGCCGCGGACGCCCCTCGAAGTACTTCGGCCCGTTGGCCGATGACGTCGAGTGCGCGAAGAGCCAGGCCGGCGGATTCCTCGAGCCGGGCTTCGAGCGCCCGCCGCGTTGCGGCGTCGCTGCCGGAACGGTCCGCTGCGATTGTGGCAATCGCGTCGAGCAATCCCCGCCGCAGTCGGTCTGCGTCGAACGCTGCAGCGCGTGCCTCTGGCGCCTCTACTCGGGCTGCAGAACGCCGTGCGGCAAGGAGCGGGCCGAACACAGTTTCGTGCGATGCGCGACCGACCGCCTCTACGGACGCGAACCCGCGCAGCGAGCGCGTGAACTCCGGCAGGTCGAACCGCTCGCCGTTGTCAGCCATCAACGATCGCTTCCATTACCGCGGTCGTGTCGCTCAGGTCGGCAAACACAACGTGAGGATCGCACTGGCGTAGTTCGTCGATAGTGAAGTTGCCGGTTGCTACGGCGATCGTGCGTGCGCCGATTGCCTGTCCGCACGCCACGTCTGCCGGCGTGTCGCCGATCACGACGCATGAACTTGCGTGAACTTCGCGACCGAGATGTGCACACGCGCGGTCGCGGGCGAGCGCGGCGAGCGCCGGCCGATCTTCGTGGTCGCTGCCGAACGCCCCGACGGCGAATCGCTGGATGTCGACCCCAACCGCGCGCAGCTTGTGCCCGGCGCCCGTAACGAGGTTTCCGGTGAGCAGACCGAGCACAATACCGGCGTGCGCATCGCAAGCGTCGAGCAGCTCGCGGACCCCCGGCAGCACGTCGATTCGCTCCTGCTCCTGCGCTTCGAGTTCAGCTGAGAGCCCGCCAAGATAGATCTCGAGTATGTCGGCCATGCGCGCGTCCACGTCGGCGTCGGAAAATCCGGACGAGCGCATCGCTTCGCGAACGATCTGGCGATCGGTCTTGCCGGCATAGTGCTGCCCGCCCGGGCCGGCCGTTCCCGTAACCGCGACCAGCGCACGCTCCATCGACCGCCGCCCCGCTCCGTGCGCGAGGAGAATCGTGCCGTCGATGTCGAACAGCGCGATCTTCATTCCCCGTGCGCCGGTTCGGCCGTGTGCGGCACGCGGGTCAGCAACAAACCGGACATCACCGCCGCCGAGCCGGCGATCTGCCACGCGGTTGGTTTCTCACCGATCAGCGGCCACGCCGCCAGCAGCCCGATCAGCGGCTGCAACTGCGCGTACATCGACGTGCGCGTCGACCCCAGGACCCGAACGCCGCGGTACCAGAACAGGTAGGCAAGGCCAATCGCGCCCAGGCCGGAGTACGCTATCGCACCCCATGTCAGCGGCGCGATGTCGGCAAAGCTGGTCCGGAGCAACGCGGGCGTCGCGACGATGATGATGGGGATGGTTCCGCCAAGCAACGTCCACCCAGCGATGTGCATGCCACGGATACGCGTGGTGTACGGACCGAGAAATGTCGTGTAGAACGCCCACGCCACAACAGAACACAGAATCAGGAGGTCGCCACGGACATCTCCTTCGGCTCCGACCTCATTCCGCGCCGAGCCGAGCACGACGATTGCGACACCGATCAACGACATGGCGATGCCGAATACGGACCGCCGTGTGATCCGTTCCACGCCGAGCGCACGTCCTACGATCGCGATGACTGCCGGGGCCGCTGCAACGACGAGTGCCGCCGTTCCGGCGCGCGTCAGCGCGAGCCCATTGATGAACAGCCCCTGATAGACGCCGTGACCAAGGATGCCCAGAAGCATCAACTTTGCGATATCACGCCGTGAGGGCAGAGGCGCCATCGCACATGCCACGCCAAGGAGGACCACCGTGCCAAGGCTCATTCGGATCGCGTTGTACGCGATCGGCTCGAGCACGGTTGTCCCGTACTTGAGCACTGCGAAGTTCAGGCCCCATATCAGAGCCATTACGACGAGGCCAAGTTCGGTCGAGCGCACGGTACGACGAGTTTCCGCGCTCATGGCGGCCGGTGCTGTCATCTGGACGATACGGGGAACGAGGGTTGGCATCGCACGATCGCGACGCGGTCGCACGTTGCGGCGTCGTATGGGCACGCCGCGCCAATAATGAAATTACAGTGGGGGCGCGCTGCGGCCAGACGATCCTTCGCCGGCATCGCTCGCCGAGGGAGTGCTCAGGCCTTAATATCCGCCGATGCACATCTCGTTCGCGCTATTCGCCGATGCCGCCAACCTCTCGCAGGAGGGCAAACTCAACGTGCTCGGCGTGTTCGACGCCCTGCAGATTGGCTCGCTGCCGGCTGTTCATCCGCGGGCCACGCTCGTGGTTCGGCTCAAGGCCGATCACGAGGACGTGGGCCTTCACACGCTGTCGTTTGGGTGGGTCGGACCGAACGGCGATGAAATCTGGTCGTCGTCGGGCGAAGTGGAGGTCGGTACACCGCCACCCGGCGCGGTCGAGGTCGACATACCGGTGATCGCGGCGATTGACCTGCCGATCCAGGAGGCGGGAACGCACTCGATGCGCATCGAACTCGATGGCGAGCTCCGGTCCGAACTGTACCTGCACGTTCGACTCGGCACGCCGGCCCGGCCGGTGCACGGGCTCGTCAGCTGAGCCGCCAGCTGAGCCGCTAGCGGAGCCGCGTCACTCCGTCGCTGAGTCCAGCCTTCCCGGCACGCCGTCGCGGCCCTTGGCCAGCATGACGGCCCGAACGATGGCTTCTTCGAGCGCCTTCGTAGCGACAATCTCGGCGCGGACCGGGTCGCCGGCCGGCCGATCGGACGGCGCCACCGCGAATACCACGTCGCCGTCATAGCTGGTGCCCGCGGGCCCAATCCTTCGCGCGTGCGCAGCACTCGCGGCGCGCGCAATGCGATGCAGCTCAACTTTCGAGAACGAGTGATTTAGCGCCACCAGCGAAATCGTCGTGTTCTCGGCGGGCGATCCAAAGAACCCGTGCATGGATCCCTCGAGTTCGCTGTCCACGAGTCCGCGCGTCGGGTGACGCGGGCCGGCGATAATAGTGCCGTCCATCCCGCGCACGTGCCCCACGGCGTTGACGACCGTCACGGCGCAGGCCATCAGGTCCGTTCCAGCCACGCCGACGCCAACCCCGCCCTTCATCGCGAATTTCGGACCGTACAGTTTGCCAACCGTGCACCCCGTTCCCGCTCCGACACTTCCCTCTTCCCAGCCCGACGGAGTGGCGCGGTCGCAGGCATCGTACGCCATGTCGGCGGTTGGACGCGCGGTGAACGCTCCGAGCGGCGCCAGATCGAACACGACTGCGGCTGGCACGATGGGAACGACCCCTCCCGCAATGGCGTAGCCCCGGCCACGCTCCTCCATCCAGCGCATGACCCCTGCCGCGGCGTCGAGTCCATATGCGCTCCCGCCTGTAAGCAGCACGGCATCGATTCGATCGTTCGAAGCCCACGGCTCAAGCAGTGCGGACTCGCGAGTGCCGGTGGCGCGACCAAAAGCGAAGGCGCTCGCCCTGAGCGGGCCGTCGGTGCCGCGTATGACCGTGCACCCCGTCGCACCGGCTACATCGGTTGCGTGCCCGACCGAAATGCCAAACCCCGCGCCCGCGATGGACGCGTCGCGTTCTCTCAAGCGCCCGGTGCCGACGTCGATTCCGCTTTCGCCTGGCACGCGCTACAGAGCACGATTCCCCTGATGTTGCAGACCTGACAGACGAAGGTGCCGCACCCGGTGCAGGGGTACCCTTCCGAGGCGCGCTCTTCGCGGCCGCACGACCGGCACTGCATCGCATCATTCATGCAAAGCTCCCATTCAGCGCGGTTTGTCGGTCAGATCGTAGTCGCGAATTTTCTTGATCAGCGTGGCCCGCGAAATTCCGAGTTCGCGCGCCGCATGCGTTCGGTTTTGGTGGTGGGCCTTGAGCGTGCGGTCGATGTGGGCCTTCTGCACGTCCGACAGCGACTTGGGATCGTGATGGATCACGTCGGCCCCACTCGCACCCTGCACGTCGCGCGGCAGGTGGGCGAGTTCGATCTTCTCATGGCCACGGGCCAGGAGCATTGCCCGCTCGAGCACATTGCGCAATTCGCGGATGTTGCCCGCCCAACCGTAGCGGAGAATGGCGTCGAGGGCGTCGTCCGATAGAACGGTCGGCGCGCCGGTCACGGCCTTCGCGAGCACATCGAGGAGGTACGCCGTGAGCTCGACAATGTCTTCCCGCGCGCGGTCGCGCAGCGGCGGAAGCGTGATCGGCATGACGCTGAGCCGGTAGAACAGGTCTTCGCGAAACCGCCCAGCGGCAACTTCAGCCGCCAGATCAGTGCTCGTCGCGGCGATGACCCGTACGTTCGGCGTGATTTCACCGGTGCCGCCGTGGCGCCGGAACCCTTTCCCCTCGAGCACCCGCAGAAGCTTGGGCTGCAGTTGCGGTGCGAGGTCGCCGATCTCGTCGAGAAACACAGTTCCGCCGTCGGCGATCTCGAATACACCTTTGCGAGTGGAACCGGATCCGCCAGCGACGGTCGCCTCGATGCCGAACAACTCGGAATCGAGCGACTCGGCGGTTAGCGCCGCACAGTTCACCTCAACGAACGGATTGGCCGCTCGCGGCCCCTGGGCGTGGATCAACTCCGCCACCCGGCCCTTGCCTGCGCCGCGCGGCCCAACGATGAGCGCCGTCGTACGATCGCTCCCTGAAAGCACGGCGATCTGGGCTGCGAGCTCGCGCATGGCCGCAGAAGGACCGAACACGATTCCGCCCGCCGCACCGCGCCGCTCGGCGATGTACCGGTTCATCCGGCGTAGTTGCGACTTCTCAAGCGCCCGCTCCGCGGCGGCCGCGAGGTGACTCAGGTCGACAGGCTTCGTGAGGAAATTCTCGGCACCCTTGTGCAGCGCCTCGACGGCCATGGTGACGTCACCATACCCCGTCACCATGATCACGACCGGTTCATCGTGACGGATGCGCGCGAGCACATCGAACCCGGTCATGTCCGGCAATCGCACGTCAAGGAGAACCAGGTCCGGCTTGTGGCGCTCGTACGCCGCAATCCCCGCCGTCCCGGTGTGCTCCTCATGCACGACGTGAGACCCGTCATGCCGGAAGAACATCGCGAACGCCGTAGCGATTGCGATTTCGTCGTCGATGATGAGGATGCTTGCCATAGGTCAGCGCGCCCGTCGTGCGTTCTTGCGTCGCGAATGGGGAGGTGAACAGGAAATGTCGCACCGTGCGCGGGCGACGACACGGCCTGAATCGAGCCGCCGTGCTCGCGCACGATGCCAAAGCTGATGGAGAGACCGAGACCTGTTCCGACCCCCCCTTGGCTTGGTCGTATGGAACGGATTGAAGATGTACCCGAGATGCTCCGGCGCAATGCCGGCACCCGAATCTGTGACCGTCACCACAATTTCGTCGCCGCGCTGTTCGCTGGAAACCTCGATGAGCCGCTCCCGCCCGCAGTGCGCCCGATCAGAATCGCCAGAGCCGAAACAGATCGAACCCGATCTGACGAGGGGTCGGCGCAAAACCGCGGGCACTCACGTCGTCTCGGCAGAACACGGCGCTCGTGGGCGGCTCGAGACCGACCGACACCGTGAAGTCGGCTGCCATGCGCCAGTCGAGCTTCACGCCAAACGCATCCGCCAGTTGCAACGGCCCCGATGACGTCCCGTTCGGGTCAACAAACTTGCCGACCTGACAAAGTCCGGCGTCGAGCCGCACGAACAGGTTGTCGGTGATCTGCTTGGCACAGTTGAAACGCGTCCCTTGCAGCACTTGCCCGCTCACCGAGCGCAGCGCTCCCTGGTACCCATCCAGTCCGGTGATAAGCAATTGGGCGTCGTCGCAAATGCCCACCGGAACTTTGGCACCCAGAAAACTCCCGGCTGTCGTCAAGAAGAGCCGCGCCGCGGTGGAGCCGTAGTAGTCGCCGCCGCGGCCGCTGATGTCGCTGCTCGGCCCGCCAGTCGTGAGATAGCTGATGAGGTCGGCCGTCGTCACCAGCACGGAGTCGGGCGTGGAAAGTTCGGCCGTTGGCGAAAGTCGTGTACCGCCAATGTGCACCTGGACGCGCACGTCCGGACGCGCGCCCTGCTTACTGACCTGACGCACGACGTGGAACGCGTTGATGTTGAGTGCTGCGTTGAGATCGGCGTCGCCGAAAAACCGCACCTCGCCACTTTCGACGGTGAAGGTCCGCTGCACAAGTCCGAGGTTCAGGCGGTACGTACCACGGACGGTCTGGAGGGCGCCGTCGAGTGCGAGTTGCGAACGCCCCGCGTTGGCTCCTCCAGCCACGCGGTTTCGCGTCACCAAAACCGAGCCACCCAGATTGATGTTCGCCTCTGCCGAGCGGAGCCAGACGTCGGAACCCATGCGAATCCGGACGTCGCGCAGCGCGAGGTTGTTCATGAACACGGAATCGCCGGCCGCCACCAGCCTCCGGTCCACGAGCGCAGTTGTATCAACGAGCCGGTATTGGTTGAGATCGTCGAGCGATATGAGCTGCTTGCGATAGAGCTCGGGTAGGCGAATCTCGCCGCGATCCACCGTGAACCCACCAGAGAGTACGGACGCGCTTCGTCGGCCGCTCAGCTGCAACGTGCCGGTGAGGTCGAGGTCGGCGACCGCCGGATCGTCGAGCACGTTGAACCCAAGCGAACTGAGCCGGAGGGTGAACGCCGGGTCGGTTACGTCTCGGATACTGATCCAGCCCGTCACCGCGGCCGTTCGGCCGAGGTCGGGGCCGCTCCTCGCTTCCAATCGGCGAACCGCAATGCTGTCGCCGAGGAACCCGATGTTCGCCTCGAGGCCTTCGAGGCACACGTTCCCCATGGGGCGGAGTGAGAGCGAGCCGTCCGAGATAGCGACCGAACCGGTGAAGAGCGGATGCCGCCACGTACCGCCGACATCCAGGTCCATGCTCAGCCCGCCGCGCGCATCACGAGCAACGGGAAAGAACGACTCCAGCAGGCCGAGACTGGCGCTGTCGGTACGCACGTGCCCAGTGAGCGGTTCCTCAAGAAACCGGGACCCGACAGGATCGAAAGCGAGGTCTATTGGGAGCGACGCATCGGCGTGCAACGCCTGCTTGCCGTCGCGAACCAGCGAAACCGCCGCGGTGAGTCGGCGATCGGCATACCGGCCATCGGCGTCGAGTCGTTCGAGCTGGAGCCCGGCAACAGTTGCGCCATTGAGGGTGCCGGTGAAAAAAAGATCGGGGCGCGCGCGCGTGCCACGCACATCGGCGCGAAGCGAGATCAGCCCGGCCATCGGTTCCCGCGTCTGGAACAACTCTCCGAAGTCCGCCAACGGCACACCGTCTGCGCGGAGGGCAACAGCGATCGTGTCGAGTACACTCGTGCGTCCGGCGGCGTCTATGCGTCCGCCCTGCGCGCCGGATAGAACGAGCGTGTCGAGCCGGAAGCCACCACCGGCGAGCGCAAGAGTGGCGGTACGTTCGAGCGTCCAGTTGTTTGTCGCAGTACGCGCCGAGAGCGAGTCGAGGCGGATGACGGTCGTGTCCCCACGCCGCCGTACATCGGCAAGGGCGCGCGCTGCCGTCCCCGATGGCGCAGAAAACTGAGCGCTCGTCCTCGCCTGCCATCCGTCAAGCAGGTCAGCGCGCACGTCGGCAGAACTGATCGCCATCGTGCCCGACCGAACACCATCCAGCCGAATCGTGACGGCACCTGTGGCCGAATCGGGCAACGACGACAGCGACACTGTCCCGCGTACCTGTCGGGCTCCTGCAGTGCGGAGGAGCAGTTCGGTACCGGCGACCGACGCATCGAGCGCAAACCGCGATGTCCGGCCGGTGAGCAGCCCGGTGCCGCTGAACGCTCCCTGTAGCGAATCGGCAGTACTTCCGCCGCGCGCGAGATAGCGTCGAAGCCCGCCAAGTGAGTCGCCCGCGAACTGAAATCGCAGTGTGTCCGTTACGGCCGGTATCATCCCAAGCGCGCCACGCACGGCGAGCGAGCCTGCAGCGCTTTCGAGGCTCAGGGAATCCACGCGCATCAACCCGTTACCAAAGCGCAGTGCGGCCAACCCGCCGAACACGCGCACGCCGTCGACCATCGAGCGATCGGCGTTTAGTTGCGCGGTACCGGCAAGATTCGCGAGCGAGTCTCCGGCAAGATCGACCGCAAAGCGGCCGTCGAACGACGAGCTCGGCACGAGCGTCGAACCAAAGCCGCGCCGGAAGTCGAAAGCACTCAACGTGCCGCGCGCGACCGCCCGGAAGCCGGGCTCCAGCGCGTCGAACTGTCCATCCAACTGCAGGCGCCCGGCATCGCCCACCAGGTCCGTGGACAACGCCATATCGGCCACTGTGCCCTGCACCCTCATGGGGCCACGGTATTCGCCTCGGAGCGGCAACGCGGGATATGATCGTGCGATCGTGGTCGCGTTGACCGGAAGCGCCGCGGTGGTCAAGTCGAACGAGACGAAATCGTCGCCGAGCGTAAGGCGCCCGCCGCCCCGAAAACGGGACGGGACAGAATCTTCGCCATCGCGGTGCGTGATGTCAGCGTTGCTCAAGCGTACGTCGGTCCAGATCGAGTCGAGCGTTGCCGTGCCACCCATGTGTCCGTTCAGCTCCGGGAAGTCGGGATTCAGGAACTGTCCGGTCCGGAGGTCGAAGTGGTCGATGTCAAGCTGAAAGGAGTGGAACTTCGCGAGACCCGGGAAGAGGATATCGAGTTCCCCGCGCCCAGTGCCCCTCGCGGTGGCGCCCGGCACGTTGGAATCGGCGAACGCGAGTTCCATGTGCTCAACCTGAAACCGATTCACCGGACCGCCGGACGCGCGAACGGTTCCGGTCACCGTACCGCGCCACGGGTATGGAAACGGTTGCGTGTTCAGCGCTTCGAAGAATACGAAGTCTGCCGGCTCAAGAGAGAGGTTGACGTCACGCGCTTCCAGAACTGGCCCGCCGACACCGTACGTCATCGTACCGCGCAGACGTGAGTTGCCGCTGCGAACGTCCATCTCCGTGATGACATAGTCGGTGATGTTGTGATTGGCGCGCGTCTTCACGTGGAGCTTCATCGCGCCGTACCCGACGGTCGGAATCGACGGCGAAATCCAGCTGAGGTCGCTCAGCGCCGTTGAATCGCTCTCCATGCGCGCGTCCCAGTACATGTCGCCGGTGGGCCACTCGACCTTGGTCACCATGCGGCCGACAGATCCGGGGAGCGTGAACCGATCCGCGTCGAGCCACACCGTATCGCCTCGCCAGAGCGCGGTGCCGTGGAGTTCGCGGATCGCGAAAGGTGGAACGGTCTCGTTCACATCGAGTCGCGCGATTTCGAAGTGGCGCCCGGTGCTGTCGGGGTGCCGAAAGCGGAGCCGCGCGATGTTGCCCTCGATGTCCTTCCAGCGCCACGTCTTCTGGAAACCACGGACGCCGTTCGCCGTGACGCGACGAATGTCGTTCGTCGGGTCGGCGAGGTTGAATGCAATTGCGCTGTCACGGCGCGCGCCGCTGAGGGAGTCGTCCGGCGTCCAGGGCTTTGTGAGGCGCACCTCGCCACCGTGCACACGCACATCAGTCGCCACAACGAGTGACCCGAACGCATTCCGCGCACGCCGCACAGGGAGCAACGGTCCGTTCCTGGGCGGAAAGATCTTGCGGTAATTCCACACACCGTCGGGATCCTTTCGCATCACGAGAAAGGGATGCTCTGCCTCAATCGAGCGAAACAGGAATCTCCCGTCCACGAGATCGCGCGGGTCGTACCGGAGCGAAATGCGGCCGGACGACACGTAGACCGAGTCGTCGAGGCCCGTGAGAGATACCGAGTCGATCGTGATGTCCGTGAGGAAGCTTCCCGAGAGACGCCCAAGGTGGAAACGTCCGCGCAGCCCGCGATTGACTTCGCGCGAGATTTGCGCGCGAATCCACTCGCGGCCACCATCGCTCTGCGTCGCCGCAACGAGGCCGCTGACGACGCCGGCGCCGATCAAGATCATCGCGAGCGCGCTCACGATTACGAGAAGCTGGCGGCGTCCCATACGCTAGAACGCCTGTCCGATTGAAATGCTCGGCGTGAGGCGCCGAAAGAACGCCGATCCGCGAGGGGGCACGAAACTGACCTGACAGCGGCCGGCCGCCTGGCTCGTTTGTCCGTTGCTGTCTGTCGTGATGCGGAGCGAGTTCCCCGGACTCACGCAGAGCAACGCACCGCCAACGGCGATCGGCGTGTCGAAATACGCGGCGCCCGCAGGGCGCTCGTACGGGTTGTACGCGATATCGACCCGGATGACACCAATGAGCGTGCGAATGCGCACACCGGCACCTGGCGTCCAGCGGAGTGCGCTGAGTCCGAGAGCGGCACCGGGCGAGCCGCGGTTCCACACCTCTCCGACGTCGGCGAACGCCGTCCACTGAATCAACTCCGGAAGGAGCGGACTGCGGAATCGTGCCTCGAAGTTTGCTACAACAAGCGCGTTCCCGCCGGCCGGAACAGTCCGTTCACCATGAACGTCTGCACGTGCGCGAAAAAACACGGTGTCCGTTGCGACCGACGGATCCCCACCGGGCGCACCGCTCGCGCGTACGGTATCGAACGCCGCCGCGATATAGACCGCCGGTCCGAGCTCGTTCTGCGAAAATCCTCGAACGGTCGTCGGCCCACCTGCGAAGAGGCGCTCGTGCGGCGGCACATACACCGCGGCATTTCCGAACGAAAAGTTGAGACCTACTACGGCGCCCACGCGGAGCCGCGCGGCAAGCACGATGTTTTCGCTCAGCGGCCGGTACACCGCGCCGTCCAGCAGCATCTTGTGAAAACGAAGCGACGGATCGCTCCCGGTGTACGCTCCCGCAGTGCGGAGTTCGACTCGCAGCGACGTGCCACGGGTGGGGTCGACGGGGTTGTCGCTCGTTTCCCGCGCGTAGGCAAAGCTCGCCACGGCGAGCCGCTGTTCTCGCCTGAATGACGTGCGGTCGGCCTCCTCGCACGCATTGAACACCGCGCACAGCAGCGCGGGCTGCGCTTCGGTCTTTCCAAACTCCACCGAGTAGCCAAAGGCCTGCGATGTGCGACCGAGCGTGCGCGCGAGCGCCACCCTGCTGCCGATCGGTGTCGTACGGAGAAACGATTTATACTCTGACCGCCGTTCGCTGTACAACGACACTGATGGCGCGAAGTCCCGGAACACTGCGCTGCGACTCGCCGATGCGCCAACGTAGTAGTTGAGATCTCGGCTGTACGGGTCCGCCTTGGCCTGCGGACAGAGCGACGCGGCGCCGGTGATCGGCTCGCTGATGCCGATTTTCGACACCCGCGCATGCACGTCGAGCCGCGCCGCGCCGCCGAGGAAGTTGTATTGAGTGAAATCGCTTGTCGCGCGAAAGCAATCGAGCGTTCCGTATCCGACCGCCCCGCGCGCGACCCGCATGTAGCCCTCCACCAGATCGACCGTGACCCCCATTCGCGCGGTATCGCCGCGAACCGTCACGCTGTCGGTTCGAACGGCGACCTGATCGTACGCCTCGGTCTGGTACAGCGCACGCTTGGCGCGCTCGAGACGCTGCTCGCTGTAGAGCTCGCCGTCGCGAATACCGGCCACTCGGCGCACCGGGCCGTCTCCGATTCCGCGGTTGGAGCCCTCGCGCGGCGTCACCACAACGCGAACCGGTCCAAGCCGCACCTGAGTGCCCGGCTGCACGCCGAGCCGAACCGTCGCCGTGTTTGCCTCAGTGCGCGTGTCAAATCCCACGAAAACCTCGGCGTCGGGATACCCTCGGTTTCGCATCCTACGGATCAACGTGTCGCGCGCCTCCTCAATCGCGTACCTGTCGAACGGTCCGCCAAGCGTCACCGGAAGATCGCGGAGAAACTCCCCGCGCTCCTCGATCGTGTCGAGCCCGGCGATGATGAGGTCCGATACCACCATCGGCTCACCTTCGACGATCGTGAACTGCACGCGCACGCGGTCCGCTCCCGCCGGGGCGACAACCGTGTCCACCTCTGCCCCGACGTATCCATGATTGCGGTAGAAGAGGCGCAGCCGCACGGCGTCGAGCGCGAATTGCAGGCGGTCGAGGCAGTTTCGCCTGCCACCGATGCGGAACGTGCGGCGTGCCCAGCTCGACGGTGTTGTGGCAATTCCGCTGGCGAGCGTCGCGTTGGAAAAGGCGCGGTTGCCGGCAAACTTGAGTCCCACCAGCTCGACGTCACCGTTTCCGCAAATCGCGCCCTGACCTCGCACGCCAGCCACCGGTACGGCCAAAAAAGCGCACGCCGCGAGCAACAGACGGAGCTGACGGTTCAGCTGACGGATCAATCGTCCTTCTGGCCGAAGATCGCGAGGTTCGAAGAGTGTCCGGGGTTCACCTTTCGCTCCGGATAGATCCAGTGAACGGCCTGGTTGACTGCGGTGCACGCTTCGGCGAACCCTGTCGCGATGAGTTTCAGTTTACCGGGATACGTGGTGATGTCGCCGGCAGCCCAGACGCCGGTACGGCCGGTCTGCATTTCCGAGTTCACGACGATTTCGTCGGACTCCACGTCAATGCCCCATTCGGCCAGCGGTCCGATGTCGCTCACGAAGCCAAGCATCGCGAGCACACAGTCCGCGCGGACTCGCCGCGTCGATTTGGCCTTGATGTCCTTGAGCTCGATCCCGGTCATTGCGCCGTCCGTGGCGATAACGTCACTCAGTTCGTGGAACGTGTGCATGGTCACACGTCCGTTGGCTGCCTTTGCCTGAACCGACGCCACTGTTGCCGCATGCGCACGAAAACGATCGCTACGATGCACAAGCGTGATGTGTGCGGCACGAGCCGCAAGCTGATCGACCCAATCAAACGCCGAGTCGCCACCGCCCACGATCACGAGGTGCTTGCCGTCGAACTCGGACAGATCTCCAAGCTGGTATGAGATCCCTTTTCCTTCCCACGGCGCCGCGCAGGGCTGAGGAAGGCGGCGCGGCGTAAACGCGCCGATCCCCGCCGCAACAATGACCGAGCGCGTGGGAAATCGATCGGTCTCGGTGACGAGCACGAAGTGGCCGTCAACCTCTTCGAGGCCGGTCACGCGCTGTCCGCCGTGGAACGTGCCGCCGAACTGGGTACCCTGCTCGAGCAGCGAGCGGACGAGGTCTTTCGCGAGTACTTTCGGAAAACCGCCGACATCGAAAATAAACTTCTCGGGGTACAGAGCTGTGAGCTGCCCGCCGGGATCGGGAAGGGCGTCAACGACTCTTGCAGTTGCCTTTCGCATTCCAGCATAGAACAGGCCGAAAAGACCGGTCGGCCCGCCGCCAATTATCGTAATGTCGCATATCTCGTGCACCATGCAGCAAAATTCGCCATCGTAATGATTCGCGGCAACCGTTAAAGGGCGAATCCGCAAACTCCAGCCCCCGTCTTCCCATGAGCGACGGCACACGGACAATCGAGTATCCCGGGAAGTTCCGCCTCATCCGGCGCATCGCGAGGGGCGGAATGGCAACCGTGTATGAAGCGGAGCAGGTCGGCGACCGGGGCTTCACCAAGCGTGTGGCACTGAAAGTGATCCACGAAAAATACGCGCGCGAACCCGAGTGGCTGCAGCTGTTCATCGACGAAGCGAAGCTCTCGGCGAATCTCGTGCACGGCAACATCGTCCAGATCTTTCAGTTCGAGGAGGTCGGCGGCGAGTTTTTCATGGCAATGGAATACATTCGCGGAGTAACGCTGCGTGCGCTGATCGACCGCCATCGCGCTCTCGACGAACCGATCCCGCACGCCATCGCCGCGTACATCGTCAGTCGTGTGTGCCGCGCGCTCGACTTTGCGCACAATTTCATGAACGACCTCGGTGAGCGGCTCTACATCGTGCACCGCGACGTGTCGCCCGGAAATGTTCTGCTGACGTGGGACGGGCAGGTAAAACTCGCCGATTTCGGAATCGCGAAGGCCCGGACAATGCACGATCCCGCCGAGGCACGGCAGCTCACGATTGGCAAGAAGCACTACATGAGTCCCGAGCAGGTGCTCGGACTCAAAGTCGATTGGCGAACGGACGTGTTCTCGACCGCGGTCGTCCTGTTCGAGCTCCTCGCGCGTGAACAACTCTTCCGGGAAATCGAAACCGAGGCCGCGATGGACGAGGTGACGATCGCACCAACACCGAATGTGCCGCGCCTCCTGCCCGACGTCGACCCAGGACTGGCTGGTCTGATAACGCTCGCGATTTCCAAGGATCCCATGCTTCGGCCCAACGCCGCCATGCTCGGGCTTACGCTCGACCAGTGGTGCGTCAGGCAGAAGGCGATTGGTTCACCGGAGCGGCTGCAGGCCCACTTCGCCCGAATCTTCCCGACCACGTACAGCCCCCCGGCGCAACTCGACCCGTCGGCGAACTTCGCAGGCGGCGTACAAGCGTAGCTTTCGTCCGAGACTCATCCAACCACCGAACCGAATGGCTCCGAAGATCTATACGAAGACCGGCGACGACGGACGCACCGCGCTGTTTGGCGGCGCACGCGTCGGCAAGGACGACCGGCGTGTCGAAGCGTACGGAGATGTGGACGAACTCAACGCCGTCATTGGCGCGGCGCGGTCGGTGGACATGATGCCGCGCATCGACGAAGTGCTCGCCCCGGTGCAACGCGACCTCTTTTCAATCGGGGCGCTGCTCGCTACGCCGCACCCGGAAGAGCACAAGAAGCAGCTCGAGAAAGCCCGTATCGGGGACAAGCGGATTTCCCAACTCGAACAGGCAATCGACGACGGCGAGTCGGAACTCGAAACGCTCAAGGCATTCATCATGCCGGGCGGCACGCCAAAGGCTGCAGCACTGCATGTGGCGCGCACTGTTTGCAGGCGGGCCGAGCGCGCCGTTGTGCGGCTGCGAAACGATGAGGAAGTCCCGGCAGTCGTCGTCGTCTACCTCAACCGGCTCTCGGATCTGTTGTTTGTCCTGGCACGCGTCGCGAACCGCCGGGCAGGCGCTGGAGAAGTCACCTGGTAGACGGACGCGCGGCGCATCACCCGCTCGAGATCGCGCTCCACGGATCGCGAATCATCGTCGGTGCTCCGCTCGCGACCGACGGCATCGAGTTCATTCGCGACACTGTCGGCGCGCGGCGAGCGGTGGTGATCAGCGATTCCAACGTTGCCCCGCTTTACGCCGCGCCGCTTGCCGCGCGGCTTGGTGTGTCGGCGCGCGACCAGCTCGCGATTCCTGCCGGCGAGGCCAGCAAGTCACGCGCCGAGTGGTCGCGCCTCACGGACGTGATGCTTGCCGGCGCCGTCGGCCGCGACTCGGTCGTGATAGCGGTCGGCGGTGGGGTGGTTGGAGACCTCGCGGGGTTCGTCGCCGCGACGTACATGCGCGGCCTTCCAGTCATCCAAGTGCCGACGACTCTGCTGGCGATGATCGATGCGGCCATCGGCGGCAAGACGGGCGTGGACACACCAGCCGGCAAGAATCTCGTCGGAGCGTTCCACCATCCTGCGCTGGTGCTAGCCGACCCGGCGGTACTCGGAACGCTTTCGCCCGAGCACATCAGGAACGGATTGGCCGAGGCGCTGAAACACGCGCTCATCACGTCGAGCGGCGAACTGGATTGGTTGCTCGCAAACGCCGCGACGGTCAGCGACCCGGCTCAAGCATCGGCTCCCAAGTTCACTGAACTGGTCGCTCGAAACCTCCAGATCAAGGCCGGCGTCGTAGGGCGCGACGAGCGCGAATCCGGGTTCAGGAAGGTGCTCAACTTTGGCCATACGATTGGGCACGCGATCGAGACGGCCACCGGCTTCGCGATGCTGCACGGAGCGTGCGTAGGTGTCGGGATGCGCGCTGAAGCGATCATCGGCGCCAAGCTCGGCGTTTCGCCACCTTCCCTTGCGCCAAAAATCACCGATGCGCTCGTTGCGCTGGGCCTTCCGGTTCGACCGCCGAGAGCGTTCGCCCCTTCGCTCGCCCCCGCAGCCATCCTCGCGCTCACACGCTCCGACAAGAAGTCGCGCGCCGGAGCCGTGGAGTACGCATTGCTGTGCGATGTCGGTATTGTCGCGGCTACCGAATCAGCCTACGGAACGCAGGTAAGCGACGAAATCGTGCTTTCCGCGCTTCTGGAGTGCTTCGCGGAGTAGAAAGCGAGGAAGATTTGTGATGTTGAGCTAACCGACTGTCTCGCATCGGGTTAACCAGCGTTGTCTTCATCTGGCCCGGCTTGGCACGGTGCTTGGGTGTTGACCGTCCCCGGCCCCTCGCATAACCTGCGCGTCCCCGCCTGACGACCTGTCGCCGCGGGAATTGAGTGAGTCTGTTCGCCGCGTTCGCCGTACAACCCAACGCCATTCCGGGGTGTGTATGCAGCCTGCGATTGAGTCGAGGAGCAAGTCGTTTTTCCGCTCGTCCCCCTCGTCTGCGTTCGACCAGTATTTGCAGGACATCCAGAAGCTCCCACTGATCAAGGACCCTGCCGAAGAGAAACGGCTGGCGCGACTGGCGCAAAAGGGTGACGAACAGGCGGCCGAGCGACTCGTCACGGCGAATCTCAGGTTCGTCATCTCTTACGTGAAGAAGTACCAGGGCCACGGCCTCGACCTGTCCGAACTCGTTGCCATTGGCAACGAAGGATTGCTCAAGGCGGTCCGAAAGTTCGACCCCGACCAAGGCGTAAAATTCATCTCGTACGCTGTGTGGTGGGTGCGCCAGGCCGTACTCAAGGCGTTGGCCGAGCAAACGCGCTCGGTCCGGATTCCACTCAACCAGAATTCGCAGCTCATTCGACTTTCGCGCGCCGAGACGATCCTCGGGCAGGTGCTGAGGCGCGATCCGACGGATCATGAAATTGGCCGGTTGCTCGAACAGTCACCGGAACACGTGCGCTCCGCCAAGCAGATGTCGGCGACGGAACTTTCGCTGGACGCGCCGGTGGACCGAAGCGATCGCGAAGCCAGCACGCTCGGCGAACGATTCGCCGGTGCCGACGGCGTCGAGATCGAAGAACGGACCGACGTGAACCTGATGCGCGAGACGATCGACAAGGTTTTCCATCGCCACCTCACGCCGCGCGAACGCAAGATCCTGAACTTGTACTATGGCCTCGACGAGGGCGCCGAGGCGATGACGCTTGAAAAGATTGGCGCCCTGATGGGCGTCACTCGCGAACGCATACGCCAGATCCGTGAGCGTGCGTTCGAGAAGCTGCGTGAGGCGCCCGAAGGGCGTTCGCTCGCTGGCTTCTGGGAGATTACGTAACACAGAGCCCCACCCACCGCCCCCGGAAGGCGCCGCGTGAGTTGAATCGAAGGGTCGAGCGAAAGCTCGGCCCTTCGTGTTTTACCGGGTGCGCGCCTGCGATCGATCGACCGCAGTGGGCCCCGATGACGGCTGCGCCGCGTCGTGTCGCTACAATTCGTTCGTGGATCCCCTCGCCACTTCCCTCGCCACCACCCTCGCCGGGATCGTCGGCACGCGCCACGTCACGACGCGGGCGGTGGAGCTCCTCGTGTACGAGAACGACGGACTCCCCGGCTACCACAAGCGGCCGCGCATGATGGTGTCGCCGGGTACGCGTGACGAAGCGATCGCAGTGGTGCGCGCCCTTGCCGCCGCCGATACGCCGTTCGTGGCGCGTGGCGCCGGTACCGGACTTTCGGGAGGAGCGCTCGCGGACGGAATCGTGCTGGTCGGCATGCATCGGATGCGCCGCATCATCGCGATTGATCCGGTCGCCATGACTGCGACTGTTGAACCCGGAGTGGTAAACGCGACGCTGTCCCGCGCCGCACTCCCGCACGGGCTTCATTATGCGCCGGACCCATCGAGTCAGACTGCGTGCACGATTGGCGGCAATGTTGCGGAGAATGCCGGCGGACCCCACTGCCTCAAGTACGGCGTGACGCTCAACCACGTGGCGGCGGCCACCGTCGCGCTGCCGGACGGAGAGCTGATCGTGCTCGAAGCCCCGCGCAACGACGACATCGGCTACGACCTCCTCGGCGCGTTTGTCGGGTCAGAGGGATGTTTCGGACTTGCGGTCGATGTCACCGTACGCCTCACGCAGAACCCAGCGCGCATCTGTACGATGCTCGCTGACTTCGTCACGGTAGACGGCGCAGCCGAAGCGGTGAGCGCGATCATCGCGGCCGGCATCGTTCCAGCGGCGCTGGAGCTTATTGACGCGGGAACGATCGCGGCTGTTGAAGCTTCCATATACGCAGCCGGATATCCAACCGACGCCGCCGCAGCGCTCATCATTGAAGTGGACGGCCCCGTGGCCGGCCTCGACGACGACGTTGCAGCCATCAAAGCCATCTGCAGCGAGTCGGGCGCACGCACTGTGCGAACGGCTACGAATCCGGCCGAGCGCGCGCGCCTTTGGCAGGGCCGCAAGAAGGCGTTCGGCGCGATGGGTCGCGTTGCTGCAAACCTCGCTGTGCAGGACGCAGTCGTACCGCGCACCAAGCTGGCGCCAATCCTGCGCGCAATTGCCGAGATCGGCGAACGACACGGCATCCGTGTCTGCAACGTGTTCCACGCCGGTGACGGCAACCTGCACCCGAACATCCCGTACAACGGTGATGACGCCGACGAGTCGGCGAGGGTGCATGCCGCGTGCAAGGAGATCATGGAACTCTGCATCGCCGAGGGCGGGACGATTACCGGCGAGCACGGTGTCGGGCTCGACAAGCTTCCATATATGGATGCGCTCTTCTCGCCGGATTCGCTCGACGCAATGTGCCGCCTCCGCGATGCGTTCGATCCGGCCCGGCGAGCCAATCCGGGGAAGGTCGTGCCGGTTCATCGTTGCCGTGAGTGGATGGCCGCTCCAGGAGCCCGCAAATGAGCGTACGCGCTCCGGCGGAAGTGTTGTCGACAGCCGATGTGGCCGAAGTAGTCCGCGCGGCGCATTCGGCAGGAGCGCCGCTTCGGGTGCTCGGAAGCGGGCGGTGGTCCGGCGCCGGCTCACCAGCGGCGCGCGTGGGCGCAGATTTGCCGACACTTTCACTAGCGAAGCTCACCGGCGTCGTTGCGTACGTACCGTCGGATCTCACGCTCACGGTCCGCGCGGGAACGACACTCGCCGAGCTGAACGCGATCACCGCGCCGAACAATCAGTGGTGTCCCCTGCTCTCCTGGGGCGACGACGACGGCACCATCGGTGCGACCTTCGCCACTGCGACCGCCGGGCCATGCGCGAATGCGCTCGGCCGACCGCGCGATATTGCACTCGGCGTCGAGTTCGTGGATGGAACCGGCACGACGATTCGCGGAGGCGGGCGCGTCGTGAAGAACGTCGCGGGGTTCGACCTCACCCGGCTGATGGTCGGCGCATTTGGAACGCTCGGCGTCATTACCGAAGTGACTGTTCGCCTGCGTGCGCGCCCGACCGTTGATCGGACGCTTTGTGTGGCACCGCGAACCGCAGACGTCGAGCTGGCCGCGATTATCCGTCGTGCAGACGTGCAGCCCATCGCCTGTGAATCGATTGATGAGCGCCTCGCCGGCGCCCTCTCACTTCCGGCCGGCTGCGTGATAGCCCGCTACGGCGGGAACGCAGCGCTTGTAGAGGCGGGGCATGCTGGCGCGTCGGCCGCGGGAGAAGTCACGGAAATCGACGCCAGTGTCTGGACACGACTACGCGCGCTCGATCCGCACCCACGGCGGCTCGACGGTGATCCGTTTGCGACCAGTGTCGCCCGGCGTTTGAAGGAGCGCTTCGACCCAGCCGGTGTGCTCAACCCCGGAGTGTTCGGCGCCAATCCGGGGAGCGTGTCATGACCGCCGTGCGACCGCTCCCGGGGTCGGAGTTGTGCGTTCATTGCGGCTTCTGCCTGCAGGCGTGCCCAACTTACCTCACCCTCGACGACGAAAATGATTCGCCGCGTGGCCGCATCGTGCTAATGAAGGCGCTCGCGGCGGGAACGCTTGACCCGGCGGACGACGCAGTCGGACTCCATCTCGACCAGTGCCTGGGCTGCCGGGCGTGCGAGACCGCATGCCCATCGGGCGTACCGTACGGCCACTTGCTCGAGGACACGCGGGCTGCTTTGGCCGCGCATCGACCCGGCACCTGGATTGAGCGGCTCGTACTCTTCACGTTCGCGAATCCGGCGCCGATGTGGGTGGCGATGTGGTTCGCCAGGATGGCACGCGCAGTGGGCCTTAGCCGGGTCCTGCTGCGCGCTCCCGGGCGACTGGGCGTGGCGATGGCGACGCTCGAGGCGACGCGCCGGCCGCAAGGTTCGCCAACAACTGCCAATCACTCCGCGCCTGCCGCAAGTACGCCTGTGCGCGAAAATGTGGCCGTTCTGACCGGTTGTGTGATGGAAGGACTTCTCGCGCCAGTGAACCGTGCCACTGAGCGAGTGCTCGCGTACAACGGGTACCAGCTGCGCGCGGCGCCCACGCAACGCTGCTGTGGCGCGCTGCACGCGCACGCCGGCGACCGGGACACCGCCCGCTTGCTGGCTCGCGCAAACATTGAAGCGTTCGATGTGTCGGACGCTCAGTACATCGCGGTCAACTCGGCAGGGTGCGGTGCGGCAATGAAGGACTATGCCCATCTGCTCGCCGACGACGCCGCCTGGCGCGATCGTGCCACGGCGTTCAGTGCGCGAGTTCGTGACGTGAGCGAACTGCTCGCGGCCGCAGGGCCGCACCCGGCGCAAACAGCAACCCCTGGCCGCGTAGCCGTTGACCATCCGTGCCATCTGGTGCACGGACAGCGACTCTCCAGCGCGCCCGCGAAAGTGCTGGGCGCAGTGCACGGGCTCGATTCAGATGAGCTTCCGGATGCGGCACAGTGCTGCGGAAGCGCTGGGCTCTATTCGCTCGCGCAACCGGACCTGTCGCGCCAGATACTCTCACCGAAGATTGATGGTATCGTGGCAAGCGGCGCGCGCACGGTCGTCACCGGGAACCCCGGCTGCATGATGCATATCGGGGCGGGGCTGCTCCGCGCCGGAAGCGACGTCGCAGTGCGGCATCCCGTAGAATTGCTCGACGCCGCGTACACGGCACAGCGTGCAGCGCCGTCGGCCGCTATCGAGGTATCGCGATGACGCACGCGATTGGGAACGGGTATCGAGCGGCAAGAGAGGACGCGGCGTTCATCGATCGCAGCGATCGGCTTCGCCTGGAATTCACGGGAGCGCAGGCCGCTGCAACCCTGAACGGCCTGCTCACGAACGACGTCGCAACGCTAAAGCCGGGCTTCGGGCACTACGCGGCTGCGCTGACCGTGAAAGGAAAGATCATTGCCGATGTCCGGGTGTTCGCCCGCAACGAGAGTTATCTCGTGGACACTTCGGCCGCGGCGGCACCGGCATTGCTCACGATGCTTCGGAAGTACGTCAATCCGCGACTCGCGAAGTATGAAGACGTGTCGGCCACGCTGCGATCCATTGGCGTGTTCGGCCCGCACGCGGCACGCACAGTCGCCGCCTCGACCGGCGTCGCCGAAAGCGATCTCTCTACGATGCCCGAGTTCGCTCACATTATTGCTACCGGCACGGCGGCCGTGATGATCGCACGCGTGCCGGATCTTGGCGTTCCGGGATTCGACCTGCTCCTCGACGCGGACGTTGCCGTGACGACGCTGGCCGCGCTCGCGGCCAACGGAGCAGTACAGATCGATGCAGCGACGGCCGACGTACTTCGCATCGAAGCCGGTCGCCCGCTGTTTGGGGCCGATTTCGACGAAAACGTCCTCGCCCAGGAAGCGGCGTTCGATCGCCTGGGCGCGATCTCGTTCGACAAAGGGTGCTACGCCGGTCAGGAAACGGTCGCGCGTGTGCACTTCCGGGGCCACGTCAATCGAACCTTGCGTGGATTGCGCGGTTCGGGTTCGCTCGAGCGTGGTGCCGAGCTGGCCACGTCGGACGGCACCGTTGTCGGTGGTGTCAGGTCCGCTGCAGATTCTCCGACATTCGGAGCGATCGCGCTCGCGTACGTCCGCCGCGAAGTCGCGGACGGCGACGCGGTCACGATACGAGCTTCTACCGGTGACGTGCAGGCAACGGTAGTAGCGCTCCCTTTTGCGGCTACATTGAACATCCACCCATAGTATCGTCAGCGGCCATGTCCATCGACTCCACAAATGAGAACGACGGCGCAACGACCCTCGTGCGCGGCGCTTGCCCGCACGACTGCCCCGATGCTTGCGCGACACTCGTCACGGTCGAGGGCGGCCGCGCGACGCGCATTCAGGGTGACGCCGACCATCCGTTCACGCAGGGTTTTCTCTGCGCGAAGGTCAATCGCTACCTCGAGCGTACATACCATAAGGACCGTCTCACCACACCGCTGCGCCGCGTCGGCGCCAAGGGTAGCGGGCAGTTCGAGCCGGCCACGTGGGACGAAGCGCTCGACGATATCGCTGCCAAACTCAACGCGATCCGCGCCTCAAGCGACGGACCGCAGGCGATTCTGCCCTACTCGTACGCCGGCACGATGGGTTATGTGCAGGGCGATTCCATGGACCGCCGTTTCTTCGGCCTGATCGGCGCTTCGGAACTCGACCGCACCATCTGCTCGACATGCGGCGCCGAGGGAATGAAGATGACCGTTGGCGCGAGCATCGGCGCCGATGGCGAGGGCCTCCCGTGGAGTGACCTCGTGCTGCTGTGGGGAACGAACACGCTCACCGCGAATCCTCACCTCTGGCCGTTCGTGCTCAAGGCGCGCGAGAATGGCGCGACGATCATTGCCATCGACCCAATCAGGACGCGTACGGCCGAGCAGTGCGACGAGTGGATCGGTATTCGCCCGGGTACCGATGCTGCGCTCGCGCTCGCCATGATGCATGTGATCTTTTCCGAAGGACTCGAGGACGCGGACTACATCGAGAAGTACACGCTCGGCGGTGACCAACTGCGTGAGCGCGCGAAAGAATGGCCGCCGGCACGAGTCGCGCCCCTATGCGGGATTCCCGAAGAAACCATCGTATCCCTCGCGCGCCGGTATGGTCGCGCAAAGTCGGCGTTCGTGCGCATCAACTACGGCATGCAGCGGCATGGCGGCGGCGGAATGGCTGTCCGGACTATCGCGTGCCTGCCCGCGGTTTGCGGTCACTGGCGCCGGCCGGGAGGCGGAATCCAACTCTCAACGAGCAAGACGTTTCAATTCAACAAGGAATCGTTGACGCGGCCCGATATGAGCGCGGGCCCGGTGCGCACGATCAACATGATCCGACTCGGCGACGCGCTCAACAATGGCGACGCGGGAGTCGGCGGGCCGCCGGTCAAGGCGCTCGTTGTATACAACTCGAATCCGGCCGCAGTAGCGCCGGACCGAAACGCGGTGGTTCGAGGACTCGGGCGTGAAGACTTGTTCACCGTTGTCCTCGAACATTTTCAGACCGATACCGCTGACTGGGCCGACTGGATCCTGCCGGCCACCACGCAGCTCGAGCACTGGGACGTGCACTTCTCGTACGGCCATCTCTATGCGACGCTCAACCGGCCAGCCATAGAGCCGACTGCCGACGCGAAACCGAACACGGAGATCTTCCGGTTGATCGCGGCCCGAATGGGGCTCGATCATCCGGCGCTGAGAGAAGACGACGTCTCAATCATCAAGGGTTCACTCGACACGTCGACCGAGCGAATGAAAGGCGTGACGTTTGACGCGCTCATGGAAAAGGGATGGGTTCGGCTCAACGTGCCGCGCCCGTTCCTCCCGTTCTCCGCAGGCGGGTTCCTCACGCCCAGCGGAAAGTGCGAGTTCTATTCGGAGCGGATGAAGGCGATGGGGCTCGATCCGCTGCCGACGTTCACGCCACCCCATGAGTTTCCCGAGACAAGGCCCGACCTCGCGGCGAAGTATCCCCTCGCGCTCATCTCGTCACCGCGCCACCAGTTCCTCAACTCGACTTTTGTGAACGTGGACTCATTGCGCCGCAACGCCGAGCCGGAGGTTGTACTGCACCGCAACGACGCCGTCGTTCGCGGAATCACGGAAGGCGTTCGAGTGGTCGTGGCTAACGACCGCGGATTCTTCACAGGAATCGCGCGGGTCGGCAAGTCGGTGCGCGAAGGCGTGGCCAACGCCCCGAGCGTGTGGTGGACAAAGCTCGCGCCGGACGGCAAGAACGCCAACGACACCACGTCGCAGCTCATAACCGACCTCGGAAACGGGCCGGTGTTCTACGACAACCTGGTCGAGATCAGCGTAGCCGACTGACCTCGCGGCTCAGAACGGGTTGAGAGTGTACCCCTGCTTCTGCAGCACCGCATGCGCCCACGTCGCCGACGGCGAAACCTCTACGAACGAAAGGATCTTCTCGCGCGGCATTTTGCGCCCGGCCACGGTTTGCCCGCAAATGATGATTCGCACGCCGGCCTTGGACATTTCCTCGAGCAGCGCGATGTTCGGATTGTCCACTCCCTTTCGCGCCCGGTATTCCTCGTTGTTCAGTAGTTCCTCTCCTGCCGATCCGTGCACCACGACGGCTACTTGAATGTTCGCGCGTGGCACGCCGGCCCCGACACTCTGATTCAGGAATCGCGCCGGAACTTCGAACGCGGCATTCGACTCGCCCGGCTTCGGCGACCCGACCTTGATGTCCCACGCGACCTTGTATGTCAGGTCGGTCAGAACGGCGAACGTCGGGTTTGGAACTGGCGAATGACTCCCGCCCTTCATGATGACTGGACCAGTCTGCTGGGCGCGGAGGGGAAGCGCGACGAGCGCGAACAGCGCTCCGGTAATGACGATGTTCCGCATCGAAGTGTCCTCTCTCATGGTGTGTTGATGGATACTCATTCGCCGTCTGTCGCCGATGCGCCGTAGTACCACTCGATGGCACCGCGAATGTCGTTCGGCGTGGCCACCGCGAGCCGTACCTTCCGCATCGCCGTGGATGCAAGCTCCTCCTCAACCATGAGCGTGTCCGGGTCGCTGACGGCCACGAGAAGCTCGTCGCCAATGATGCGCACCGGCAATACGCCGAGTCGCCTCGCAACGTCTTCCGGCACGGCGGCGACGGCTTCGGCGGTGACCTCTTCGAAATTGGCGATGTCTAGGTGTTACGCCGACGCCACATGCAAGGCGAGTTCGGCCTCGGCCATCTCGTTCTTTGCGGTGATGCCCGCCCATATCTCGCCGAGCGTGAGCGGGTCGGGAATGGTTCGCGCATCCGGAGGCTTGAGCTGGGCTGCTGCGGCAATCAGCACCAGCCAGTGGCGTGACAGCTTGGCCGCGCGCGCCGCGTCGCCGAACGACAGGTTCGGATCTCGCGGCTTCGTCGTTGCCTCGGTGATGGGCTGCCGCGGCGCTTCGCCGGCGCGCCGGTTCGGCGTGCGTGCCGGCGTGATCACCTCGAACGCGCCGGCGAGGCTGCGAACCATCTCCCGGTTCACCGGAAGGTCTCCGGAATCGCCCGCGTCTGCTGCTCGCTGTACGTCGGCCCACTCGATGGTCCCGTCGGGCCCGGACGTCATGGTCCCCGGAGCGAACATCTTGGCATCGCGCACAGCACGTACACATCCGGCGTTCAGCGTGATGTCCCCGAGCGCCTCGCCGTCCGGCAGGCATGTCGCCCCGACAAGCGGCAGGAACTTTCCGCATGCGGCGAGAAAGTCACTCATTCGCTGCCGCTCCTGCAGGACGAGTGACCCCTGTACGCGGGTGCCGTCTTCGATCTTGATATCGACCGGCCTGGGAATAGAAGTGTCGCTCGCGAGCTGAACTTCGGCGTCGCCGCTGACCCCGCACGCAATCAGAATGTGGTCGGCCTGGATCACCGCGTGGCTATGCCGCTCGCCTTCAGTGAGCCATACGGCGTCCACGATGTTGATCCAGCCACTCGGCCGCGATCCGAGGTACGGCGCGAGGGCCTGCGCATCGGTCATGTAGATGCCGCCGTCGAGTACGGTTCCGTCGCGCATCACAATGTGGACGCGGCGCGCACGCGACTGAATCGGCTTCAGCTTCGGTCTTAGCTGCGGTGGGGGAGCGCTCATCGATGCTGTCTCGTGGTATCAGGGGTCTCGCGCTGGCGCCATTCCGCGCGCGGTCGGTCATGGCTACGCCAGCGTTCAATTCTACCTCTGAACCGGTTCTGGCGCAGCACGCCTACCGATCAATCCAATAGGCGATCTTGATCATTACGACGTTCTTTGCCGGAGCGCGAAAGAGAAACGCCGCGTCATCAATGGCGTCAAACGAGCGCAGCGCCTCATCATCACGCGTTTGCGCCCACACCAGGTACACGGTGGAGCCCGGGCGAAACTCCCAGCGAAGCACAGTGTTGGTTCGCAGCGATCGTACGCTGAAATCGGGATTGGCGAACGAAATATCCGCGGCCTGATCACCGTTAAGGTCGGCCGCGTAGCGCTCCGTGGCAGCGGAGTAAGTCAGCGCCGCCCCTGGAACGAGAGGATAGCGCGCGTCTGTCGCCTGACCGTGCGGGTCGGCAACGCGCCGGAACGCCGTGTAGCTACCGCCGCTGAGAAACGGCTGTGCATAGACATCGAGCGTCATCAGCGGATTGAGTGCCAGACTGAGCCGGCCGGTCATCGCGACAGTCGTCTGATCGAGCTGGCCCACCACATACTCCCGCGTCCCCGTCGTCGAAATTGACGAGGCGACGTACTGCGCCGGCGCGCTATTCTTCGTCCAAGAAGGCGTGAGTGTAACGGTCGTGCGCGACGTCGGCCTGAACGTCATTGACGGGTCAACGACCACGACGGAACCACCGAGCTCGTCGGACACCTGCACTCGACTATGCGCGCCCACTAGCCACGAGCGACGCGAATCCGAACTGAGCGTCACATTCACATTGGTATATCCGGATCGTCGCAGCGCCGGTCCGCCGCGCAATTCCCAGGGCCAGAGATGCGAATTCCACCGGTCCGTGGTTGTGCTGATAGTCCAGAAATTTCTGAATTGCGTTCTCGTCTGCAGGTTCACGGACGGACGGACCAGTTGTCCCCCGAACGTCTGTGCCATGACCACGGAACCGTCCACCCACCAGTCGCGCACGGGGCGAGTCGGTTGCGTTACGCGGTATCGGGCTTGAACAGAGTTGTACCATATGTCCGTGTAACTGACGAATCCGGCGTCGTTCACCTCGAATCTGGGGCTGCGGAACCCGCCGCCAATCTGCCAGGTGAGCCGGCTCCGGCAAATTCGGGACAGAAAGAACTCGCCAGCCGCACCGACCAATGATGTCCGCGCAGAATCCACGTCGTAGCCGTCTGCGTCCGGGCGCTGGAAGTAGTGGGGGATGCCCGCTGCGTCGCAATGAGCGCTTCCCGGCTCCCGCGGACCTGGGAGGCGAACGCCCAGCTCTTGATCTCAAAGCGGTCGCCGCCAAACCGATGAAACGCATCGAATCCACCGGTCAGCGCAGATGAACGCAGCCTGCTGAATGACGGATCGCCGACGTCACGGTTCGTAGCAGTGACGAGTGCACCGAACCCGCTCCGCCCCTGCCGAAGGTCCTTGCTGAGACGCCCGACCAGATACTGAGTCTTCGGCTCGACAGCCTGAGAAGCACGAGTTCCCGCGCCGCTCAGTGTCGTGGCATCGGCCTGATCGGTGAGCGACGCGATGAGCCCGAGCGACGTTCCGCCCGACGTCTTGCCCGAAAGCTTCAGCGCGCCGAGAATCGTCGCGGTGCCAGGCACGTCCGAAAAGCCACCGCTGGGAGTACTGGCGGATACCTGCGGCGCCCGCCCGACACGCCTTGAATAGAATGCATGTCCCTCCGGCACGAGCGGAAAATTGAAAATCTATGTTCCTTCCGTGAAGAACGGCCGACGCTCGGGGTAGAAGTTTTCGAACGCCGTGAGATTCACGACCGCCGGATCGGCATCGACCTGTCCGAAGTCCGGATTGACGGTCGCGGTCAGCACAAAGTTCGAGGTGATCCCGTACTTGAAGTCCAGGCCGGCAGAGCCCCAAGTGACGTGGCGCCCTTTCAACGGATTGCCCGCAACGGTAGGGTCCGTTGTGATGCGCCCGACGGTGTACGGGAGAAGTTCAAGCGGCCGACCGGCATTGGCCCCCTCGAGCCCGTGCAAGTCACCCATGAGCGACACGAAGCGGCCATCAGTCGGGACCACCGGCGCCCAGTAAGTAACCTCCGACCGGCGACCTATTGTGCGCGAAAAGTTGACTCCCCACACCATGTCGCCACTCGTGCTGAACCGCAGTTGGGAGAGTGGAATCCTGAACTCCGCCGTCCACCCCTCGGCATCCACAGCCGTCGCAACATCCCAAACGGCGTCCCACGACGAATCGGCGCCGGTATCGTTGAGATGCAACACATCTGTTCGCGTGCCGCGTGGAGTGGCCGCAAATCGGTAGGCCGTGCGCCGGTCGTGGTAGCTGTCGAGAATTACTGCCGCCCAATCGGCGGAGGCGCCGCCGTCGTCACGGCGCAGGAACTGCGCGCGAATCGAGTCGACGTGCGTGTCGTACATCCTCATGCCGACGTACACGGCGTCACCGTCGATGACGATGCGCGCCTCCGTGCGTTCCGTACCGCATGCGCCCGGAGCCGGCTCGAATTGACGAAAGTCCGCTACCGCCTCTGCAGTTGCCCACACTGCATCGTCGAGCTTGCCGTCCAGCACGGGAGCGCGACCGCCCGCTCCCACGCGCGTGGCACGAATCGTCGGTCGCGCTGCTGCGGGCGCGCCGGCTTCCCGCAGAATCGGCCCGGCCGTACACGCTCTGGCCATCTCGGGCGAAACGTCAACGGTTGCCGCACCCTGTGCGCCGACCCCGAACGGAACGGCAACCATCACCGCTGACACGATGCAACTGCGAACAATCGACACTCTGACACTCGGATTAGATTCCGGACATCTCAAATCAGCGGCGAATGGTACAGCTTCCGACGAATCTAGGACAACTAAAGCGATCAAAGTTCGGAACGGGCACAAAGCCGGTCAAGGATGAGATCCGCGCCAACTTGCTCCGCCGCCTCAAGCACGGTGGGCCCGTGTTCGACGGAATCCTTGGCTACGATGACAGCGTCGTTCCGCAGATCGTCAACGCGTTGCTCTCGCGCCACAACTTCATTCTGCTCGGGCTTCGCGGGCAGGCGAAATCGCGAATATTGCGTTCGCTCACCTCATTGCTCGACGAGGCAATCCCGATCGTCGCGGGGAGCGAGATCAACGACTCGCCGTTCGCACCGATATCGAAGTTCGCACGAGAGCTAATCGCCAAGGCCGGCGAAGACACGCCGATCGCGTGGGTTGGCCGTGAGCAGAGGTTCGTCGAAAAACTCGCAACGCCAGACGTCACAGTCGCCGACATCATTGGTGATCTGGATCCGATCAAAGCCGCACGCGGCGGACACATCCTCTCGGATGAGCTGACCATCCACTACGGTATGCTCCCGCGCGCCAATCGCGGAATCTTTGCGCTGAACGAACTCCCCGACCTCGCCGGCAAGGTGCAGGTTGCGCTGTTCAACATCATGCAGGAAGGAGACGTCCAGATCAAAGGATATCCCGTGCGCCTCCCACTCGACGTGCTCCTCTGCTTCACGGCGAACCCCGAGGACTACACTGCGCGCGGCAAGATCATCACGCCACTCAAGGACCGCATCGGAAGCGAAGTCACGACGCACTATCCGGAAGAAGTCGAGCTCGGAATGGAGATCACGCGCGCGGAAGCGTGGACAGCGCGCGACAAGGTCAAGCTCGTGATTTCACCGCTGCTCGAAGAAGTCGTCGAGCGAGTCGCGTTCGAGGCGCGCACCGACAAGCGAATCGACCGCCGATCGGGCGTATCGCAGCGCATGCCCATAACGGTGATGGAAAACGTGGTGTCGAATGCCGAGCGCCGTGCGCTCGCCCTGGGAGAAAAGAGCGTCGTCCCACGGCTCGGCGATGTGTACGCTGCGCTTCCGGCGATCACCGGCAAACTCGAGCTCGAATACGAGGGCGAACTCGCGGGCGCCGCGAACATTGCCCGTGAACTGATCCGGCGCGCCGCCGACGCCACCCTACGCGCGCAGGCTCCCGACGCCGACACCGACAACATCGTGATGTGGTTCGACGAGGGCGCAGCGCTGCAGGTGGCCGATGACGCTGGCGCAGCCGTTCTCCGCCAGGCGTTCGAAACGGTGCCCGGGCTCGGCCAGCTCGTGATTGAGCATGCGCTTGCTCCGGATAGCGACGACGCGCTCGTGGTGTTCGCGTGCGAAATCGTTCTCGAGGCGCTCGTGGCCCGCCGCAAGATTTCGCGCAGCGAACGCGGGCGGTACGGGCGGGCGCAGGAACCGCAGCGCCGTCGCCGGAGCGAGGAACCGCCGAACGACATGACGGCGTAGCTTCTACGGCTCGCAGGCAGCAACGCTGGGGATTCGCCTTCCCGCCACTGGAGGGTCGTCATGAAGTCGTTGCTATCTGTCGTAGCACTTTCGGTCTTTGTTGCGGTATCCGCCGCCGCACAGCATCGACTTCGCCGCAGCGCATGCGGCCGCTCGATCTTCTTGCCGACATTGCGCTTTTTTACCGGCCCCTTTCCGCCCGGTGTTTTTGCCGCGCGCTTCTTCGCAGCGGTCATCCGCCCGCCTCTAACCCGGGTCGGCACGCGCTCCGCCGACTCTGCTCCAAGACTGCCCCGTGTCCGCCTCACCTGATCCCCTCGGAATGAACAACACGGCAACGAACGCGAGCGCGGTGTACGCTGCCATCATCAGGAACAACGGCCGATAGCTGCCGAACAAATCGAACACGGCGCCGTTCATCGGATCACCAACCGCGCCGCCGAGCGCGTTGCAGAGCAGAAAGAGTGCCGCGAGCACGCCACGCTTTTCGCGCGGAATCGGCTCGACGAAGAGCGGGTAGGCGTTCACTGTTGGGAACGTCCACGCCGCCGACGCAAGTGCCAGGAGAGGCGCGGCTTGCGCCATGCCCGTCACGCGGTCGAGCGCGACGAGGAATGCCGCCATCAGCGCGAACCCCAACAGCATCGCGTTGCGCCGGCCGATGCGCAGCCCGACGAACCCGGCTGGCAGCGCGCCGATCACACCGCCCACGGCCCACGCGATGAACCCGATCGTCACGTCCTCCGGGCGCACGCCGAACCGTTCGGTTCCGTGCAGCGCGAACCAGGTTGTAAACGTCTGGAAAGTCAGCTGCAGCAACAGTGACGCGACGAAGACTGCCCGCATTCCGGGCACAACCCCGCGAACCGCCGCCGACGCCGCATCAATCAGCGACCGGAACGACGCCTCGGCGGCCGGCGCACCCGATGCCGCCGGCTCGCGCAACCCGAATCCCATCCCCACCGCGATGGCGATCACCGTAACAGAGGCGATGAGGAACGCGGCCTGCATCCCCAGCGCGCGGCCAAGCATCAGGAAAACGATCGCCCCGAAGGACATCTGGAAGGTGACCGATCCTGTGGCAAGCGAGCGGAATCGCGACGGCACCGCGTCGGCGACAAGCGCCTGGAACGGCGACCGCTGGATGTTGATCCCTGTGTAGAGCACGACGATCGCCGCGATCACGCCCGCAATCCCGAACTTCGCCGACCATGGGAAGAGCGCCATCCCCACCGCAGCGAGTAGGAGCCCCGCGATCACCATTGGCATCCGTCCGCGTCCGCGGGCGCTCGCCCGGTCAGACGCGGCTCCGGCCCACGGCACAAGCAAGAGCAAGAGCACGTTGTCGATGGCCATCACCAGACCAATCGTCATGCGGTGGTCGCCCAGGGCGTCGCGCACGAGCGGCGGTACGAACGCGCTGAGCAGCGGTCCCGTGACTCCAGCGAAGAGGCCGCCGAGCCCGACACACGCACAGACGCCGTATGGGGTCCTCAAGGCGCTTTCGCGATCGCTGGTCACGCCCCAATATTGCGCTGGAGCAGAAGCCGTTCTACTTCCGCGCTTCGAGGCACACGATGGATCCGATGTTCCTGCCGGGCGTCGAGTCGAATCCCCACCCTGATGCGCCCTACACGGCGCTCATCGGGGCGGCGCGCGCGAGCGGGCGCGAATATCCGCAGATCTGGCATTTGTTCGCGTTCAAGCCGCACGCCACGCAGCACCTCGCTCAGTTCACCCAGGAGATCCTCAGGGGCGACGCGCCCCTAACCCCCGGTTTTCGTGAGCTCATTGCCGCGCGGACGAGCCAGCGCAACGACTGCCCATTTTGAGTGAAGTCTCACGCCGCGGTCGCGGCGGTCCTGCTGGGCAGCGAGGAACTCGTGCGTGGAGTCCTTGAAGACATCGACAGCTCGGGGCTCACCGACGCTGAGAAGCTGCTGATGCACTTCCTCGACAAGGTGAACGAGGATTCGCCAAACATTTCGCCCAGCGACATCAAGCCGCTGTACGCCGCCGGATGGACGGACGAACAGATCTACTACGCCATCACCGTTTGCGCGCTGTTCAACTTCTACAACCGGTGGATCGACGCGACGGGCGTGCACTCCCTCTCCGACGAGGCACACCGTGAGGGCGGCAAGCGGAGCGCTGCCGGCGGCTACTTCCGTAAGTAGAGCGCAGCATCGGATGCTATACTCTCCGCATCCGGTCGACCGAACGCGTCGCCTCACCTGCAAGGAGAACACCAATGAGAATCGCCCTCGCCACCGTCGCGCTCCTTCTGGCTGCTTTCGGCCACGAAGCCGCCGCGCAGGCGTCGCCCGAACCGTTCAAGGTCGGCACGTTCGAACGCGCCGGCCGCCCGTTCGTGGGAATAGTCCTGCGCGAGTCGCACGTCATCGACTTCGCCGCAGCGCACGCGGCCGTCCGGTCGCCCGCCTCCACGCTCGCGGCGCCGACCGACATGAAGGATCTCATCGCCCGGTACGAGAGCGGCGTGCGTTCGCGAATCGTGGAGCTGATTCGCGCCGCCGGCGATGTGACGCGCAGCACGCACCCTTCATATGTGTACGATCTCGCCGCGGTGAAAATCCTGCCGCCGATCATGTATCCCACTACGATGCTCAACGTGGCCGTGAATTACCGCGAGCACGACATCGAGATGGCGCGCAATCGTGAAGTCGGTCAGGCCGCGCCCACGGCTGGCGGTGCCCTCCCCGGCACGCGCAGCGCACCCGGCATTTGGGAGCGCGCGCCCAACGACACCCGGTGGAACCCGTACATGTTCATGAAGACACCCGGCGTGATCGTCGCCGATGGGGCGAACGTGATCATCCCGGTCGGGCGCACACAGGTTGAGTGGGAATGCGAAATGGGGCTCGTCATCGGACGGCCGGCCAGCCGCGTCGCTGTCGCGAACGCCAACGACTACATCTTCGGCTACACCATTGAGAACGACATGTCCGATCGCGGCGGGCGTGGCGACACGCGCCATGGATCGGATTGGGTGGTATCCAAGAATCACGACACGTTCGCCCCGATGGGTCCGTTCATCACACCAAAGGAGTTCGTACCGAACGTCGGCGACCTCGCGATCACGTTCGCCCTGAACGGCGAAGTGCTCCAGCAAGGCAGCACGTCGCAAATGATTCACAACGTGTTCGAGCAGGTCTCGTACGCGTCGCACATCATGACGCTCCGCCCCGGCGACGTGATCGCGACTGGCACGCCCCCCGGCGTCGGGTCGGCGCGCACGCCCCCGATCCTGCTCAAGGGCGGCGACAAGATGGCGTGCACATACCACGGCGTCGGAACGCTGTCGAACCCGGTGGTCGCGGCGCCACAGCCGTAGCCGTTTTCTGGCTCCGTCGTGGCTCAGCTTGGCTCAGGCGCGAGCGAGTGGCGTTCCCTGGAGGGTGGCGTGCGCAGCCGCCGGGGTAGTTGCAGTTCCGGCGGCGAGCATTAGCCAGCCCGAAGGGAACGCCTCGCGAGCGCCCAGCGCGCGGAACCCACCCCGCGCGCTGAGCGTAAACGCTCGCGAAGCGGCTACTTGATGATCACGTACCGACGCAGCCGGTTCAGCTCCGCCGGGCGCGCGCGCAGATACTTGCCGATGTCGCGATCGAACTGCTCCATCGACGTCCACGGGCGATACTCGGCGAACTCGCGCTTCCACTGCCGCGTGCCCACGCCGATGCTGGCGAACGAATCCATGATCGGATCGGTGAACGTGTTCAGCTCGACCGGGATGAAGACGTACTGTTCCAGTCTGGCCGCCTCAGCGGCACTCGTGGCCTTGGTCATTTCCGTGGCAAACTGGTCGAACGTCGCCCACGCGCGGTGCGCCTTGAGAGCGGCAAGCTTCGTCGCGTCGACGCCGGGAATGAGCATGAACTCGACGTCCGTACCGCGATTCACGTCCACGTGCACGAACATCTTCGCGTAGAGTTCGGTGCGTTGCGTTTTGGTCAGCGACTTCGACGAAAGGATGCTGTCGAGTGCGACCGCACTCAGAATCGGCCGCGCGTCCTTGAGCGCGGTCGCGATGGCGGCATTCATGTGCGGGAGCGCGGCCATCGTGCTGTCGGCAGCAACGTTGGGCTCGACGAGCCCCTGCTGGCGACCGAGCTGCGCCGAGGCCGGCGCGACGACAAGCGCGCACGCGAAACCAATCGTGGCGACCGAACGAATTGAGGTATTCAGGTTCTTCATGGGAATCCGACCTCTATTTGGGAAATCAGGATACTTCGGTTTCGTGATCTGATCCGCGCAGACGCGGATGACGAAAAGTGAAGGCGAGACCAAGGAGCGCCAGCTGCACCATCGTGCCCGGCGCAAGAGTGGGCGTCGAACCTAATACGGCCTCCTTGTACAAATCGCTGCCGGAAAGCGACGGATTGGAGTCGCTGGCGTACTCGACGTTGGCCTCGAAATGCTGATACACCCCAATCCCGCCGGCGATGAGGCAGGCGAACATCAGACCCTGCAGCGCGCGAAGCGACGCGGCGCTCTTGGCGATGCCGAACCAGATGAGCACCAGAATGACCGCGCCCTGCAGCACGATCGGAATGAGCTGCCACACGCCGTCGGTGTGCTTCAATAGAAGTAGCTCGATTTCCGTGCCCACGAGCCCAATGACGAGAATCGCCAGAACGGCCCTACGGAGAACGGCAACGGTGGGGCCGCGGAGGATCATTGAATAGTTGGATGCATGGCGAACGTCCAAGTTAGCGAATCGCGAGAGCTGCCCGATCGGGGCCCTGGACTGTTACCCCTGCCCCCGGCTGTTCAGATCGCCGAGTCCAGGAACACTACGAGCGCAGCGGCGGAGTGCCCGCCCGCTCGGCGCGGCGCGCGATCGCGCGCGACATCCCGGCGAAGAAGAACTCGTGGATGGGGTGCAGCGCATACCAGTAGAGCAGGCCGAAGAAGCCGTGCGGTTCGAAGAACGCCGTCTGCACGAGCAGTGCGCCCCCGCCGGGCCCGTCCGATGCCTCGAACTGCAGCCACGCCCTGCCGGGCACTTTCATTTCGGCACGCAGGCGGATGAGGCGTCCGGGAATTACTTCCTCGACCCGCCAGAAGTCGAGCGCGTCGCCGGGCCGCAGTTTGTCGGGGTTGCGGCGCCCCCGGCGCAATCCAACACCGGCAGCACCTCGCCGCCCTCTGGCCCCCACCCCACCCTCCGCCCCAGATTGGCTCTATCCACCCCTCGTCCATCAATAGAGGATGTTGCCATGCCCGTTACACGAGTCCGCGCACGCCTGACGACGCTTGCCACAGCCGCCGTCGCCGTCGCACTCCTTGCACCCTCCGCGAGTCACGCCCAGCGCGGCGGTGCTCAGGCGCCCACGCGCACCATCGAAGACCGCACGGCCGGAATGCAGAAGCTCGACGGCTACTTCCCGCTCTATTACGACGCCGCCGCCGGCCAGCTCTTCATGGAGATCGGGCGCTTCAATACTGAAGTGCTCAACCTCACGGGCCTCGCCGCGGGGCTCGGCTCAAACGACATCGGGCTCGATCGTGGCGGCGGGATGGGATCGCGCATCGTCTTCTTCGAGCGCACGGGCACGAAGGTCATGATGGTGCAGCCGAATTACCGCTTCCGCTCGAGCAGCAACAATCCGCAGGAAGTCCGCGCCGTGCGCGACGCGTTCGCGCGATCGGTGCTCTGGGGCTTCACGGTTGCCGCCGAGAGCAATGGCGGCGCGCGCGTGCTCGTCGACATGACCGACTTCCTGATTCGCGACGCGACGAACATCGCGCCGCGTCTCACACCGGGCTCGTACCGACTCGACAACACGCGCAGTTCGATCTACATGCCGATGACGATGAACTTCCCCAAGAACACGGAGATGGAAGCCGAGCTGACGTTCATCGCGCAGGCAGGCGGTGGCGGGCGCGGCGGCCGAGGAGGCGGATCGTTCGAAGGTGTCAACAGCGTCGCCGCATCGGGTGAAGCAGCGAGCCTGCGCATCCATCAGTCGTTCGTCGAACTGCCGGACGGCGACTTCACCCCGCGTGCGCACGACCCGCGCTCGGGCTTCGGCGCGTTCTCGTTCGACGACTATTCCACGCCACTCGGTGAATCGATCACCAAGCGATTCATCCCGCGCCACCGACTCAAGAAGCAGAATCCCTCGGCGACCATGAGCGATCCGGTCAAGCCGATCATCTACTATCTCGACCCAGGGACGCCGGAGCCGATCCGCACGGCGCTGCTCACCGGCGGACGATGGTGGAATCAGGCCTTCACGGCGGCGGGTTATCGAAACGCGTTTCGCTTTGAGATGCTCCCCGACAGCGCGAGCTCACACGACATCCGCTACAACGTCGTCAACTGGGTGCACCGATCCACGCGAGGTTGGAGCAGCGGCGGCAGCGTTACCGATCCGCGCACTGGCGAGATCCTCAAGGGCGTGGTCACGCTGGGATCGCTCCGCGTGCGGCAGGACTGGATGATCTTCGAGGGACTCGTGCAGCCCTACGTAACGGGCGACGAAAAGTCAGCCGATATCGAAAAGTGGTCGCTGCAGCGCATTCGCCAGCTCTCGGCGCACGAAATCGGTCATACGCTTGGACTCGGGCACAACTATTACAACAGTACGGCCGGCCGGATCAGCGTACTCGACTATCCGCAGCCGCTCGTCACGCTGCGGCCCAACGGCACGATCGACATTTCCCAGGCGTACACCGACGAGATCGGTGAGTGGGACAAGGTGAGCATCGCCTACGGCTACACCGATTTCCCGCCGGGCACGAATGAAACACAGGCGTTGCGCCGGATTATCGACCAGGCGTGGGCGCGCGACGTCAGGTACATGTCGAATCAGGATCTCGATGGCACGCCCGCAGCAGACCAATGGGTGAACGGCACCGACCAGGCCGCGGAACTCGCACGAATCATGGAAGTGCGACGCGTGGCACTCTTGCGATTTGGCGAGAATGCGATCAAGCGTAACGCCCCGCTCGCCGAAATCGAGGACGCGCTAGTTCCGCTCTACCTGCACCATCGGTATTCGATGGAAGCCACCGCGACCACGCTCGGCGGGATGTACTACACGTACGCGATGCGTGGCGACGGACTCGAGCCAGTGCGTCCGGTTCCCGCGAACGAACAGTCCGCAGCGCTGCGTGCGTTGATGGCGGCGCTCGCACCATCGGCGCTGGCACTACCTGAACCGTTGCTCGCGAAGATTCCGCCGCGTCCGCCGGGCTATGGCGGCTCACGCGAGCTGTTCCCGCGTTACACGGGATCGATGTTCGACGCAATCACGCCGGCCGTAGTCACGGCCGACATCGTCGTCTCGAGCCTGCTCACTCCGTCGCGCGCGGCCCGGATGGTGGAACAGAAGATGCTCGACGCCACGCAGCCGGGTCTCGATGGTGTGATTGACGCGCTCTTCGCAGCAACCGCGCCATCGGCGTCGAACAACGGCTATCACGCCGAGGTGCAGAGGGCGACCGAGCGAGTGGTGGTCGAGGGCGTGATGTCGCTCGCCGAGCGTGCCGACATGGCGCAGGTGCGCGCGATTGCGTCGATGAAGCTCAAGCAGCACCAGGCGGCATATGATCGTCAGGCGACGGCAGCGGCAACGATGGGCGACGGCGGCACGGCGCACGTCACCTTGCTCGCTGCAGACATCAAGCGATTCCTCGAGCGTCCGGCGATGCCGGCGACGCGAATGGCCACCGAGACTGCTCCTCCGGGTGCGCCGATCGGTGATCCTGGAATGCAGTTCCTTCGCCGAATGGAGCCGCCCTGTTCGTGGTTGTACGACTACTGGCAGTGGTAGTCAGCTGAACGTGCAGCCGGCGTCGCGCAAACATTGGCGGCGCCGGTTTGCACACGGCGGACCGATGATGCGTCTGGAACCCTGAATCGCGACGGAGAAGCAATGATCGGCACCCGCGGAAAGGCGCGAGTCGCATCGTGGCACAAGTGGCTCGGGCTCATCCTGACGCTGCCACTGCTCGGGTGGATCGCGTCATCGGTCGCGATGATGCTGGTCACGATGAATGCGCCAAACGGCCTCGCGGGCAACTACGAGCTCAATCCGTACAACTCCGTTGATGTAACGCTGGACTCCGCGCGCATTTCGCCAAGCGCGCTGCTGCAGCGACTCGCGTCCGAGCACGGCCTGGAGCGCATCTATTGGCTGCGCCTTCAGTCCCGCGGGCCACACCTCTGGTATACGGTCAAGCCCACGCCGTCGGCGCTTGCGATGGTGTTCGACGCGCGAACGGGCGCACGGCTCGATCCACTCTCGGACGAGAACATGGCGACGGTCGCGAGCGAAGCGCTGGCCGGCGCACGATTCGCGAGCCTCGAGGAAGGCCCCGAGTACAACCGGTACTACGACGTGAATCGGGTGCCGGCCGTGAAGGCGTACGTAGTGGGTGATCAGCCCGCCACGCTCGTGCTGTCGCGAGACGAAGGTCGCACGCTGCGTCGCCTCAACGCGGAATCCGGACGCTTCAACTGGTGGTACCGGATTTTTCATATCAACCAGTTGAGCGACCACCTCGCCGTCTGGACGACGTTCCTGCTGACGAGTGCCTCGGGTGTCATTCTGCTTTCGCTGTTTGGCTACCAGTTGTTCTGGTGGCGCAGCAGCAGGGACATCGCGCCCGGTCGGGTGACACAGGTTCGAAACCGGAACTTTCATCGCAAGTTCGGCGCAGTCGTGGCGGGGCTGCTGATCCTCGAGATGGGCGCAGGAATCTACATGTGGATCAGCTTTGGTCCGCTGGAGAATCCGTTCCGTGGAAAGGCCAGCATCAACCGCGAATGGACGGCGGGAATCGCAACGAGCGAACAGCTGGCCGATCCGCAGACCGTTCTCCGCCTAACCACGCCGCAGCTTGCGCCGAGCCCGCGTCCGGTGCAGGCCATCGAATGGCGCAGGCTTGATGATCGTCAGGGTTGGATCGTGGTGCAAAAGCAGAGCGAGCTGGGTGAAGTCTTCTTTGCGCCCACGGGCGAACGATCCGAGGTACTGCCGGTCCAACTTGCGGCCCGCATTGCGCAGCAGGAGGTTGAGGGTCAGCCGACCTACTTCTACGTGGGGAAGTCGCAGCAGCTCTGGATGGACCTCAACCGCAATGTGCCCGCCTACCGATTCCGGTTTGGCGATCGCGGCAACAGTGACGTCTATGTCGCGATGGCGAATGGCCAGGTGCTCCAGCGACGATCGGCGTTCTGGCGAAAGTTCGGACCGTTCCTCGGCCTGCACATGTTCAGCTTCACCGGAAAGCAGTGGCTGGACATGTCGCTGCTGTTGCTGTTCCAGGCATTTATCGTCGGATCGATCGTCACGGGTTGCGTGATCCAGTTCGCGCCGAAGGGTGGTGCCACCGCCAACACTGAGCCTGCCCCGAATGGTGCCGCCGCCAACACTGAACCTGCGCCGAAGGGTGCTCGCGCGCGCATCTCGTTTGCCGGAGGTGACCGCGCGGCGTTGATCGTGGGGCTGATTCTCTTTGCGATTGCGCTCGGGTGGTTCTCGTGGCGCAGCGTCGGAAACCTGCAGCGCGACCGCGCCGTGGCTCCGGCTCAACTCACGGACGGGTAGCGAGAGCTACGCCCGTCGCAACTCCGGATACCGGCGGAACACCAGCGCCGCGGAAACGAAGAGCAGCGTTCCCATTCCGGTGACGGTGTACGACACTCCGACCTCGCGCGCAAACCAACCGGCGACCGCCGAGCCGACCGGATGCATTCCGATGTACACGGTGACGTAGAGCGCCATCACGCGTGCACGCAGTGCGTCCGGCATCCGCGACTGCATCAGTCCGTTTATCAGCGCGTTGTTGCCCATCATCGCCATTCCGCAGACTACGAGCATAGCTCCCGAGAGAATCGGCGACGTGGACACGCCAAAGACGAGCATCGCGAGACCAAGCGTGACCGAGCTGACAGTCAGAACGCGGCCACGCCGAAGGACGCCACCCTGCCCTGCGATGATCAGCGCGCCGAGTAGCGCACCGAGCCCGAACGACATCATCAGCGCGCCATATCCGCCGGCGCCGAGATTGAGATGGTCTCGCGCCATCACCGGGAGCATGGTGAGAATCGGGATGCCGAGGAGCGAGAAGAGCGCCACCACGCGAATCAGGATCCACATCATCCGGTCGCCGCGCACGTACGCGAAGGCTTCGCGAATGCCTTGCATCGTGGAGTGCTTCGATTCGCCGGGCTCGTCGATTCCCGCGGGGATCCGGATCATCGAAATGGCGATCAGCACCGCGACATAGCTGAGCGCGTTGATGCCGAAGCACCACGCGATGCCGAGCTGTGCGATGACCACGGCGGCAATGCTCGGACCAATGATGCGGGCAAGGTTGAATCCGCCGGAGTTCAGCGCGATCGCGTCCTGCAGGTCGTCCTTGTTGACGAGGCGAATGATCAGCGACTGACGCGCGGGAATCTCGAAGGCCTCGAGCATTCCCGACACGAGCACGAGTGCGATGAGCACACCGATCGTCACGTGCCCGCTCCAGGTGAACCACCAGAGCGTCGTGGCCTGCACAACGAAGCACATCTGGGCGAAGCGCACGAGCCGCAGCTTTCGGCTCTTGTCGGCAAAGACGCCGGCGGGCATCGAAAAGAGCAGCATCGGGAGCGTGCCCGCCGCGCCGACGATGCCGACCATGAAGGCGTCGTTCGTGAGTTCGAGCGCGAGCCAAGCGGTGGAAACCTGCTGCATCCACGTGCCGATGAGCGACGCGGTCTGGCCGAACCAGAAGAGACGAAAATTTCTGTGGACCGCGAGAACGCGAAACGGGTTGAACGTGCGGGCGGGGGCGGTCACAAGTACGTACCAACTTAAGCTGGGTTCGGGACTTGAATTGGGCCGCAGAGCACGCAGACCACGCAGAAACGGCGAACGGCAACTGCCTAGAAACGAAGGGGGACGGGGTCCTTGCGGGCGTTGGCAAGGACGAGGCGCTCGTAGGCTGGCTTGGGGCCGAAGTTCAGCAGGAGGGCGCGCTCGAACGTGGAAGCCTTCAGGTAGTTGATGACCTGAGCGTGGTGCTCGGGGGCGAGGGACTCGGCGGCTTTCAACTCGACGATGACCTCGTTGTCCACGATCAGGTCCGCGCGGAACTCTCCGACGAGCGTTCCCGAGAAGTGCACGGGCAACACCGCCTCCGTCGCGACCCGCGCCCCCGCCTCCTGCAACGCCACGACCATCGAACGACGATACACCGACTCCAGAAACCCCCACCCAAGAGTCCTGTAAACCCGGAAGTACGCCCCAAGAATTCGGTATGTCGTCGGATCCCGCATCAATGTGTCGGTTCGCACGGATGCCTCGTCTGCGTGGTCTGCGTGTTCTGCGGCCAATTTCCTGTCCCGACCCTGGCCAACTTCCTGTCCCGACCCTGGCCGACCGCCACCGATCCATCGCGTGAGCGACCAAAACGTTTCGACGGGGTAGATTGAAGCACCAATGCGCGAACACACCTACACCAAGTTCAGCCCCGCCACTGGCGACGCAGTTGACCTCCAGTCGCTGCTCGACAACCTCGCGGATTTCCTGCTGCAATCCGGTTTCGCCGGCGGGCCGCAGTACCACCCGTACTGGGGCGAGACCGGCGACGATGCAGACAAATCACTCGACGCCCTCCGCAAGGCCATTCTCGACGCGCTCATCCAGAGCGGCCAGTTCACGCCCGAGATGCTCGAAGCGCTCCGCGGCGACGGCGACGACATCTCCGAACAGAAGCTGTCTGAGCTGCTCGACTCGATCGTCCAGCGACTGATCGCAGAGGGGTTCCTCAAGCTCGACAACCCGCCTGAGATGCCAGCCGATCATCAGTCCGTGATGGGCCCCGGCGGACTCGCCCAGGCCGCAGCCCGCGACGTGAACTTCTCGCTCACCGACCGTGGCATCGACTTCCTCGGCTACAAAGCGCTGCGCGGCATAATGAGTTCGCTCGGCAAGTCGAGTTTTGGATCGCACGACACACCGCACCTCGCGACTGGCATCGAGTCCGACTCGTGGAGCCGACCGTACGAGTTTGGCGACGTACTCAACCTCGACGTGAACGAGACGCTGCGCAACGCGATGCTCCGCACCGGCTCGCTCGACTTCCCGATTGACCTCGATTACGGCGACCTGATGGTCCGGCAGTCGGAGTACCGCTCGAGCTGTGCGACTGTATTGATGCTCGACTGTTCGCACTCGATGATTCTTTACGGCGAGGATCGGTTCACGCCCGCCAAGAAGGTCGCGCTCGCGCTCACGCACCTCATCCAGACGCAGTTCGCGGGCGATTCACTCAAGCTCGTGCTCTTCCACGATTCCGCCGAAGAGATTCCGCTCGGCGCGCTCGCGGGTGCGCAGGTGGGGCCGTATCACACGAACACGGCGGGCGGACTCAAGCTCGCGCGGCGGCTCCTGCTCGCCCAGAAGAAGGACATGCGGCAGATCGTGATGATCACGGACGGCAAGCCGAGCGCGCTCACGATGCCCGATGGTCGCATCTATAAGAACGCGATGGGTCTCGACGCCTTTGTGCTGCAGCAGACGCTCGCCGAGGTGACCGAGTGTCGGCGCGCGGGGATCGTCGTGAATACGTTCATGCTCGCGCGTGACCGGGCGCTCGTGGAGTTCGTGAAGATGGTGTCGTCCATCACGCGCGGGCGCGCGTACTTCACCAACACGATGACGCTGGGCCAATACATCCTGATGGACTTTCTGAAGCGGACGACGCGAAAGGTTTCGTAGCGTGCGACTAATGGCTGCGATCGCCGCGCTCGCACTCGCGGGATGTGCCACCGGACGGCCGAAGGGCGCGCTCCCCGGCACCGAAGCAACCCCGCCGACCGGTACGTGGCGAGTGACAACCTTCGACACGACCTGGTACGTCACAAGCCGCGCCCGGCACGAAGGCGAGCTGATCGACTCGCTGGCTGCGCAACTCGAATATGGTTTTGTCATCACGCAGTTTCGCGAACGCGTGGGTCCCGGCTCGGACGGCCGTCTTCTCGAGGGGATCGACGCGCATCCCGTAGACTCGGCGCGCCTGAGCCGGGACGAGTTCCTCTCGCATCTGCGCACGAGTGACTCGCTGGCCGCCGAGCGCGGCGAAGGCGCCGTGATGTACGTGCACGGGTACGCCACGTCGTTTCGGCGCGCGATAGCGCAGGGCGCCGAAATCGCGCACCGCGGAACGTTTGCCGGACCGTTCATTGTCTTTTCGTGGCCGACTCACCGCATGATGGCAGTGTGGCCGTCGCGCGACGCGCTCGTTTCACGCGCGTACCGCGACGATTCAGCGAGCGCGGTCGAGAATCACGACGCGTTTCGCGAGGCCATCGCCGATATCACGGAAGGTGTCCGTGGCAGTGCCTTCACGGTCGTCGCTCACAGCATGGGAGCGCAACTCGTCACCGAGGCGCTTGCTCAACCGTCGCCGACGCGCGACGCGACAGTCGCCAATCCGCTCAATGCGCTGGTGCTGTTTGCGCCCGACCTGCCGGCGGATCGCTTCCGGGATTCGGTTGCCGCGACACTCATCCCGCTCGCCCGCCGTCGTATGATATACGCGGCCGACAACGACCGGATGCTGGACATGTCGCGGTGGATCAATAACTCGAGTCGTTTGGGAGAGGCCAGCGCGGCGCGGCCGATGGCTGCGCTTGGCTTTGAGGTCGTGGACGTGGAGCATGGCCAGCGCGTGAATGGCGCGCTGCGCAAGTTCTTCGAGCCGAATCACGCGATGCGATTGGCCGGTATGGCCCTGTACGACTTCTTCAGTGTTGTGCGCGGCATGCTGCCCGAGTGCAGAACTGCGACTGGAATCGCGACCCTCGCACTCGATGGTGTATGGACGCTCACGTCGGCCCCGATCCCGCGGGAAGACCGCATCGCAAGTGCAGATGGTGACGCATGCAATCTTCGCTGAGAGTGCCGATCACGGCGTTCAGCGGTAACTGGTTGATGGGTTCGGCCAAAAGAGGTATTGTCTCTGAAGTATCTCTCATGGGGGAAAGTCTGATGATACGAGGAAAGCTCCTCGGTACCGGCCTCGCCGCCGTCGCCATGATCGCGACGACCGCAGCCTGGACGCCGGGCGCCAACTACGGAATACACGTCGGCTCGCCGGACGTGAAAACCCTGGGCCAGATGGCGTTCGGTCCCGGAAACGTGCTCTTCATCGGCGACAACGACGGCGCGCAGATTCTTGCTGTCGAGGTCAATGATGCAGCCAAAGCCGCCGGCGCCGTCAACGTTGACGGTCTCGACGGCAAAATCGCCAAGATGCTCGGCGTGCCGGTAGCGGATGTCCGGATCAACGACATGGCCGTGCACCCTGCGTCGAAGAATGTCTATGTCACCGTGACACGCGGATCGGGTGCAAGCGCGACGTCCGTGTTGCTCAAGGTTACGCGCGACGCAGCGCGGCCGATCGCGGAAGTCCCGCTCACAAGCGTGAAGTTCTCGACGGCGTCGATCTCGAACGCGCCGGCCGACGATCCCAATGCGCGCCGCAACGCGCGGTCGTCGACGATCACCGACATCGAGTACGCCGACGGCGCGGTCTGGGTGGCCGGGCTGTCGAACGAGGAGTTCGCCTCGTCGTTCCGCCGCTTCTCGTTCCCGTTCGACGCCAAGATGCAGACCACGACGGTCGAGATCTACCACGTTTCGCACAAGGCAAGCGAGACCCGGTCGCCGGTGACGTCGTTCACAGTGCGCCACATCAACGGCGCACCGTACATCGTGGCCGGTTACACCTGCACACCGATCGTCGCCTTTTCGATCGCCGACCTGAAGCCGGGCCAGCACGTGGTCGGCCGCACGGTCGCCGAACTCGGCGCCGGCAACACTCCCACCGATATCGTGTCGTTCACGCGTGACGGGAAGGACGTGATCATGGTCGTCAACAATCGCCGGCCATTGATGCTCATCAGCGCAGTGGACGTGGCGGGCGGCAAGGCGCTCACCGTTCCCGATGTCGAGGGAATCGCGCGCACGACGCTCGACCAGCCGAGCGGCATCACGCAGATGTCGGATCTCGACGCGACGCACGTGGTCGTGATCCAGAAGGGCGCGAACGGCCTCGACCTCAAGTCGATCGCGAAGTCGTCGCTATAGCGTTTCGGGTGCGCAACATTCGCAGGATGACCACGCACGTCGCATTTTTCGCGGCGTGCGTGGTTGTGTTTTCGGCGACGGCCTGTGGCGCTTCCGGCGACGGGAGTTCCACCATTCCCGCCACGATCACGTTCCGTGACGCAATGGGCGGCGTGGACTACGGACGTGTGGATGTCTCTGCGGTCCCGCATCAGGCACTGGAGGCGCTTCGGGATGCCGCGCCGACCGACCCGGGCTGGCACACCTTGCTCGCCGTGCACGTCGGCGACACCACCGGGCTGCCGATGCTTGGCTCGTACGAGGCGGTCGGCGATACGCTCCGCTTTCGTCCGCGCTTTGCCCCGATGGCTGGCGCGACCTACGTCGCGCGATACACACCCGGCTCCGGGAATGCGATTGCGGCCACGTGGACGGTCCCAAGTGATTCCGGCCCGGCGACCACCGTGGTCACCACCGTGGTCACCGCCGTGTATCCGTCGGGCGATGTCGTACCGATGAACCTGCTGCGGATGTACATCGAGTTTTCAGCGCCGATGACCACGGGCGGAGCGTGGGACCACGTGCGACTCTATGCCGACGGCGATTCGCTGGTGAGCGAACCATTCTTCACGGCCGGCGAAACGGTCGAGCTGTGGGATCCCGACAAGCGGCGGCTCACGGTGCTGTTCGATCCGGGGCGCATCAAGCGCGACCTCCGGCCGCGCGAAGAGGAAGGGCTCCCGCTCCGAACAGGTCATCGCTATCGGCTCGTCGTGTCCGCGGACTGGCCCGACGCAGCCGGCCGTCCACTCAAGCAATCGCACGAAAAGCGGTTTCGGGTGGCGGGTATGGACCGGTCACTCGTGCGGGTTGCCGACTGGAAGGTTTCGGCGCCACGCGCCGGAACCCTTGATTCACTGGTGATTTCCCTTCAGGAACCGCTCGACCGCGCGCTGCTCGACCGCATGCTCGTGGTGCGGGACGGGCGCGGCCAGTCCGTCGCCGGGACAGTGACTGTTTCAATGGGTGAGACGCGCTGGACGTTCACACCGCGGGCGCCGTGGCCCGCCTCCACCGCATTTGTTGACGTCGACACGGAACTCGAGGATCTCGCCGGGAACAATCTCCAGGCGCTGTTCGACGTCGCCCCGGGCGACACTGGTGCGACCGGACGTGCGACAGCCAGCGTTCGGGTGCCGTTCACACCGCGCTGACTCTTCTACCCTAGATTCGGGGATGCTCAACGCACTTTCGGCCGCGGTGTTCGGCTTCCTTCTCGGTCTCAAGCACGCGACCGACGCCGACCACGTCGTTGCCGTCACCACCATCGTCGCACGCGAGCGCAGCTTTGCGCGCGCCGCGCGAATCGGCGCGCTCTGGGGGCTTGGGCATTCGCTGACCGTGTTCGTGATCGGCGGGCTGCTCATCGTGTTCCGCATTTCGCTTCCTGCACGGGTGGGGCTCGGCCTCGAGTTTGGCGTGGCACTGATGCTCATCGTCCTCGGCTTCGCGAGCCTGCGCGGTGATGCCACGGTCGCGGCGGACAGGGACGCCAGGATGGCCCGTGGCGCGTGGCGACCCGTAATCATCGGCGTCGTGCACGGTCTCGCCGGATCGGCAGCGGTCGCGCTGCTGGTGCTCGCGCTCATTCCCGATACGGTGACGGCACTGGCCTATCTGCTCGTCTTCTCCGTCGGGACCATCGCCGGCATGATCGTCGTGACCTCGCTCATCGCGGCACCTGCGGTATACGGCGGCGATCGCGTCACCCGGTTTCAACGTGGAATCCGCGTCGCAGCAGGAACGCTCTCGTTGTTGCTGGGGCTCGTCCTCGCACGAGAGATCGTCGTGGACGGCGGCCTGTTTCGGCCCATGCCGAGCTGGTCGCCGCGCTAGCGAACAGGCGCACTCCGGCGAAGCGCCGGGGATAGCGCCGGAGAGGCGCCGACTCCACGCCGGATGGTTAGCCGTCGGGTCGCAGTTGTCGGCATGATCACCAGGTTTCATCGCACGCCCGCCGTCGGGCACACTGTCGTTTTTTCGGAGAGGTATTCAATGCGTTCGCTTTCCCGTCACGCACTCGCGGCCGCGACCACCGCCGCACGCGTCTCGTCCCTCGCGCTTGCATCCACGCTTGTACTCGCCACCGTTGGCGCGACCACTGTGTCTGCGCAGCCGCGCGTCGGATCGTCGGCGCCCTACGCGCCCGTGGACACGGCGCTCTGGAAGGGGCTCAACTGGCGACTGCTCGGCCCCACGGAAACCGGCCGCATGACCTCTGTGGCCGGTTCAACGCAGCGGCCGGGCGAGTATTACGTGGGCACGACCGGCGGCGGCGTGTGGAAGACGGCCGACAGCGGACAGACGTGGAACCCGACAACGGATGCCTATTTTGGCGGGACGATTGGTGCAATCGATGTGTTCAAGGCGAACCCGGACGTCGTTTGGGTCGGTGGAGGCGAAACGCCCATACGCGGCAACGTCTCACACGGCGACGGCGTCTGGAAGAGTGCCGACGCGGGCAAGACGTGGACTTTCATGGGGCTGGCCGAGACACAGTACATCTCGCGAGTCGTCACCCACCCGACCAATCCGAACATCGTGTACGTCGGCGCGCTCGGTCACGTCTTTGGCCCGAACGCCGAACGCGGTGTGTTTCGCACGAAAGACGGCGGCAGCACGTGGCAGAAGGTCCTGTTCAAGAATGATTCGACGGGTGTAGCCGATCTGGTGATGGATCCGACAAACCCAAATGTGCTTTATGCCGGCTTCTGGCAGGCCGGCCGCAAGCCGTGGCTCCTGGTGAGCGGCGGCGCGGGGAGCGGGATGTACAAAACCACTGACGGCGGCGACAACTGGACGGAGATCACGCGCAACCCGGGCCTTCCGAGCGGCATTTGGGGGAACATCGGCATAGCGATCTCGCCTGCCAAGACGAGCCGGATCTGGGCGATCATCGAAGCCGAGTCCGGCGGGGTCTATCGTTCCGACGACGCGGGTGCCACGTGGCAGTACGCGAACGCGGACCGCAGCCTCCGCCAGCGCGCCTGGTACTACATGAAGATCTTCGCCGACCCAAAGGACACGAACCTCGTCTACGTCGGTAATGTTGGCGGCCGCGTCTCGCGCGACGGCGGGATGACGTTTCAGAACGGGCTCGGCAACGGCGACACGCATTACTACTGGATTGACCCCAATGACCCGAAGCGCATTGCCGTGGCAGGCGATCCGGGAATCTTGCTGACATACGATGGCGGAACCACGCAGGTCCGGGCAGATATCCCGACGGGCCAGTACTACCACGTCCACCTCACGAACGCATCTCCGTATGACGTTTGCGGGGCTCAGCAGGACGGCGGCGTGGACTGCTTCGCTGTACGCGCGGCCGGTGGTGGTGGACGCGGTGGTGGACGCGGTGGTGGGGGCGGCGGTCGCGGCGCGGGTGGACGCGGAAGCGCAGCTGACGCACCGCAGTGGAGCTTTCCGCCCCGCTACGGCGGCGCGGGCGGCGAATCCGGATATGTGACGTCCGACCCGCTCGACCCCGATGTCACGTTTGGCGGTAACTACAGCGGCGTGCTCCAGATGCGGAACAACCGTACAGGCGTGTCGCAGCGCCTCGATCCGTGGCCGCTGAACCCGATGGGCCACGATGCCCGCGACGCGAAGTACCGGTTCCAGTGGACGTTCCCGATCATGAACTCGCCGTACGATCCCAAGGTGCTCTACGCTGGCGGCAATGTCCTCTTCCGCTCTACCGACCTCGGCCAGAGCTGGAAAATCGTATCGCCAGACCTCACTCGAAATGATCCCTCCACCCTCGGCGCTTCGGGCGGCCCGCTCACCAAGGACCAGACGAGCGTCGAGTACTACGCCACGATTTTTGCGGTGGCCGAATCGCCGGTCACACGCGGCCTCGTATGGAGCGGCTCGGACGACGGGCTGATTTTCATCTCGCGAACGGTCGGCACGTCGGCAGCAATGCCAAAGTGGGCAAATGTCACTCCGAAAGATCTGCCGGCATGGACTCGCATCTCGGTCGTTGAGCCGTCGCGCCCCAGCCCCGGCACGATGTACTTCGCGGCCAACCGATATCAGATGGATGACTTCGCACCGTACATCTACCGGACTACGGATTACGGCGTGACGTGGAAGAAGATCGTGAACGGCATTCCCGCGAACGAGTTCACCCGCGCGATTCGTGAGGATCTTGTGCGGCCCGGTATGCTATACGCCGCCACCGAACGCAGCATGTACGTGTCGTATGACGCGGGCGATCACTGGCAGAGCCTGAAGCTGAATCTTCCCCCGGTGCCGGTACACGATATCGCTCTGCGCGATGACGACATCGTGATCGCCACGATGGGACGCGGATTCTATGCCATAGAGGGCGTCACGGCGCTGCGGCAGGCCGATCAGGTGAATCGCACTGCCAGTGCGTACCTCTACAAGCCGGGCACGACGTACCAGAGCGAGGGAAGTGTGACCGTCCAGTACTACTGGTTGAATGCCGCAACCACGCCGGTGACGCTCGAACTGGTGGACGCCAAGGGGGGGGGTGGTGCGAAAGGTGTCGAGCGCTGATGCGCCCCCGGCAGCGGGTGGAGGTCGCGGAGGACGCGGAGGCGGAGGGGGCGGCCGCGGCGGCGCACAGGCGGCAAGAGTCACGACGACGGCCGGTCTCAACTCGTATGACCTCAGCCTCCAGTATCCCGACGGCGTCAATTTCCGCAGTGCGATCTACTGGAGCGGAAACGGCCTGAGTGGGCCGGTTGGCGCGCCAGGCACGTACACTGTGCGCATGACCGCGGGGAACGCCTCACCGCTGACCACGACTGTGCGCGTGCTCAAGGATCCTCGCACGACGGCCACCGACGCCGATCTGACCGAGAAGTTCAACTTCCTCATTCGCATTCGCGACACGGTGACCGCAGCGAACAATACAGTGCGCACCATTCGAAACGTTCGCTATCAGGTGGACAGCCTTCGCAAGGTGCTTTCGGGCGCCCAGCTTGCAGCGTTCGAGACCGTCGCCAACGCGCTGATCGACAGCACGCGCAATGTCGAGGAGGTGCTCTACCAGACGAAGAACGAGGCGGGTCAGGACCCGCTCAACTTTCCCATCCGGCTCAACAACCAGATCGGAGCGCTCTCCGGCTTCGTGGCGAGCTCCGAGCGCCGCCCGGCACAGCAGGCGTACGACGTGTGGAACACGCTCGTGCCGCAGCTGAACACGCAACTGGTGCGGTACAGCCGGCAGATGTCGCTACTGCTCCCGCGTGTGAATTCAGCGCTGAAAGCGGCCGGCCAGAACGACATTGTGCCGAGCACCGACGAACTTCCTGCGGATACCGTGCGCCGCGGCCCGATCCCGTGACACGAGGCGACTGCGTCTGAACCGCCCGCCGAGCCGAGGCTACGACCCGGCAGGCGGTTCAGAGGATTGTGCGGGGGGCATCAAATGCGCTCCGGTATCAAGCCAGTGTGGGCGCGGTAGCATCGTACCGCGCCACACTGAAACCAACCTGAGCGCAACCGCAATCGTCACCGACGCAGACACGGCGACGACGTTGCCATATGGCGATAGCCCCACGAACGTCACCGCACCGGCAAACGCCGATGACGCGTACAGCCGGCCGTGCCGGAAATACCCGGGCACTTCGTTGGTAAGCACGTCGCCCATGATTCCGCCGCCGGTGCTCGTGATCACGCCCAGCAGGATCGCCACGATGGCGGGCTGATCGGCATTCAACGCAAGCGTGCAGCCAACAACAGTGTAGAAGCCGAGTCCCAGGGCGTCGATGAACTCACCGCGCGCAACCACACGTTGCGAGAGACTGTGCACCGCCCGGCTGTACACGAACGGAATGCAGAGCACAAAGATGACAACGAGGTATTCCCACCGATCGGCCCAGAAGAACGGGCGTCGGTCGAGAAGTACGTCGCGAATCGTCCCGCCCCCGAACGCCACGATCAGAGCGAGTGCGTACGTCCCGACAAAGTCGAGACCCTTCTTGGCAGCGCCGATCATGGCCGCGAGCGCGGCGAGGACAACTGCAATCACTTCGAACACGAGCACGGGAGACATCGGGGGAAGATAGCGGGCCGCCAGGCCGGCTTAACGGCTCACGGCTATCAGTGCCAAACACCGATAGCCGTGAGCCGTCTACCTGCTGTTCGCTCTACTTCTTGATCGTGTGCGAGTAGTTCAGCGTCGACTTGTACTTCCTTTCTCCGTGGCCCGTGAAGATCTGCCGCGGACGTGCGATCTTCTGCTCCTTGTCGAGCAGCATCTCTTCCCACTGTGCCACCCAGCCCGACGTCCGCGCGATGGCGAACAGTACCGTGAAGTAGTCGGTCGGGAACTTCATCGCCTGGTAGATCAGCCCGGTGTAGAAATCAACGTTCGGGTAGAGCTTTCGCTTGATGAAGTACTCGTCGGAGAGGGCGATGCGCTCCAGTTCGAGCGCAATGTCCATGTCCTTGTTTGAGCCCGACACCTTGAGCACGTCGTCACACAGCTTCTTCACGATCGTCGCGCGCGGATCGTAGCTCTTGTACACGCGGTGTCCAAAGCCCATGAGGCGCGCTTCGCCCTCGCCGTTCTTCACGTTCTCGATGAAGGCGGGGATGTTCTTCGGATCGCCGATTTCCGTGAGCATCCGGAGCACCGCTTCGTTCGCACCGCCATGCAACGGCCCATAAAGCGCCGCAATGCCGGCCGCGACCGCCGAGTACGGATCGACGTGCGAGGACCCAACCGCACGCACCGCGCTCGTCGAACAGTTCTGTTCGTGGTCGGCGTGAAGAATGAACAACACGTCGATGGCGCGCGCGTATGCCGGATGCGCCTCATACCGCGGCTCCGACATCCGCGCGATCATCGACAGGAAGTTCTCGGCGTACGGCAGCGCGTTGTCGGGATAAACGTACGGCATTCCCTTCACGTGCCGGTACGCAAACGCCGCAATCGTCGGCATCTTGGCCAGCAGCCGGATGAACGCGATATCGCGCTCACGCGGGTCGTGGATATTCTTCGCGGTCGGATAGAACGAAGAGAGCGCTGCGATTCCGGCCGTCAGCATCGACATCGGATGCGCGTCGTACCGGAACCCTTCCATGAACTGCTTGATGTTCTCGTGCACGTACGTGTGGAACGTGATGTCGTGCGTGAACTGGTCGTATTCGGCCTGCGTCGGCAACTCGCCCTTGCGCAGGAGCCAGGCGACCTCGAGAAAGCTCGCCTTTTCCGAGAGCTGGTCGATCGGGTACCCGCGGTACCGCAGGATGCCCTTGTCGCCGTCGATGTAGGTGATTGCCGACCGGCACGACGCCGTGTTCATGAACGCAGGGTCGTAGCCCATCATTCCGAAGTCTTCGTCCTTCACCTTTATCTGGCGAAGGTCGGCCGTGCGGATGGTGTCGTCTGTGATCGGGACCGTGTAGGATTTGCCGGTGCGCGAATCCTTGATCTCGAGGTGGTCGCCAGGTGTGGCTGTTGATGCAGCTTCCGTCTTACCAGGCATGAGTCGTTACCGTATCTCCTGAAGGTGGTCGCCTAATGGAGCGTCGCAAAAAACACGCTCCCCGATGTACACTTAAAATACCTTGGAGCCCGCAAAACTTCTCCTAGTCGCACTCGCCGCCGCGGGCGGCGGCGCGATGAACGCGATCGCGGGCGGTGGCACACTACTTACGTTCCCAGCACTCGTCGCGCTGGGTGTGCCCCCGATCGTCGCCAACGCCACCAGCACCGTGGCCCTCTGGCCGGGTGGCGTTGCGAGTTTCTGGGGGTACCGCAAAGCGATCCGGTCCATCCGACCGTGGTGGCTCCACTGGGCAATCCCCAGCCTGCTGGGAGGTGTTACCGGAGCGCTCCTCCTCCTTAATACCCCGGAAAGGAACTTTTCGTTCTTGGTGCCCTGGCTCATTTGGAGCGCTACCGCGCTCTTTCTCGTCCAGAAGCCGCTGCTCCGGTGGATCGTCGGCCATTCCGAGGCCCGTGACGGGATCGAGGGTGTCGCGCCGCCCGGCCGTTATCTGGTGTACCAGTTTGGCGTCGCCGTATATGGCGGTTATTTCGGTGCGGGTGCGGGCATCCTGATGCTCGCCGCGTTCGAGATGATGGGCCTCCGAAACATCCACACCATGAACGGGCTCAAGAACTGGTGCGGAATGAATCTCAACGCCGTCGCGGTTCTCGTGTTCGTGTTCAGCGGAATCATCCTCTGGCCAATCGCACTCACCATGGCGGTCGGCGCGATTATCGGCGGTTGGCTAGGCTCCCGGATGGCGCAACGCGTCGATCAGAAGTGGGTCCGACGCGCGATCGTCGTCATCGGCATCGGAAGTGGAATCGGCATGTTCATCAAGGGCGCGTAGTGATGAAGAGCACGTAGGCGCGGCATTTTCGCTAACGTAGTGCCGATGCGAACCCTCACCGGATTTTGTCTCGCCCTCGCGGTGGCGCTGCCGGCCTCGGCCCAGCGCCCTGAAGCGCTCTGGTACACGCGCGGCGAAGAAAGCGTCAAGGCGTTCCTGGAGCACGCCGACCAGATCTCGATCGTCTCCCCGCAGTCATTCACGCTCGACAGCAACGGCGTCATTAGCGGAAGCGTCGATCCGCGAATCGTGGCGACCGCGCGCTCAAAAGGCGTGAAACTCGTTCCGCTCGTCATGAATCCGGGGTTTGACCAGCCCTCGATTCACCGCGTGCTCACGGTGCCCTCCGCCCGGCTGCGCGCGCTGCAGAGTCTCGTCGCGATGTGTCGCGACCACGCTCTCGACGGAATCCAGTTCGATATTGAAAATTTCCACGTCAGAGACAAGGACGCGTTCACCTCGTTTGCGCGCGACGCGGCCCCGCTCGTTCGCGCTGCCGGATGCACGCTCTCCGCCGCAGTAGTCCCGAGGACGGGTGAGGACCGCGGGCCGACGAGCTACCACCGGTGGATCTGGGACAACTGGCGGGGTGGCTTCGACTACAAGGCGCTCGCGGAGTCGCTCGACTTCATTTCGTACATGACGTACGCGCAGCACACGGGCGGCTCGCCACCGGGTCCGGTAGCCGGGTTTCCGTGGATGGAGGAATGCCTGCGCTACGTGCTGTCGCTTGGCGTTCCGCCCGAAAAGATATCCCTCGGAATCGCCGGCTACTCGGACTGGTGGTACCCCGTATATGACTCAGCCGGCGGCTCGCGCGTACGTGGCAGCGACATTTCGTACACGCGAGGGATGGAAATTCTCGCGGCAGCGGGCGTGACGCCCACATGGGACGACGTGCAAAAGTCGCCGTACGCCGCCTGGGATGAAAAGGGCGTGTTTCAATACGTCTGGCTGGAGGACGCACGCGCGTTTACCGCAAAGCTCGACCTGGTGCGCAAGTACGGACTGCGCGGCTATTCCGTCTGGAAACTCGGCGACGAGGACCCGAAAACCTGGGCGTTGATCAAATAGCCTGACTGCTGCGGAACCGCGAATTTCGGCGCGCCATTCCGTGAATTCGCAGTTCCGCGGTTACGGTTTTGGCATTGCCGCGATACACCCGATTTCGACTTTCGCGCTCGACGAAACAAGCGCAGCAACGACAACGGTCGCGCGAGCCGGCGGGGGATTCTCGGGAGACCAGAACTTGGCGTACGATGAGTTCATTCCCTGGAAGTCCTTGACGTCCACGAGATAGACCGTGCACTGCACGGCGTTGTTCATGTTCGTCCCAGCCGCCTCGAACACTCGCTTGACGTTCTCGAGCGTACTGGTCGTCTGGGTCTCAATCGTGGAGTCAGCGCGCGCCGGAAGCTGGCCGCTGGCGAACACGATATCGCCAACTCGGACGCCCGCCGAGAGCGTGGCGCTGCCGCGGCCGCCGGTGCTGATGATCTGACGGCCCTGCGCTTCGAGGGCGCCCGGCGCTGCGAGCAGGCAGGCGGCGATGCCAAGCGAAAGGACTCGAATGGTGTTTCGCATGTGAAATTCGGGTGAAAGGTGGCGGGTGAGGGTCGAACCGACGACTCCCGAGAATATGGCGCACAGTCGCCCAAGTGCGGTAGGTTGGATGCAACCGTACGTCCCTCCCCGGAGGCCCGATGTCACCCGTATCCCGTCGCGACTTCACCCGGCTCATCGCCCTTGGTGGCTCGAGCGCATTTATCTCGACCCGGGCGTTCGCCGACCAGCGCGCCTCCCTCGAAGAGCTCGGCTACAGCGCCGCGCCAATGCGACCGGCGCCACAACAGGCGGACGAGAAGTTCTGGACCGAGGTTCGGTCGCGCTTTCTCGTGCCGCGCGACCTGGCGTTCATCAATTCCGCGAACCTCTGCCCAACGTCGCTCCCGGTAATCGAAGCGATGGAGCGCAATCTCCGCATGTACGAGGCGAGCCCGTCACCGGACGTGCGGAGCGGGTTGCTTCGCGGCCGCGAGGACGCGCGCAAACTTCTCGCCGAGGCACTGCGCGTTACGCCCGAAGAAATCGTGCTGGTGCGCAACACCACTGAGGGGAACAACTTCGTCTCGAGTGGAGTGCCACTCGGTCCCGGCGATGAAGTGATCGTCTGGGCCGACAATCACCCGAGCAACCTCAACGCCTGGAACGTCAAGGCGAAGCGGTTCGGGTTCACCGTCGTGATGGTTCCAGTTCCGCCGACGCACCCGGGGACCGAGGGCTACGTCGACCTCTTCGCAAAGGCGTTCACACCGCGTACGAAGTTGATGGCGATTTCGCACGTCAGCAGTAACTCCGGCGATCTCCTTCCCGCGACCGAGCTCTGCAAGCTGGCGCGTGACCGCGGCGCCCTTTCGCTGGTGGATGGCGCCCAGACGTTCGGAATGCTCGACCTCGACCTTGGTGCGATGCAGCCCGACTTCTATACGGGCTCGATGCACAAGTGGCCGTGCGGCCCCAAGGAAAAGGGAATGTTCTACGTGAACAAGGCCGTGCACGATCGAATTCAGCCGAGCGTCGTCGGAGTGTACGGCGGAGCAGTCGGGATTTCGCGTCAGTTCGAAGCCGAGGGTCAGCGCGACGACGCGTCGATGGCCGCGGTCGTCGAGGCACTGAACTTCCAGGGAACGATCGGTCGCGCGGCGATCGAAAAGCGTTCGCGGTGGTTGGCGACCCATTTCATGGACGAGCTTGGCAAGCTCAATGGTGTGAAGTTCTGGACGCATTCGGACCCGGCGCGGCGGGCGGCGATCGTGATCTTCCAGCCCGGATCGCTCGATCCCCGGAAGCTTGGAGCTGCCCTGACCGCGAAGCACAAGATCGTGGCGACCGTCCGAGCCGGGCAGGACCGCCCGGGCATCCGCCTTTCCCCCCACTTTTTCAATACGCTGGAAGACGTCGATCGCACTGTTGCCGCGATCAAGGGCTACATGGCAAGCGGAGTCTAGACAGGTCGACGCTACTCCACACTGCTGGAAACGGCCGCGGTAGAGGCGGCCGAGCTGCGCCAGCGGTGCCAGCGGTGCCAGCGGTGCCAGCAACAATCGGGTCGCCTCACCGCTTTGCGCTGGCTAACCTTCGCGCATGACGGAACATGCGCCCGCGCCAACTCATTCGACTGATCTAACGCTGGACCCCAACGATTGGGCCGAGTTCCGCACCTTGGCCCACCGAATGGTGGACGATTCCCTGGAGCACCTGCGGACGCTTGGCGACCGCGCGCCGTGGCAAACGATGCCGGGGAGCACACGCGAGACTCTCTCCGCTGAGCAGCTCCCTCGCGAGGGACAGGGCGACGATGCGACGTATGCGCAGTTCGCCGAGCACGTGTTGCCGTACACGAACGGCAACCGGCATCCGCGATTCTGGGGTTGGATTCAGGGGAACGGCACCCCGCTCGGCATGATGGCCGACATGCTCGCCGCTGGAATGAATGCGCATCTGGCCGGCCTCGATCAGGCGCCGAAACTCGTCGAGTTGAAAGTCATCGGGTGGCTCGCCGAGCTGATGGGATTCCCGACGGACTCGAGCGGCGTCCTGATGAGCGGAGGAACGATGGCCAACCTCGTCGGCCTCGCCGTCGCACGGCACGCGCGCGCCGGCTTCGACCTGCGCGCGGACGGCCTCCACGGCGGGCCACCGCTAACCGTGTACGCGTCCAGTGAAGTCCATTCGTGGGCCCAGAAGTCGGTGGAATTGTTCGGCATGGGAAGCGCTTCGCTCCGGAAAGCGCCGGTGGATGCGTCGCTCAGGATCGACGTCGGAGCTCTGGAGTCGATGATCGCTGCCGACCGCGCATCCGGCTCCCGGCCCATCTGCGTCATCGGCACGGCCGGTACGGTGAATTCCGGCGCAATCGATGACCTCAACGCACTGGCTGACGTTTGCGCGCGGGAAAAGCTCTGGTTTCACGTTGACGGCGCCTTTGGTGCGTTGGCCGCCCTGTCACCGACGCTCCGCCCGCTGGTCGCAGGAATGGAGCGTGCCGACTCACTCGCGTTCGACCTGCACAAGTGGGGATACCTGCCGTACGAGATTGCGTGCGTGCTCGTGAAAGATCGTGCCGCACATGAGGGCACGTTCAGCGTTACACCGAGTTACCTCACGGACGAGGGACGGGGCGTGATCGCCGGAGGATTGCCGTTCGCCGATCGTGGCATCGAGCTCACGCGCGGCTTCAAGGCGCTCAAGGTCTGGATGTCATTCAAGGCGCACGGCGTGGATGCGATCGCGGCCGTCATTGAGCAGAACGTTGCGCAGGCGCGGGAACTCGCGGCGCGGTTGGCCAAGGTGCCCGATGTCGTTCTGGCGGCACCTGTGTCGTTGAATATCGTCTGCTTCCGGTTTGCCCCGTCGGGACTGACCGACGAGGCGCAGGACGCGCTCAACAAGGAGATCCTGCTGCGCGTGCAGGAGACTGGCACCGCCATCATCAGCGGATCGAAGATCGACGGGCGATACGTGATGCGCGCGGCGTGCTCCAACCACCGCAGCACGTGGGCCGATTTCGAGCAGCTCCTTACGGGATTGGAGCGCATCCGGGGCGAACTCGCCAGCTAGCGCGCGCTCGGCCCGGCGGGCGCGCCAGCCTTACTGCTCACGTGCACCTCACTCTTCGCCCGCGCTCCTCACCCTCGTACTACCCCGCCATGCGGCGAATTATGTTGTACTCCTTCTCAGCCACGGGGACGACGGAGAGCCGGCCGATGCGCAGCATCGTCATGTTCGCGAGCGATGCTTTGAGCTTGATGTCCTCGAGCGTCACGTGCTTCGTGAACTGCGCCACAGCGCGCAGGTCAACCATGTACCACTCCGGCGCGTCGGGATTCGAGTCCGGATCGTAGTGCCGGTGTTTCACATCGAATGCCGTATGGTCCACGTAGCCTTCGCGCGCAACCTCGCATTCCCCTACGATGACCTGCGGGTCGGTGCTCGAGTGGTAGAAGAACACCCGGTCGCCGAGCCGCATGCCGTCGCGAAGAAAATTGCGCGCCGCATAATTGCGGACCCCGTCCCAGCACGTCGTGCGACCGTGGCGCCTGAGCAGGTCGTCGAATGAGAAGATTTCCGGCTCGCTCTTCACCAGCCAGTAGCGCTCCTCGTCCGGCCCGCGCTTGAATACCCACGCCCATTTGCCTTTGGCGTGCGGTGAGGCAACCGGCGAGGCCGCCGCTGCCGGCGCCGCTTTCTTGGCACTGGCACGCTTCGGCGCGGGCTTGGATGCACGCTTCGGCGCGGGTTTGGACGCACGCTTCGGCGCCACAGCCTTTTTCGCGCCGGTCTTTCCGGCGCGCTTCGTTTTGGTCTTCTTCTTTGCAGCCACTGGATACCCTAAGATGCGATGCCGGTCTTGATCGCCTTCAACACTGCGTCCGTGAAGGTGTCGATCTCGCCGACGGATGTGTAAACGCTTGGCGTTATGCGAATGCCGCTGAACTCCGGGTGTACAATCGGTGTGTTGACGATTCGATACCGGCTGAGCAGCCAGCTGCCCAGCTTGACTGGATCGATCCCGTCCACGTTGAACAGGCAAATTGCGCCACTCTTGTCCGGACCAAGCTCGGTCAGTACGTGCACGCGGTCGCTCTCGGCCATCAGGCGGTTCGCCCACCGGTCCCGCAGGTAACGCAACCGGGCAATCTTGCGGTCGAGGCCCATTCCCTGCGAAAACGCCAGCGCAGCCGATACGGCGTTGAAATTAGCCTGCGGATGCGTACCGATCTGTTCGTATTTCCTGATGTCGCTCGCCTGCGATTCCGCGGCCGCCATCAGGGGCCAGAGGCGCGGAATCTTGTCCTGGCGCACATAGAGGAAGCCCACGCCGATGGGCGCGTGCAGCCATTTGTGCAGCGATGTGCCGTAGTAGTCCACCTGCAACTCGTCGCGCTTCATCGGCCAATGGCCGAACGCGTGCGCGCCGTCCACAAACACCTCGATCCCAAGCGGCTTGGCGAGGTCCATAATCTGGCGCACGGGCATGATCTGGCCCGTGAGGTTGGTGATGTGCGTGACTTCGATGACCCGCGTGCGCGGAGTGATCGCCGCCCGGAACTGCTCGACGACATACTCGTCCGACGGCGGCGGCACCTTGAACGCGATCTGCTTGAGAACGATGCCTTCACGACGCTCGCGCTGCTGCCACGTCGTGATCATCCGTCCGTAGTTCTGGTTCGTGACGATCACTTCGTCGCCGCGCTTGAGATCGATCCCGTAAATCATGATCTCGAGCGCTTCGCTGGCGTTCCGCACTACTGCCATCTCTTCCGGCGCGCACCCGAACTCCTTGGCCAGCTCGCGACGCGTAGACTCCATGCGCGGCTCCAGAACGCGCCACATATGCTCGACCGGAAGCTCATTCGTGAACCTGAGGTCGCGAATCATCTGCTCGAGCACATGGCTCGGCGTCGGCGAGATCCCACCATTGTTCAGGTTGATCATCGTCCGGTCGGCGTCGAACGCACGCTGGATTTCCGCCCAGTAGAGTTCGTCCTCCGCTACCGTCCCGGCCGATCGGCTTCCGGCGAGTGCGTTCGCCCGGAACAGGCGCGCGAACGCATCTTCCCGAAACGCTGGAAACGACGGCAACGCCACACCAGCGGCGGCGAGACCGTGGACGAACGAACGACGCGATGTTTGCATTGGGAGGTTCCTCGATCAGGCGACGGGTGAATCAACTCGGGGCTGTGAGGAGCAACCGACTAAATTACGGCTGTGCGGCGACCCAACGCCAGCGCTCGGGCCTTATGGAACGATCAGGAGCCCAACCTCTCCCCCGAACTCCCGCAGCTTGGCCAGCTGAGTCGGGGCCCGCCAAGGTCCGCCGTCAATGCGATATGCCACGCGATGCCGGCCCGGCGCGACGTGCACCTCGGCGACCCAGTATCCGCCTTCTCTGGTTAGCGGAATCGGATCCCACCCGGAAAAACTCCCCGCCACTTCGACCCGTGCCGATATCGGCGCCCTAATCCGAACCTTGAGATTGCTCCCCTCGGCAAGCCGTGTGACGGCCGCAGCCGCTTCGGGCATTCGGGCCGCCGTGTCGGTGCTGCTGAAGCTCCATCGTACGAGTGCCAGCATCATGGTCGCGTCTGGAGCGCCGCGCACGGGATCGGCGAGCTGCCGGCCACCGCTCACCACCACCGCAACATTGGGCGTCAATGCCCACGTTACGGAAGCTTGCAACGCCGCCTGCTCGACCGGCGTGCCGCGCAGACTCGTTCGCCATCGCTGCGTGACGCTTGCGTCGAGGGAACCTTCGGACCACGACACGGTAAGTGCGACGTCGTCCATGTCCAGCCAGCCGGTCGGCCGGCGTGTGAATACGCGGCTCGCCGCCATCAGGAGTGAATCCTGTGTTCTGGCACGCCCAAACTCGGCTTCCACATCGAACGCGCCGGCAGTCGCCCAGACACCGACATCGCCTGCGAGAGAATTCGTGGACGTGGCTGCCCGAACCGTATTGCCTGCGGCCACTCCGCCGAACAGCCCGTAGTGCGCAGCGAACCGGCGGCGTACGCGCAGCCAACCGCTCCCGTTGCCCTGGCGCCCGATGTCGGAAAGCTCGAAGGCGGCAGCAGAACCGCCGCCTTCCAGTTGCCAACGGCTCAGCGCCGAGGGGCGCCACGCGATGCCTGCAATGAGCTGTAGCGCCGCGACGCTATCGCGCGCCCACGTCACGTTGCCCGCAAGTACTGTCGCCAGCGTTGGTTCCGAATGCTGGCGCAGGCCGCCGAGGATGAGTGCGCTCCGCGCGCGCGTGCCCGGCTGCTCAATTCGCGCAACGCCGGACTCGATTCGATTCTCATGCCGTACCTGCAGCGCCTCGGCGCCTGGAGCGGTGACGAGAATGAGCGCGGTTACCCGCAGGACAGCCGAGTGGGGAGAGGTTCTACGGTCGGATAGCAGCGTTGACGGAGGCAGACGGGGAGAGGAGTGACATGACGCCACGTCCGCGCAGCTCGAGCGCCGCGACAGGTGTAACCCCGAACGCGACATCCTGCTGCACAGCGGCGTTCAACTCCGTAAGTTGCGTGCCCGTCGCTCCACGCGCCATAAGATCGCGGACCATTACCGCAGCCTTTTTGGGCGCAACTCCCTTCGCCACCAACTCCGTCAACACGCCGATCTCGACCGTGATCTGGCGATATGGCGCAATTTTTCTCAGATCGCGGATCGCGCTGGCCGGAACGCCGTTGGCCAATGCGTCCGCCGCCGCCGCCAGCTCGTCCACAGTTGCCCGCGGCGCGAGAAGTTCGCGCGAGCGACCGATCCGCTCTTCGAGCGCGACCATCGCCTGCTCGATTCGTTTCGCGGTTGCCCTGAACGCCACGCCCTCGAGAGCCCTCGAAACGAGGGGCTCCGTCGGTGTACCGCGCGCGCGCGCCGCTTCAATGAAATCCCGCACCATGCTCCGCGTCGCGTCGTCCTGGATCGCCAAGAGCCTGGCTTCCTGCGCCCCGAGTTGTACCGACGCAGCGGAGAGCGTCGCAATCGCCGCGACGGCCAGCGCAGCGCGGCGAATCATCGAACGTGCGAATCCGTTGGTTCGTGTCGCGAGCGTCATGGCGTGCGCACCATCATGACGGACGCGTCGCCGCCAAAGTCCGGGCTCGTCGCCTTCGCGGCGAGCGGGTCGGCCACGAGCGTACTTCCGTCCACCAGAAACGCATACGTGTGGCGCCCCGGCTTGGCAAGCAGCGTCGCGGACCAAGGGCCGTCCTCGCCAACACGCTGCATCGGCGTGGCGGCAGGATCCCATCCGTTGAAGTCGCCAACCACGGCGACGGACTTCGCATTCGCGAGTTCGAACACCATGGCAACCGGAACGCCGCGCGACTCGGCACCAGCGTCGGAAATCGTCTGTAGCGCAACCGGCGTCTCACTCAGCGCCTGAGTCGAGTAGCCAGCGACATCGACCGTGCCGCGCAACACGAATCCCACAACGAGCGACGCAGCAACAAGCATACCCGCGGCCCTCGCCGACACCGACGCATCCTCAAGCCACCGGACGCTCCGCTTCCACGCCGGCTGAGGACGCACCTTGGATGCCCGTACCGCCATGAGCACGCGCGCAACAGCGCCCGCCTTCACCGGCGACATTGCCGACAACGCCCGTGCGGCGCGGTCGACCAGTTCATCCCGTTCTTCAATCATGCTGATTCACCTCAGTCAATCCAATCGTGCGCGCAGCGTATCACACGCTCGCTTTACCCGCATCCGAAGGGCCGATAAGCCGACGCCAGTCATCGCGGCAATGTCTTCGTAGGAAAGATCTTCAACGTGCCTGAGCAGAAACGCTTCCCGCTGCTCCATCGGTAGTGAATTCAGGACCACCTGAACTTCTTCTGCCCAGTCGGCCCCGACTTCCGGCTCCGCCGATGCAGAAATCGGTATTTCACCGTACTCAATCAACGACTGACGACGCCGGTTACGAGCCATCAGCGTCCGGCAACGATTGGCGAGGATCCTGAACAACCACGGGTCGAACCGCGAATCCTCGTCAAACCGCGAAAAACTGTCGTGCACCCGCACAAACGTGTCCTGCACAGCTTCTTCGGCGTCCTGCTCACTGCCAATCATGTTGCGCGCGAACCGCAGGCACCGGGGATAGTAGAACTCAACTATCCCGATGAATGCCTGCTCGTCGCCGTGCTTCGCACGGACGGGAAGTGTGGGATCGAATTCGCTCACGTACTCGCGACGGACGCCAAGGGTGTGCGAGAGCTTACCCCGTAAACTGCCCATTGGCTACCATGCCCTGCACGAAGAGAAACGCATCAAAAGCGACCCTCCCGTGTGGTGATGTGACATCTTTCCCACCTGACACCGACCGTATGCCTGCACTGATGAGTACCCGTATGTACGTGTCTCCGTCACCCAGAATGGACACATTTACAGATATGACACAGGAATCGCCTTTGACGGCCGCTCCAGCACGCCGGAGCGTCGAATCGCAGCGCCCGGGTACGGGCGAAACGTGGCGGCGCTTCCCTGCCTCGGATCAGGCAGACGTGGCGAAGGCCGTTGGCGACGCCCGGGACGCCCAGCCTGCATGGGCTGCGATTCCCGTTGGCCAACGTATCCACATTCTGGGTTGCTTTCACGACCTGCTGTTCGATAGGCGGGGGGAGCTGGCGGAGTTGATCAGCCGCGAAACCGACAAGCCGGCCCACGAAGCGATGCTCACGGAAATCGGCGTCGTACTCGACAACGCCGTTTACCTCCGGCGCGCGATTCCCAAACTGCTCGCCTCGGGATGGTTTACGGCGTCCGGCCCCGCGTTCATACGCAAGCGCCTGCGGGTTGCCAAAGAACCGTACGGAGTCGTGGGCGTGATCACGCCGTGGAACTATCCGTTCATGCTGGCGTGCGCACGGCTGCTGCCGGCGCTCGCGACCGGCAACGCGGTTGTCTTCAAGCCGAGCGAGTTCACACCCTCCACCGCTGAGTTCACCCACGCGCTGCTGCTCGACGCCGGGTTCCCGCCGGCCGTCGTTCAACTCCTGCAGGGTGACGGTGTGACCGGAGCGGCGCTCGCGGCGGCGGCAGTAGACAAGCTCTTTTTCACGGGAAGCGAGCGCGGCGGCCGCGCAGTCGCGCACACCGCGGCCGAGCGACTGATCCCTTGCGATCTGGAACTCGGCGGCAACGATCCAGCGATCGTTCTTGCCGACGCCGATGTGGGGCACGCAGCGTCTGGAATCGCGTGGGGTCGGTTCAGCAACGCCGGACAAACGTGCGTGGCGCCAAAGCGTGTATTTGTGGAGGATGCTGCGTACGAGCCGTTCGTGAAGGCGATCAGCACGGTGGTGAGCGCCCTTCGCACCGGCGACGCGTCGGCTGCCGAAACCGAAGTCGGCGCGATGATTCGTCCCGAGTTCCGGATTGTGCTCGAGTCCCAGCGCGATGATGCAGTCAGCCGCGGCGCACGCGTGGCGGCAGTGGGCACGGCCGCCGGCCCCCGGTTTTTTCCGCCCACTGTTTTGGTGGATGTACCCGCCGGCGCGCGCGTAATGAGCGAGGAGACGTTCGGACCGTTACTGAGCATCGTCCGCGTGAAGGACGCCGCGGAGGCCGTCACACGAGCGAACGCCAGCGATTATGGCCTCTCGGCGAGCGTGTGGTCGCGCAACACCGCCCGCGCCACGTCAATTGCCGAGCAGCTCGAGTGCGGAACCGTGTCAGTCAACGATGTGCTTGTGACCGCGGGGACTCCGGCCATCCCGCACGGCGGCGTGAAGCGATCGGGCATCGGCCGCTCGCACGGCGAAGCCGGGCTGGCTGCGTGTGTCCGCACGAAAGCACTCGTTGCCGATCGGTTCCCGTCGTGGCGCCAGCCGCAGTGGTTTGGCTATTCGGCCAGGCGGCCCGAAGACGTGGATGCGTTCATTCGTTTCGCGCACGCGCGCGGCCCGTTCGGAAAAGTTCGCGCGCTCGCAGGAGTGCTGCGGTTTGTCCTTCGCCCCGGGCGCCCGCTTTAGCCGATGATCGAAGTCATCGACTCGCTCATCGCCATCCTGCGGCCGGCGCTGCTTGGCCTGGCAGCCGGCCTCGGTGTAGTCGCGACACTGGATTGGATGGTGCGTACGCGGCGCGTCAGTCCGTTCGGTCTGATCGCGCGCGTCATGCGTCGCAACGTGGACCCTCTGCTGATGCCGATCGAGCGGCGGGTGGTGCGTGCCGGCGGATTGCCGGCGCACGCTCCCTTCTGGGCGCTCATGGTCGTAATCGTCACCGGAATTATCGTAGTCGCCGGACTCGGATTTCTGCGTGACCAGTTGGCGTTTGTGCTCGGCTCTCTGGATTCGGGACCGCGCGGCGTCTATCGACTCGTTGTGTCGTGGACGTTCACGCTGATGCAGATCGCGATCGTAGTTCGCGTGCTGCTCTCGTGGGTGCACGGGCGCCCGGGAGCCTGGTATGCCAGGTGGTCGTACCGATTGAGTGAGCCCATCCTGCGACCCATCCGTAACGTGATCCCGCTGATACGGACGATCGACATTTCCCCGATCGTCGCGTGGTTCCTGCTCGGAATCATTCAGTCGGTACTGCTGGGGTTGTGGTAGCCAGCTGCGGCGTGCGCTTCA
>JAQBYI010000095.1 GCA_027622655.1 Gemmatimonadota bacterium | reverse complement strand
TGCCGGTTGAAGTTCCGGGTGCCCTACTAGGATTTGGTGACTGCCACGCCATCCAGGGCGATGGGGAGCTAAACGAGGTGGAAATTCGGAGTGAGGTGACCCTGCGGTGTGAAGTCATTAAAGGGCGCCGGGCTGGGCTTTGTTGGCCATATTTGGAGACTGCAGATAGTTGGGTGACGATAGCTGCCGCTCGGCCACTAGAAGAGGCTGCGATAGTTGCTCTCCATGAGATGATACGCCTAATTATGGATATTTGTGGGTTGGACGCGCATTCTGCCTACCTGTTGGCTGGCGTCGCCGGACATGTTCGCCCCGGCCAGATTCAAGGTGGTCTTTACACCATGCGATGTCTGCTTCGCAAAGAATACATGGCGCAAGTCACCCGAAGTTTTTGATTGCTTCAATTGTTCGTATTCTTTTTATAATGGGGACAGAAAAATGAAAATACAACGCCGATGCATCCGACTTTCGTTTGTGAAAACTGGCGAATCTGTAATTGCCGAGATGCTCGATGATGAGGCGCCAGTCACATGCCAGCTGGTGTGGGACATGCTACCTGTCGAATATGATTGGTGGCACGGTCGTTACTCAGGCATGGAGTCGTTTATGATCCTTGAAAAGGCAACGCTCGCGCCGCTGGAGAAACGCACCATGCTTCCCCTACCGGGGGAGATTCTGTACTGGTACGATGGCGGCAGTGCGGTCACAAGCACGGGCAGTGGTGTTGCTGAGATTGTGTTTGCGTTTGGGCGAGGTGTCAGATTGTGCGGCCCCGAGGGCGTGGCAAGTTACGCGAATCTTTTCGCGCGGATTCCGGGCGACTGGAAGTATGACTGGGTGGACTTTGCCAACGCATGTGCGCGTGTGCGTTCTGAGGGTATAACTCCTGTACGGATTGAGCGGGTGGTGTAGAAGCAAACTCGCCAATCGCACAACATACCACGCGTCTTTAGGTATGGGTAAGGCGCGCGGCGGAGAATTTTGGTGTGTCCGACGCTTTCAGAATAAGGCTCGAACACTTAATTGGATTACGGTCACGCCAGATCCGCCAATGACTGCCCATTCGAATGGCATTGCACAATGAATTTTGCGCTAGGGTGTAGGATGTTGAACAACCAAGAACCCCTACAGTTGGCGGGTAGCAATCATAGTTTTGTTGTTAATACTTATTTGGCAGCTCCGATGAGTTGTTTAACTACTGCTTGTACATCTGACTTGTGCGCGGGCTCAAGATTACTAAGCATTGGCAGCAAAGGTCCCATATTGGCAATGCCTGAAAGAGTAACAGCATCGTGCAACACTCGTACAGGTCCGATGAGATCGCGGAGGTCCTCCAAAGGTAGAAATGCACAGCGTAACTTCTCGGCGCTGGCATAGGCTTGCGACTTAAGTGCTACCAACAGTTGGTTAGCCATCCCGGGAGCGATGCATGCAGAGCCAGATGTGAAGCCGCTTAGTTGGAAGTCGCGCATATGAATCACTGCTGGGCGTTCGCCCATGCCACTTACGACATAGCGGCGATCCATACATTCAAGGAGTTCGCGCAGATAGTTATCCTGCTTCGTGTCAGGCCGTTCGATTGCATATTTCACGCCGCAGACTAGCCCTTCTTCCACCAACCGACCCACCACTCCGGGACTGATGTATTCTTCGCTTTTCAAGTATAGGAGCAGCGGACACCTCGAACGTTCTGCGAATTTTCTCAATGCCACCTCGACCCCGAGAGGGGTTATGTATTGGAATTGTGGCAAAACCATTACGGTCGGAAAATTGAAATCACGCAGAATATCGGCTTGATCCTGGAGGCGACCGTAATCCGGCCCAGCCGATGGTATTACCCAGCTGTGATTTCCAGTAGCCCCAGCCAAGAACTCCAAAGTGGCCCGGTATTCGCTCATAGGCAAGTGGTAGAAATTGGCGTTACCACCATAAAGAAATGTGCTGATACCGTTGGCCTCAAGATACTGGATTAAAGTCGTGTTTTCGTGTTGGTTGATCCCAAGATCCATGTGTCGGGCTAATGGCGGCACAGCGATGACGGAGACCGAAAAATCACCGGGCATTATTTGGCTTGTTTTCATTTTTACCTTTTCAACTTGACTGGGTTGCACATTAGGCGCCTCGCACTACCCGAAAGATGCGCAGCCAATCGCCACTTACTATACTATATAGATCGATGTCGGGGAATCCGAGATCGATGAGCGCGCTCATCAGATTGGGGAGGATGCAGATGTCTTTCGGGTCGTGCGGCGTCATTCAACGCGCGGTTTGCGGAGAAGATGCCTACCCTGCCTCGTTGCGCAGCAATTGCCTTAATCTGTTCATCGGTCAGGTAGCGGCTCTCCGCATGTGCTTGGAAGTTCTTCACCATGGCGCGGGTGCTAGTCCGCCGGTATATCACGGGCTCTGACGATGTTGTGAGCGTGTCCGGGGACGTTTTTTGTGTAGCGTGTGCGAAGCCAACGACCACGCGTAGGTTGTTTATCTCATGCATGAACTGTTTACCAACCGCACTAAGCGCCGCACCTGTATCTTGCCGTTTCCTTCCGCCACAGCGCTTCGGCATCTTTGATGCTTAGGATCAGCACGATCTCGCCTTTGAGGTGTGCTTGCTCTATGGCGCCGGGCGTCGTTGCGATTAACCCCATAGCCGGGGACACGGCGCAGGACTGCACGCGCCAGCTGGCTGAACAGGCGACGGTGAAAGGCGAGATTAACACGAGCGTTCAGGCAATGAACGCGCAGACGGCGGTACAACACCAGAACGATCCGGACTCCGTGACCCGCAAGGGGACCGGCGTGGCGGACGACTGCTCTCGGATCATGTTTTCGTCGTATAAATAGCCGGCGCGTTTCTACCGTTCGAACACACCCCAGAACGCACACTCGCCGTCGACCTGCCGGACTTCGACCCAATACGCGCCCGGTTCGTCTATCACGAAGTCAACGGATGCTTCGCGGGGCCCGTTAGGATCGGGCGCGGAACCCAACGCCACACCGGCGTCGACGAGCTCCGGGAGGTCGGCCGAGTACCCGGCGCGCGCGCACTCGAACGTGTGTGGCGGCGCGGTGAACGTGAATTGATGCGCCTCCGTTTCGAGCACGATCGCGGCGCGGTTGCCGGCGGTTACGCTGCGCCATCGGATCTCGGTCGGCGAGAGTGTCTCGATGACGTCGACCGGCTCGATGAATCCGCTCGTCGACACGACGCGCAGCGGCGCGTCCGCGGATAGGCGGCCGTCCCAAGCGAGCCGCTGGTCCCGCGTCGTTCCCTTGGTCCGGCTGCCCCACCACGCGAGGCGCAGCCAGGAAGCATGTGAAGCCGCGATGCACCGCTCGGCTATGACGTTGCCGCCTCGGCGGAGCATGATCGCTTCGATCGCGGCGGTCCCAGCGACATCGACGTGAATCTCTTCGCCGATGTGCCGCACGCCCAGGCGCATGCGCGGCCCGGTGGTCGCGAAGAAGCGTCCCTCGCGCAGCGCCTCCCAAACCGAATCTCGATCGAGCGGGCCGCGCGAAATTAGCCCGGTAACGCCATTTCTGAGATTACGGAACTGACGGCGACCGGGATGGTCCGCGCCCGGCCGTCCGCTGACGCCGTCGCTTCCGCCCGCGATGCACGGATGGTAGCCGCGGGAGATCGCGTCGGCGATGAACCAACGGGAGGTGGCGTGCGTGGAGTGAACCTCAATCAAGCGCTCTAGGCGCGGATCGTGCCAATCGAGATTCGACGTGAAGCCGCCGACGTGCAGGTTGATCAGCGCGTCCACGCCGTCGAGCGTGCGGTACAGGTCGGGCGGGGTGGGGTTGTCCGGCCAATCCGGCTCGTCGATCTCGTACCAGCGGTTCGCGCGCGGCAGCACCGGCTGATCATGCCGGTAGATCACGTTGTGGTCGCCGCCGTTCGCGGGCAGCGTCGTCCACTCGCATCCCAAAAACGCCGCGAACCGGCCGGGTTGGTGGCGCGCCTCCGTTACGCGGCGCGTGTAGTTCCAGTCGTTCGGCTTCACGTACACGTCGTTGGCCTGGTGCGAGACGAAGTCCAAGGCAGCGACGTCGCGGGCGTACGCGAAGTAGCGGCCGAGATCGCCCTGGCCGCAGCCGAGGTCGCATTGGCCGCCGTGCATGTCGCCCCAGACGATGCGCTCCGCCGCGGGCTCGGCCGTGCACAGGATGGGGTTGCTCTCCGCGCCGGCGATCCGCAGACGGTGCAGCCCCGGCGTGTCGATGCGCGCGACTCCCCTCCAAACGCCGCCCCAGTCGCCGAGGCGGGGCAGCGACAGCACGTCCATACCAGCGGAGCCGGACGTGCCGACGTCCGGTTCCGGGGCGCCGGTCGCCGGATTACCCCACACGTCCTCGCACCGCAGGGTGAACGTGAACGGTTCCCCCGCGACGCACTGCGAGGGGCAGACGACCACCCACCTATGTGAATGGCCGCCCGCGATCTCCATCGGCGCGGGATCGACCATGCGGAGCCACTCGTCGTCTTCGTGGGGACGCACGATGCAGAGAAACGGATGAGCGGGGTGCGACGCGGTTTGCGCTTCCCA
>JAQBYI010000044.1 GCA_027622655.1 Gemmatimonadota bacterium | reverse complement strand
CCCCATCCTTGTCGCGGGCAGACTCAGTCCTCGTCGCACAAAACTCCCCCCGCAGAAGTGATTTGCGCCCGAACTACACGTTTGATCTCGAAATTACTGGACAAACGGCGTCTGAGTTATATCATTACCGAAGCCCGGGCAGCAGCAGTAAGTACCGACAGATGAAGGGGCAAACCACCGTCATTCCCAGGAACGGACCGTTGTTACGCCTGCGGCGTTGAGGTGCTGCGCATGACGATACAAAGACCACGAAGGCCTCAGATGCAAGGCGCCCAAAGCGGCGTCGTCCTGCTCACCGTCCTCATGTCCGTTGCCGCACTCGCGGTTCTGGGCGGCACGATCGCCGTCCTGTCTTCCATCGACATAAAGACCACGGGCTTCTTTAAGCGTTCCGTCGATGCGTACTACCAGGCCGAGGCGGGCGTACACTACGTCCGCACCCGGATTGAAGCAGACCTGAAAACAAACGGGCTTGCTCTCTCTGCGCCGGTGGAAACGGTAACCTACACCGCACCGGCGACGATGCAATTCGGCGACGTCACACAGTTGCTGCGCACATCGGACACCAACTCATATTATTACGAGGTCACGGGAACCTCATTAACATCGCGATGTAAGGTGGGCGTGGTGTTTCGCCGGCGATCCGCCTTCGAGATGGGCCTGTTTGGCGATAAAGAAATCGAAATGAAAGCCTATGGAAACGTCTACTCGTATTATTCCGACGAGATCACGACTCCCGGTCCGTCGGACTCGACCGGCGAAGCCTACATCGGCTCGAACGAGGAAGTTCTGACGGGCCAGGACACGCTAATCGATGGATCGTTCCAAGTGGGAGAGGACACCTCGGGCGCCCAGGGCATATGGAAGGAAACGCCCCCCGGTGGATCGATCATAGAAGGTGACGCCGCGCTTCCCGCTGACCGCGTCGACCCCGATCCCCTCGGCGCTCTCTCCGGCGATCTAGCCAATGACTTTGCATACTACTCCCTGGCCACGAACAACAACAACGATTCTGCCAGCCCCCCTATTACATCGCCTCAATACAAAATCGCCCTTAATAACGGTGTCTCGATGACGCTGAGCGCTGGGAATTACTACGTCGCGGACATTAACTTAAAGAACGGCGCAACCTTGAATATCGACTCCACCTCCGGGCCCGTTACCATTTACCTGACCGGAGCAATGGAAGCCAAGGAGGGATCCTCGATCAACTTTACTGGTAATCCTCCTGATTTCCGCATCTTCTCTAATTCGACGGATAGCATCATCCTTAAGAACGGCGGCGACTTCAAAGGCGTGATCTACGCGCCCTATGCTGACGTGCACATCCTGAATAGCGGTGATCTCTACGGGCTCATCTGGGCGGGTGAAATCGAAGTGAAGAATTCCGGTTCCCTCTACATCGATCTCTCCGCCATGCAAGGCTTCCCGTCGAGCTCGATCGTCTTCTTGTCGTGGAAGGAGATTCGCTGAAGCGTCTGACTTGTGCACAGATACGCAAGACTTCGGCTACCACCCCGTAGCAGCACCAATTCGCGCATGTGGAACACGGAAGAACTCCTTGATGGTCCGGGCGGCGGCGTGTATAGTGCAGCGATGAAGTGGTTCGGATGCTGGAATGCCTAGATGAACGGATCTGACCGAAGACGTTATTCCCGGGTGCCTCTGGACGTGACCGTAGAGCTGGCGGCCGCGACGAGTGGTGTCGCGAACTCGCATTCACAGGTCCAGAATGTAAGCAGCGGCGGCGTGCGCGTCATACTCGACGAGCGCCACTCCGTCGGTACGACTCTCGAATTGCGATTGCAGTTACCCGACTCACCGAGAACGCTTGCGGTACATGGCCGCGTTGCGTGGCTCGACGAGTACAACATCGGAGGCGACGCGGCATATGATGCCGGAATTGAATTCGTAGATCTCGACAACGATGCCAAGGCGCGCGTGGAGCAGATGGTCCTGAACTCCCCCTCGTAGGCTGGGCACCGCCTACTCGCCTCGAATGACCGAATCACTCATAGGCATGCTAATCGGCATCTCGATCGCGTGCATCGGATTTGTGATCGTGACGATCCGGATGCGCAGGCGCTCGGGCGGCGGAATGAACACGACCGTGTACAGCTCGATCGAGAACATGCGCTCGGTGGGAGAGCTTTCCGCGTTCCGGATCCACAGCAAGGAGATCGTAACGGCCGAAGACCACTCGTGGGGCCAGATGGGCCGCAAGTACCTTAACTGGTTATGGTCGACCAAGAAGATGGCGCTGATCCTGACCTTCGACACCGACTTCAAGTATGACCTGCGCAGCCCGAAGTTCAAGATCCAGCGGTCCAGCGACACCGAGTCGTGTCACCTCACCATGCCACCGTGCTACTACGACATCCGGATCCGCGACATCAGCATCTACGACGAGCAAGAAGCCAAACTGCTCCCGTGGCTGGTGCCGGACATGATCAACAACATCTTCGGCGCGGGATTTGGACCGGCGGAGAAAAACGAGTTGATCGAGGAGGCCAAGAAACAGGCCTCCGCCCAGGCCCGGCAGCTCGTGGATACGATGCGCTCCGAAGTCCAGGAATCCGCGCAACAGAGCCTGACGTCGCTGGCGCGTGGTTTCGGTGTGATTTCCGTATCGGTTGAGTTCGCTGAAGAATCGCCGGTCGAGAAGACCGTCGAATACGGCGTCGAAGACGCCGCCGCGTAACGCGCGCGGCGGCCGCCGCGTGCAAGTCGAGATGCGAATTCAACAATCTGCGGTCAACGTCCCTAGCGCGGCGTCCAGTTCCTGCACGATGGCGGCGCGATCATGATGCGCCAGCACGTATTCCCGCGCATGGCGGCACCGCCTCTCGAGTGTCTCTCTCTGCGACACCATCGCTTGTACCGCATCACGAAAAGACTCGAAGTTCCTCGATTCGAAAAAATAGCCGCAATCGGCGTTCTCGAGCAGCCGCCGCGCCTCGCCGTGCATGTTGGTCAAGATCGCGCATTCGCTATACATCGCCTCGAACATCTTGGCCGGTAAGGCACCTTTCATCAGGTCCAGATCCTGCAGGTAGAGTACGCAGGCATTCGAATCGCGAAGGACACTCATAACCTGCTCCCGCGGCAGCCAGTCGGCGAAGCGGACATTGTGTGGTCGCTCCCAATCGCATTCCGCCCGCATGGACGCGAGCAGCTCTCCATCCCCGACGAACAGGAACTTCACCGCCGCGAACGTGGCGCCGGGCTCCGCCTGTAGGCGGGTGGCGAACTGGATCAGGCCGACCAGGTCGTACAGCCGTGTAAAATTCCCCGCAAACGTGATCGTGAACTCGCCGGGATCGAACGCAATCGGTGCCGGCTTCGGCTCGAGATCGGTGGAGATGCCGTTGTACGAGACCAGGACCCCGGGCGTGCTCGGAATCCGCCCGGAGCACCGCTCCATCACGTGATCACGCAAGCCTTCCGTCGCGACCGTCACCAAGTCTGCCGCGCGGTAGGCGGCCAGCTCCGCGCTTTCAAGCAGACGTATCGGCCAACTCCCCGGCTTCGCATGCCCCGCTTCGATGAGTACGCGCGGCCAGGCGTCGCGAATATCCACGACGAGGGTCCGGGCACGTAAACGCGCGAGCAGTCGTGCCGGAAATGTCACGAAGAGCGGTGGACTGGTCACGATCAGAACATCCTGGCGAGGCAGCACGAGGACGGCGAAGCAAGCACTGATCATGAAGGAGAGATAGTTGAGCAGGCGGCTCGCGGTCCCGGCGTTGGCCGTAGGAAACTCGTAGGTCCGGTGCACCGTCAACCCAGACCACTGCTCCTTGCGGTACAGCTTCCAGCGATAGGGACGTGGCTTGATCCCGTCGGGATAATTCGGCATCCCGGCCAACACGGTGATCTCGTGTCCAAGCTTCTGCAGCTCGAGGCACAGCGAACTCATGCGGTTGGTGCAGGCGTTGCTCGTCGGTGGGAAATACTGCGTGAGGACAGTGAGTTTCATGCGGGTTCTAGGGCGCTATCACCAGGAAAGTATGGCAGGCTTGCCGCACAGAGGGAAGTCCGACAAACTCCGCAAGGCTGATGACCCGTCCATTCGATAATCTCGCGCGATGGTTGCCGGCAGGCCTCTGTGGTGTCGTCTGGATCGCTTACGCCAACAGCCTATCGGGCGCCTTCCTTTTCGACGATTACCCGGTTCTCCTCTCGAACCCGTTCATTAATAACGTGTGGCCGCCGTGGGAAGCGGGGCAGAGCCCGCACCGGATCGTCGTCGCGTGGAGCTTCGCCGTGAATCATGCGCTCGGAGGTCAATCCCCAGTCGGCTACCACATCGGCAACGTGTTGATTCACATGGGCGCCGCACTGGCGCTGTACGGGTTTCTGCACCGGACCTTCGCGCTGCCGCAGATCCCGGCATTCATTCGTGAGCAGCGTCATCTCCTGGCATTCGCGGCTGCAGCAACCTGGGCCGCACACCCCCTCACGACACAAGCCGTGACCTACATTTCACAGCGCTTCGAATCGATGATGGCGCTTTTCTACCTGCTAACACTCTACGCATTCGTACGCGGCGCAGGCGCAACGTCACGTCGCTCGTATGGCCTCGCAATCGTGGCGTGCGCGCTTGGGATGTGCTGCAAGCGCGTCATGATTACCGCGCCGCTGATCGTACTGATCTACGATTGGGTCTTCCTTGCGCGGCGCGATGTGCGTGCCATGCGGCCGCGTGCCGTGTGGCACGTGTTGCTCTTTCTGACCCCGGCGTTCCCGTACCTGATCGACCCGCTCGTGCCGGCGGAGAACGCAACCACGGCCCTTGTTTTCAGCCCGCTCGGTATTTCGCCCGTCACCTACGCGCTCACGCAGCTCGGCGTCGTGACGCACTACATACGCATGGCGCTATGGCCCGTGGGACAGTGCTTCGATTACGCATGGCCGGCCGCCGCATCGCTTCACGACGTCGTCTGGCCGGGTCTCTTGCTGGTCATGCTCGTCGGATGCACGTTGATCGGCCTGCGCCGCTTCCCCGAAGCCGCCTTCACGGGGGTCTTCTTCTTCGGAATCCTGGCGCCGACATCGACGATCGTCCCGATCGATGATTTTGCCGCCGAGCATCGCGTGTACCTCCCACTCGCAGCCATCTGCGTTGCGGTGGTGCTGACGATCTCCCGCCTCTGCTCGCGCACCGGCCGCACCCGTACTGGACTGATCATCTGCGTGCTCTTGATCCTGGCGCTTGCCGGGGCCACGCACGCGCGAAACCGTACGTACCGGTCCGGCCTCAGCATGTGGCAGGACATCCTGGCAAAGCGTCCGCAGAACGTGCGCGCCTACTCGGGCGTCGCTGCCGGCATGCTGCGCGAGGGGCGCACCGTCGACGCGGTCCGCCTGATTGAGGAGGGCTTGCGCCGTCTTCCCGATCTGCGGGACTTCAACTACTCCCTGGACATGCGTGGAACGCTAACGCGTGGCGAGAGAGGTGAGGTCACGGAGTTCATTCGACTGCACACCTATCTCGGAACCGGACGCTCGATGCTCGGAGATCCTGCGCGCGCGGAAGCGCACTTCCGCATCGCGCTGTCGGCGTATCCGGGGCATACCCCCGCCCGCGTCAACCTCGGGGTAGCCCTGATGAATCAGCAACGCCAGGGCGAGGCGCGCGAGGCGTTCGAGCAGGCGCTCGCAGAATCGCCGAACGACCCCGTCGCGAAGCAGCATCTCGCGACGCTCGACTCCATCGCGGGCGTTGATTGACTTCATGGGACGCCTCGACGGCGACCTGATGGTCCTTGGCGTGGCCGGTAAGATGGGCGTATCCCTCGCGATTCGCGATCCAAGAATCGGCCTCTTTGACCCGGTGCTCGCCCTCGCGATCGAAGAGCTGGAATCTGCGGGCGATACCATATGAACGGCGACGCCATCGTCGAGCATCTCCTGGATCAGCTCAATCAGGTAGGCTTTCTCGAAAACTTTCGCATTCCGCCACGGTTTCCCGGCGTGTTCTGCGCGCACGCGATGATAGGTTTCGCGCAGCAAAGCGGCGCCTCGCGCCGTGAATTTCGCGACGCCGATGTACTCGCCGGCGGCTCCATGCGACGGTATCGCACGGCCAATCTGGCGGATCCGGTCGCCTTGCGCAGTGATCTTTTCGGCATCACTCTCTGGATGTTCGGATCGCCCGCAGTACCGCCGTGTGATCCGGGCGAAAACAACGATCGATGCGCTTGCCAGGGTCTCGCAAGTGCGATATAGGAAACGCAAGCCATGACGCCCGAGGAACAGTACCTATTCGACATACGGGGATACGTCGTCGTCGAGAACGCGCTCGGCGAGGGCGAGCTCACCGCCCTGAATGCGCTTGTGGATCAGCAGATAGCCGCCCTCGAGGATCCGGATTTTCAGACTCACCGGTTCGGCGGCCTCTTGCCCTGGGGAGACCCGATGATCGCCCTGATCGATCATCCTCCGATCGTACCCTACATGGAGGGCTTGATCGGACGCCACTTCCGACTCGACCACATCTACATCGACGTGATTCGCAAGGGGCTTAGCCCCATCGGCGCTACGCTGCATGGCGGTGGCACCCCGCATGAGCCGTCTATGTTCTACGACGTTCAGGATGGCCGCATCTTCAACGGGCTGACCGTCGTCGCCTACAACCTGTACGACGTTCTTCCCGGCGATGGCGGGTTCGGCTGTATCCCGGGCTCGCATAAAGCGAAGTTCCCCCTGCCAGAATCCTGGATCAACATGGCCGAGAGTCGCCACGAGTGTATCCAGGCGGTGGTCGGCAAAGCCGGAACAGCCGTCATCTTTACCGAGGCTCTCACCCACGGTGCGCTACCATGGACCTCGGACCAGGAACGTCGCACTGTTTTCTACAAATACAACCACCCCGCCATGGCCTGGACCAGCAGCTATCTCGATCCGTCTGCGCCGAATGGATTGAGCGACGCCCAGAAGAAGATCCTCAGCCCTCCGCAGAACCCACGACTCTGGGACCGATAGCGAATCGCGCCTCTCCCTTTCAGTACAAATCTCGCGCGGAAGCGTCGAGCTGGCGCCGATCTGCGAAATGAAGATGTAGAAGCTTCCCTCATGCCGCCGAGTATGAGGTCTCAGCCCAAGCCCTCTACTACCGGTTGATCAATCTCGATTGGATGACGCGCACACAACGCGATAGCGTCTCGAAAGAGGAGCTCCATGGCCTGGAAGTCACAGCGGCGGAGACACCAGCGCCACCGCTCTCCCCGGTATTTGTAGGCTACTTGCATCGGGCTATCGAGGAGGGCCAGATATCCGTACGCAAGGTGTGCGAGCTGCTGGATACGACCATTGAGCAACTCAGAGATATCATTGAGGCGCATCAGTTGCCGTCGCCGTTCGATCTATAGGGCAGGACTGATAGACCATGCGTGTGGAACGGGGATCGGTGGTGCTGGTGGATACCAACGTGATTCTCGAATCGCACCGGGTAAAGATATGGAACCACCTGACGGCATATTTTTCGTTTGAAACGGACTCGGAGTGCGTTGTGGAATGTAGAACTGGGAACCAAACCCGAGACGTCCCAATCCCGATCGATATCGACGCCCTGCAGAGCGATGTTGCAGTGCACGATCTCGCTTCGACCGACCTTATGGATTTCCGCCTACGCCTGGGCGCCGAGCCCAGTCTGGACCCCTGCGAGGAACGTCTCGTCGCTGCTGCCCTTATTCGGCAGGACGTCTGGCTCCTGTGCTCCCCCGACAAAGCCGCCGTACGCGCCTGCCACATGCTTGGGCTGCTGGACCGTATCGTCGCGCTCGAGGACCTGACCATTGCCGCTGGTATTCGAGCCAGACTTTGGGATAACTTCACGTGTGACTGGCTCTCCAACTTCAGAACGAACCTGCTGCTGGACCTATAGTCTATGAGCGACAGCCCCAGAGTGAAATTTCAGAATCTGCTGCGCGGATAATTCTGCAGACATCGTGACCGAGGCGCGCACCCATCGAGCGAGATGCACAGAGATGAAAATCGACACACCCCGCAAGCAGGCCATAGCCATGATCGCGGCCTACGATCGACCCGACGGCGACGCCTACCAACGGCATATCACGCGCCTGGCAAGGTCATGGCTCAGGCTGATCAAGCCGGGCCACGCCAGGCAGGGCACCGTCAACAACATCCTCGAGCAAATTTCACAGCCCACGCCCGAGGGCTATGGATGTGGCTGGGACGACTTTAGAAAGATGTTTATGACTTGGGCCGTCCAGGAGGAGTGGGCCGCACCTGACGGCACGCCCGCCAAGCGAGACAAAACCCGCAACGGACCCGGGAGGAGATCAAGGCAATGATGGATTCCATGAAGAGAAGCCTTGGTCCGCAGGAGATGTTCGTGAGCATGGCGCACGATCCAGGGGCGCGACATTCGTGTGCTCACGAACCACACGAATCGACACGAATAACGAGAAGAGAGACCACGGTCAGACGTTTTTCCCTGATTGATCTGGCGGAGCTTGCCACGCGGCTTGCGTTAGGATGATCCGTATGAACGTCGCGCACGCCCGCCACGATGCACATCGCCATGCCGACGCGATTCGGGCTGGAAGCGCTGATGACATGATTGTTTTGCGTCTGCAGCGTCCGATTCGGGGTGTGCATGTCGTATCCTGAATACAATTTCCGGAATCGGTTTATGCAGGTTCACGGAACGCGTCTGCACTACATCGACGAAGGTCCCGGCGATGGTGACCCCGTGGTGATGGTGCACGGCAATCCCACCTGGTCCTTCTTCTACAGGCGTCCGATCCGCACACTCAGCGATCGCTACCGCACGATCGTGCCCGATCACATTGGCATGGGGCTTTCGGAATCTCCACTCGACGATGCATACGCGTACACGCTCGCATCGCGAATCGACGATCTTGACCACTTGCTGGAACAGCGCGGGGTCGTCTCCAACGTGACGCTGATCGTCCACGACTGGGGAGGCTCGATCGGACTCGGCTACGCCATGCGACACCCCGGGCGGGTCAAGAGACTCGTGATTCTCAACACGGCGGCTTTCCACCTGCCCGCCGGCAAGGCTTTTCCGCCGGACTTGACCCGGATCCGCAAGTCGTTCCTGGGGCCATTGCTCGTGCGCGGCCTGAACGCGTTCAGTCTCAGCGCGGTCCGTCGTTGCGTCACGACCCCTCTGTCCGCCGGGGTGCGGCGCGGTTATCTCGAGCCCTACAACAACTGGCGCAACCGTCTCGCCGTCCTTCGCTTCGTGCAGGACATACCGATAGACCCGGCCGACCGTTCCTACGACTTGTTGACGGAAATCGAAGAGAGCATCGATCAGTTTCAGGATCTTCCGGTGCTCATATGCTGGGGCATGTACGATTTTATCTTCGATGCGGATATCCTGGCGGAGTGGACGCGACGCCTCCCGAACGCGGAGGTCCACTGCTACTCCGACGCGGGACACTACGTGCTGGAAGACGCGGGAGTTGATATCTCGATGAAGATCCGAACGTTCCTCGATGACCATCCCCTGCCGGTCTCGGCAGGATCCGCCACGGAGCCTCATGATGCCGGCGCGTGATGTCAACTTCGCGGCCGGGCTCACGGCAACGGCGACGCGGCGTCCGGGCGATGTCGCGCTTGTCTGTCCCCGGCCGTACGCGGACCCCACCAGCGCCCGGCGCTACACGTATGGGCAACTGGAGGAAGAGAGTGAGCTCCTGGCCCGTGGGTTGCGCGAAGTCGGCATCGGCCCCGGCGTGCGCTGTGCGTTCCTGGTCATTCCCGGCTTCGACTTCTTTGCGCTTGCATACGCCCTCTTCAAGGCCGGCGCGGTGCTGGTCGGGGTCGATCCGGGAATGGGGCGCCGCAACCTGGGGCAGTGCCTGGACGAAGCGGCGCCCCAGGCGCTGGCCGGTATCCCCGTCGTGCACGCCCTGCGTCGGTGGTTTACGCCGGGGAACGACACCATCCAAACGCGCATCTCGACGGCTCAGCGGACCTCCGTGCGCAGCGGCTTGATCAGTCTCTCGACGCTGCGCGACCTTGGGCGCCAGTCGAACACACCTCTTCCGACGGTTGCCGGGCAGGATCCGGCCATCATCGCCTTCACCAGCGGAAGCACCGGGCCGCCCAAAGGCGTCGTTTTCACGCATGCGCTGCTCAACGCCCAGCTCGCCGCCATCCGCAGCTGTTTCGGCATCGAGGAACAGGAGCGGGACCTGGTGACCTTCCCTCACTTCGCGTTTTTCGGGCCGGGGCTGGGTGTCACCATGGTCCTCGCCAACATGGATTTCGCGAGGCCGGCGCGGGCCATTCCCTCGTGGATTGTGAAATCCATTCGCGATCACCGAGTCACCAACCTTTTCGGGTCCCCGGCCCTGCTGCGTCGCGTGGCGCGATACGGCACAGCGCACGGCGTGAAACTTCCGACCCTGCGGCGTGTCGTGTCCGCGGGGGCTCCGGTTCCGGGACACGTGGTTGAGAGCATCACGTCCATGCTGGATGGCGGGGAGTTCCTGACGCCGTACGGCGCGACGGAGGCCTTGCCCGTGACGTGCATCTCCGGAAGCGAGATCCTGACTGACACGTGGCCGCTCACGCAGGAGGGGCAGGGCGTTTGCGTCGGGAAGCCCGTCGACAACATCACCGTTCGCATCATCGGTATCGCCGACGACGCGATCGAGACATGGTCGAGCGATCTCGAAGTGCCTGCCGGCGAGATCGGCGAAATCGCCGTGTCGGGACCGGTGGCGAGTCCGTCTTACTACGGGCGCCCCGACCACACGTCGCTGGCCAAGATCCAGGCCGACGGCCAATTCTTCCATCGCATGGGCGATCTCGGCTACATCGACGCCGACGGCCGCATCTGGTTTTGCGGGCGCAAGAGCCATCGCATATCCACGCCGGATGGCGACCTCTATCCCGTGCCCATCGAGGCTGTCTTCAACACCCATCCGGATGTCTACCGAAGCGCCCTGGTCGCGGCGGGCAACCGCCCCGTGCTCTGTGTTCAGCTCGAACGCCGCGCCGCACGATTGCGGTGGAGCACGATTCGCAACGAATTGCTTGAGCTCGCCCAATCGCGCACGTCCACGGCGATGGTGCGCGACATTCTTCGCCACGACCGGTTCCCGGTCGACCGGCGGCACAATGCCAAGATCGGGCGTGAGGCGTTATCCGAGTGGGCGACGAGGAGGCTGCGATGAAATCGCTCGTGACGGGAGCGACCGGGTTCCTCGGCGCCGCGCTGGCCAGGCGTTTGCTGGAGCGCGGGGACGACGTGAGCCTGTTCCAGCGCGGCGACAGCCCCGAGCTGCAAGCGATTGGTGCCATCGTGCACCGTGGCGATCTGCGCGATCGCGAGGCAGTGCGCCATGCCACGCGAGGTGCCGACGTCGTGTTCCATGGAGCGGCGAAAGTGGGCACCTGGGGAACGCCCGATGATTTTGATGCCATCAACGTGCGCGGAACCGAGCACGTCGTGGCGGCCTGCCGGGTCAACGGCGTGCGCAGATTGGTCTTCACAAGCTCAGCCAGCGTCGTGTTCGGTCGCGATGACCTGCACGGCGTGAACGAATCGGCACCCTACACGGAGGCGGCCCTTTCCGATTACGCGCGCACCAAGGCGCAGGCTGAGCGAGTCGCTCTAGCGGCATGCGGCGGCGACCTGGCCAGTGTCGCTCTGCGACCGCATCTCGTATGGGGACCGGGTGACCCGCAGCTGATCGGGCGGCTCGTCCAACGCGTCCGCCAGGGATCGGTTCGCCTGGTCGGCGACGGGCAGAACCTGATCGATTCGACCTACATCGACAACGCCGTGGATGCGCATATCCTGGCGGACGAGCGCCTTGCGGCCGACACCGTCTGCCACGGGAAGCCGTATTTCATTACGAACGGTGAACCCCTTCCCCTCGCTCAACTGGTGAACAGCATCCTCGAAGCGGGGGAGCTTCCCCGCGTGGCGGGCAGCGTGTCTCCGCGCGTGGCGTACGCCGTCGCGGCCGTAGCGGAGGCAATTCACCGCCTGTTCCGGCTCGAGGCGGAGCCACCGTTGACGCGTTTCATTGTGCGCGAACTCGTCGCATCGCACTGGTTCGACATCAGCGCCGCGAGGCGGGACCTGGGCTACGAGCCGGCGGTATCGATCGCGGTGGGGTTGCAGCGCCTTCGTGAGTCCTTCTTCCCGCCGTAGGTCCCCGGGGTTGGGTCGCTCGCGACGGGGTGGTGCGGCCAGGAAAGTCCCGGGCCGGGTCAGATCTTCTGCTCGACACCGTACGCCTGATGGTACGAGGCGAACGCCTCGGATATCGCATCCTCATCCAACCCGTATCCCTCGAAGGGGTACTCATGGCGCGGCCTCTTCGACTGCGTGCTATCACGCAGGTAGGACGTCATGCGGATCTCAAACTCAGGCGTATACTCATACCCGAACCGGTCATAGATCGTCCGGACGGCCGCGATGGGATTCGCTACAAGATCTGGGTAGCAGATATCCATAATGCGCTTCGGATTCACGATCTCACGCGCGCGTGTAAACCGCGCGATGACGTCGGCTGTGATTTCCATCGCAACAGGGCCCATCCCCCGCGGCTCCAGCTTCTCGACCAGGGGGACGAGTAGTGTCGCCGCGAGACTACAAAACGAGGGCAGGACTTTTGTCAGATTGCGGTGCGTCTGCACAAAGGAGGCCTCCGGCACAGCGTTCATGATCGCGTCTAACGCCCAAAGATGGACAGGCGACTTCAATACCCAGTGTCCCTCGGCAGGCCGCTGCCATTCGAGAAGCTGCAGTGCCAGGCGATAATCCGCATACGCTGGTTCGTACACGCTTTCCGGCTGGGCCATGAGCCAATTTCGGAACGCAGGCATGACAATGGCCGGCAAAAACACGAACGAGGGCCAAAGAAGCCAGTGACACTCATCCGGCCGGTCGTAGGCGAACGGGTGCATCTGCATGAGTTCGGGCATCGCGCGCTTTCCGACCCACTCGTTGAAGCGTAGCCGCATGAGCAGCCCCCGCGGCGTAGTCCCGCGCTTCTGGCGACGTGTGATCGGCGCCGGGCGCAGCGCCTCCCAACCCAACAGTGGACGGCTGACCGGGTCCAACGACAGAAGGTTGTTGAGCAGCGTGGTCCCCGTTCGGGGTGCGCCGACGATTATGATCGGCCGCTTAACCGGCTGCTCGCGGATCTCCGGGTGATCGGCCAGGGCACGCTGGACCCGCAGACGGGTGCTCACCGCGTTCACCGTCCCCTTGCGAATCAGTAGCTTCCCGGTGTACGAGACATGTTCGCAATTGCGTGCGCCATCTGCCAGAACGCGCAGGGGTTCTCGGAAGTGATCAGAGGCAAAATCATCCCACTTGACAGACCGCCTGGCCGCTTCGATCAAGCTCTCGTCATCGAGATTAGTCCACGGCGGGTTCAGACGCTGAATAAGACTACCAATTCGGTTCTGAAAGCGCAGAAGCGGCTTCGTCTGACCGGGATCATAGGTGACGGTGTTCTCCATTAGCTACTCCCGTCTTCGCTCGGCCCGGGTGCGTGGTCCGTGGCCGCATACTCGTCCGATCCGCGGCGACCCCCGTTTGCGCTCGAACGCTCGGCAAGCTTCATGCGAGCGATGACGAATGGCATGCCTAGAAAACGTGACGACGGTCGAAGCCGATTCCAGATCCAGAAAACGTAGCCACGGCGGGGTATCAAAACGATCGCCCGGTTGCGTGCGATAGATGCCAGCGCGCGTTGCGCGAAGTATTGCGCACTGATGCCCCGCGCCCGTCTTTCGAGAGCAGAACCCGCTTTCACGCCGGTCTCCGGCAGTCCCTCCTTCAGCAAGGGGGTGCTTACCGCGCCGGGACACAGCACACTGACGCGTACGCCACGCCGGGCCGCTTCCTTACGCAGGGACAGCGAAAGCCCCACCACCGCGTACTTCGAGGTCGTGTAGCAGACTTCCAGGAACGGCACGAGTCCCGCCAGAGAGGCCGTGTTGACGATATGCCCAAAGCCCTGCTCGACCATGACGGGATATGCGGCGTGAACGCCATGCACGACGCCCGCGATGTTCACATCCAGAACGCGTCGCCAATCGTCAATCGCGTGCGTGAGCGCTTCACCGCCGACGTTGACGCCCGCATTGTTGATCATGTAATCGAGCCTGCCGTACTGTTTCAACGTACTGACCACCAGCGCCTGTACAGCGGCATGGTCGGTCACGTCCAGTTCTGTGGCCGAGGCCCGGAGGCCTCGCTGCTGGATCTGGGTCGCCGCTTCCTGTGCGTCATCCAGGTGGCGATCGGCCAGCACTACCGTGGCTCCGCGACCGGCCAATTCTTCAGCCATGGCGCGGCCGATGCCGGATGCCGCGCCGGTGACAATGGCGACGGCACCATCGTAGATTCGAAGTCCTTCGGCGGGTTTCATCACGTCGCGCCGCTCGGGCCGATCACTCACACGTCGACTTCATCCATCTCCGCGAGCTTGTCCTTCAGTAGATCCGCCATGTCATCCATCGAGAGGTCGTCGAACTGATCGCCAACCTCCTCGGCCGGCTCCTCCGCAGTGGCGGCTGGTTCCGCCTCGAGCTCATCGACACGCGGGATCTCGAGAACGTCTTCCGCAAAGTATTCGATCATCGCGCTCAAGGTCGGGTAGTTGAAGATCAAGGTCGCCGGCAGGGCGCCGCCGAGCGATCGCTCAAGCCGGTTGCGCAGCTCCACGGCCGTGAGCGAATCGATACCCAACTCAAAGAAGCCGGTCTCCAGAGGCAGGGGATCGTTCGAGTCCAGGCCCAGCACTCGAGACACCTCTGAGATGACGTGAGCGGACAGAAGCTCCCGTCGCTCCTCTACAGGCGTCTCTTCAAGCTGCTCGAGAAACTTGGAGCGTTCGCCCGCGACGTAGCCGGTCTCGGCAAGAAATTCGCCGAAGAACGGTACACCCGAAAGGTTGGCGAGTAGACGCGTCCAGTCGACTGGAACCGCGCCGATCTGGCCTGAAGCAGACAGAGTCTTGCCCAATATCTCCAGGCCCTGCTTGGTCGAGATCATCCCGATCCCGGCGGCGGCCCAACGCGCACGATCGCGCCGGCTCAGATCCGCAGCCATACCGACCTCCGACCACGGTCCCCAGTTAATGCTCAGTCCGCGCAGCCCCTCGCGCTGAAGCTGCTGAGCCAGGCCATCCAAGAATGCATTTGCGGTCGCGTAGTTCCCCTGTCCGGCGGATCCCAGAAGCGATGCAATCGATGAGAAAGACACGAAGAAGTCCAATTCGTGCGCGCGGGTCTGCTCGTAGAGATGCCAGGCGCCGGCGGCCTTGGGGGCCACGACCTTGGCGAAGCGGTCCCAGTCCTGCTCCATCAGAATCCCGTCGTCGAGCACACCTGCCGCATGCATAATGCCCTTCAAGGGCGGCCTCGTTGAGTCAACCTGGCGTATGAGGGCCGAGACCTGGTCCCCGTCGGTCATGTCCGTCTGGCTCACCAGAACGTCGACCCCGGCCTCTGTGAGATCGGCCACGGCCCGCTTCGCCTCGGGCGTCGCTGCGCCGCGGCGACCGGTCAGCACCAAATGCCGGGCGCCCTGTTCCGCGAGCCACTGCGCGACTTCTCGTCCCAGCGCGCCGAGGCCGCCGGTCACGAGGTAGCTTGCATCCTCGCGAATGCGTGTCTCCTGCGTCTCGTCGTCTTTCTTTGCTTCGCGCTCCAGCGTAACCATGATCTTGCCGATGTGCTTGGCCTGCGCCACGAACCGGAACGCTTCGACGGCCTCAGCCCCCGAAAACGCCTTGTGCTCAAGCGGTTCGAGTTCCTCTCTCCCGAGTCGCCCCAGAACATCCCGCATCTTTTGACCCATCGATCCGGGATTCTTGACCTCCTCATCCAGCATGTCGAAGCGTTCGTAGGAAATGTCATCGCGGAATTCCGCGACCTGCTCGGGTTGCCAGATTCCGATCGCCCCGATTTCTATAAAACGCCCGCCAGGTTTCAGCACCGAAAGACTCTTGGGAATGTAGTCCCCGTTCAGGCTGTTGAGGACGACGTCCACCCCCTCGCCATTCGTCAACTCCATGATCTGATCGGCGAAGTCGAGCGTACGGGAGTTCATGACATGAGGGACCCCCTGTGCGGTTAGGAATTCCCACTTCCTGGCGCTGGCCGTTCCAAAAACTTCAGCGCCTATCCGTTGGGCCAACTGGACAGCCGCCTGGCCGACCCCCCCGGCGGCGGCATGGATCAACACGCGCTCGCCCGCCTTCAGATCCGCGCCCTGCTCCAGGGCCCGTATCGCCGTCATCATGGTAAAGCTGGTCGCCACCGCGGCCTCAAAACTCACATTGGCGGGTTTGGGCGCTATGTATTGAACGGGCACGGTGGCGTGACTGGTCATGCTCCCCATCACCAATCCGATGACCTCGTCACCGACGTTGAACTCCGTCACCTGATCGCCGACGGCAACCACGCGTCCCCCACACTCCAAGCCGAACACCGCGTCCTGCGCGGAGAGAATCCCAAGCGACCGTTCGTACTCCTGCAGCATTCCGAGCGCGCGGAGAACGTCCCTGAAATTCAACCCCGAGGTTACGACCTCGATCTCCACTTCGCCGATCTGAGGTTGGCGCCGTGTCAACGTGGCGAATTCCAAGTTATCGAGCACGCCGAAACTACTGAGCTGCAGCCGGAAAGGTCCCTCCGACGGTATACTCAGCAGATGGTCGCCGCCGCGATGACACCGCACCAGCCGCGGGGCATAGCGAGTGTCATTTCGATAGGCCACCTGATCTTCATCCGGTTGCTTAACCAGGACGTCCTTGCTCAGCATCGTGGCGGACTCCTCCGCGCCGGCCTCGGGATCCAGGTCGATGCGAAGACACGCGAGTTCGGGGTGTTCAGCGGCCAGAACGCGTCCAAAGCCCCACAAGGCGGAACCGGCCAGCGCAAGCGGACGGGAGGAGGAGGATTCGACCGCCTGGGCGCCGCGCGTCACCAGGAACCAGCGAGGCCACTTCGTCTCGTTGCGTGCGGCCCAGCCCTGCAGCGCGTGCAACGCGCCGCTGCAATTCGTGCGCAGTTCCCGCTCGATCGTTTCCCATGAACTCTCGGTAGCCGGTAAGGCGTCGATACTCCAAAGATGCATCACACTGCGAAGCGGCGGCGCCCCTTCGCCAAGCGCCTCGGCGAACAGTCGATCGAAGTCCGCGCGCTGCGACGGGTTGACCTGATAGTGGTCCTCGCCCGATTGCTTATAGCCCTCGCCGGCCGTAACGAGAACGCAGCGTTCGCCGAGCGCTTTCAACGGCGCCATCAGCCCTGCAGCCACTCCGTAATCATCCCCGAGAATCAGCCAGGTGCCGGGTCGATCCGGCTGCCACGTGGCCGCATCTGACTCACGCGCCTGCCAGGCGACTTCGTACAGCCATTGCGAGGTGTCCTCCTTGAGGACCGACAGCAAGATCGCTTTGCTGATGCGGCGCGATTCGTAACCCTCGACCTCCGCAATCACCAAGCCCTCTGCATCGAGCAATTGGAACCAACCTACCGGCTCCTCTCCTTCCTTCTGCCCCAACCTGCCGTGGAACCACAACGTCCCCGGCTTCGGACGTCCGTACACCTTGATCCGGCCAACATGGAACGGGATGCGGATCACGTCCTCGCCAGGCATGAAAATGGCCTCGGTCTTCCCAAAGGCCGCCAGCGCCTGCAGGCAGGAGTCGATCAGGCCGGGATGCAGAATGTAGTCTTCCAGGTTCTCCTGGATCTCCGGCACTCGCATGCGCACGACGCCTTCCCAGTCGTTGCGGTAGATATGATCAACCCACTGAAATGATTCACCGAGCGTATAGCCTGCCTCCCAGAAAGTACGGTAGAAATCCTCCCCCGGGATTTCATGGGCACAGGTGGACTTAAAGGCCTCCAGGTCGATCTGTGCAACGGGGGGCGTGCTCTCGGCTTCGGTCGCCTTGCGGAGCTTCGCGGCGGCATGCGTGACCCAGGCGTCTTCGCTGGAGTCGCCGTTGTCGTCCTTCATGCTCATCGATTGGATGAAGTAGCCCCCGCGTTCCTCCGGAAGCATCGCCAATTGGTAATGGCTGTGCGAGCCGTCCTGCAGGACGAGCGCCTCCGGGAAGTAGATATCCTCGATCACGTACATCTCGTCTCGAAGTCCGGACGCTGTGCCGACCAGCATCGTCGCGATATGCGAGGCGCCCGGGCACACGACCGTACCGAACAAACGGTGGTCGTCCAGAAACGCCGGCGAGTTCGACGTCATGGTCGATTGAAAGCGAATCTCTTTCGAACGCGGCAGGGAGAGCCTCTGGCCGAGCACGCCGTCCCGGGCCGCGCCCGACAGGTTGCCGGCCCGCAGGGATTCCAGGGAACTGTCGGATGGCTCCGCCCAGAAGCTTTGTTGCTGAAAGCGATACGTCGGCAGCTCGACTTTGCGGCGACCGTACTCGTCGTCGAATCCCTCGAAGTCGACCGGTGCGCCGCGAACATACAACTGGGCCAGGCTGGACAGCAATTGGCCCCATGCGTCCACGTCTCTGCTGCGCGGGCTGGGGAGGCTCGGGAGCCAGGCGACCGTGCCATCCTCGATGAACTGCTCCGCCAGCCGGATCAGCGTCGGCTGCGGTCCGGCTTCAACGAAAAGACGCACGCCCTGGCTGACCAGGGTTTCCATTCCCGAGGCGAACTGAACGGGCGCGCGCACATGCTTGCACCAGTAGTCGGCCGTGCTGATTGCCTCGTCGGCGATCTCGCCGCTGAGGTTCGAGATAACGCTCAATTTCGCAGGCGAATAGGTAACCTGACCACAGATCTCGGCGAACTCCGAAAGCATGGGATCCATCAGCGGTGAATGGAAGGCATGCGAGACCTGCAGCCACTTCGCGGAGACGCCTTCGGACTTCATCTCCTCGACGACCGATTCGAGGGCCTCGCGGTCGCCGGAGAGCACCACCTGGTGGTGGCTGTTCACCGCCGCGAGTGATATCTTGTCGCTGAATTTCTCGACCGCTGTGGTGACACGCGTCGCGTCGGTCATGAGCGCGACCATCGCGCCACCGCCATGCAATTCCTGCATCAGGCGGCCCCGCGCGGCGATCAGTTTCAAGCCGTCTTCGAGGCTGAAGACCCCTGCGACGCAAGCGGCAACGTATTCGCCGACGCTGTGCCCCATGACCCACGCCGGGGTAATGCCCCAGGACTTCCACATCTCGGCCAGCGCGAACTCCACCGCAAACAGCGCCGGTTGGGTGTAGCGGGTCTGGTCCAGGAGCGAATTCTCGCCCGCGCTATCGAATAGAACGGAAATGAGCGACTGGTCGAGATGTTGACGCAGGATTTCGTCGCAGCGGTCCAGCGCGCGACGATAGACCGGTTGAGTCTCGTAGAGTTCAAGCCCCATCCCAACGTACTGGGCGCCCTGCCCGGTGAAGAGGAAAGCGACCTGCGGCTCCTCACGCTTGGAGCTCACGTTGCGTGCCACCTCTGGAGTGTTGAGACCCGTCCTTAGCCGGGCAAGCTGAGCCATCGCCTCCTGCACGGTGTCGGCGTGCAGCGCGAGCCGATGCTCGAAGTGCGTGCGCCCCGCGCCGGCGGTGTAACAAACATCCGCGATGTCCATCTCCTCGTTCAGCTGTAGATGCTGAAAGTAGGCCGCGGCTTGTTCCTGCAGTGCCGCTTCCGTGGTTGCGGAGAGCGCCAGGAGGTGTCGTGGGCGCTGCCAGTCGGCATCTCGCTCGGGTTCTTGCGCAGCTTCACCAACAATGACATGCGCGTTGGTGCCACTGAACCCGAACGAGCTCACGCCAGCGACGCGCGGGCGCGCGCTACGCGGCCACGGCACCGCCTCGGTCGGCACACGCAAGGCAATGGCGTCCCAGTTCACGTGAGGCGTCGGGTTCTTGAAGTGTATGTGAGGCGGAATATGGTCTTTACCGAGCGCGAGAACGACCTTGATCAGCCCCGTGATGCCGGCCGCCGCCTCGAGATGGCCAATATTGCTCTTGGCCGACGCTACCCACAGCGGATCCGCGCCGTTTCGGTCGCCCTTGAAGACCGCACCCAGTGCCTCCAGTTCGATCGGATCACCCAGCGCCGTGCCGGAACCGTGGGCCTCAATGTAATCAACATCGGACGGTTGCAGGCCGGCATTCGCCAGGGCCTCCCGGATCAGCGCCTGCTGTGCAACCCCGTTCGGTACGGTTAGTCCGCTGCTGCGGCCGTCCTGGTTAACCGCCGAGCCGTGAATCACGGCCAGGACGCGATCGCCGGCGGCCCGTGCATCCTCCAGGCGTTTCAAAAGGACGAGTCCCGCTCCCTCGCCGCGCACGTACCCGTCGGCCTGCGCGTCAAACGTCTTGCATGAGCCGTCCGCGGATAACATGCGGGCCTTGCAGGTCGCAAGTGTCGACTCCGGCATCAGCGTCAAGTTTACGCCTCCCGCCAGCGCGGCGTCGCTCTCACCCGATCTCAAGCTTTCGCACGCCATGTGGACGGTCACCAACGACGAAGAACAGGCCGTATCGATCGATGCGCTGGGGCCGTGCAACTCCAGCGCATGCGACAGGCGCCCCGCGATCGCGTTCAATGCGTTACCGCTCACGAAGTACGCATCCAACTCGGCCAACGAGCGCGACGTGGCAAGAATTCTTGCGTACTCGGTGGCGGTCACGCCAACGAAGACACTGGTCCGGCTGCCGGCCATCTTCGCCGGTGAGATCCCGGCGGATTCGATCGTTTCCCATGCAATCTCCAGCATGAGGCGCTGCTGTGGATCCATGCTTAAGGCCTCGCGCGGTGAAATACCGAAGAACTTTGGATCAAATTTGTCGACGTCGTCCAGGAACGAACCGTAGCGGCAGTACATCTTGCCGGGCGCCTCTGGATCGGGATCGTAGTAGGCATCGATGTCCCACCGCTCCGCGGGCACCTCCTGGATAAGATCCGCGCCCTCCATCATCAAGGTGGCAAACTGGTTCATGTCCCCGCGCGCTCCCGGTAGCCGTCCCGCAAGGCCTACCACGGCAATCGGTTCCGCAACCGTGTCCCGCGAGGCGGCCGTCCGCTTGCGCTTCGCGCGTGCCGTCGTCTCCGGCTCAAGACCTAGGGCGCTTTCGCAGAGATAGTCCGCCAGCTTTTCGATGGTCGGATAATCGAATGCCGTCGTCGCGGGTAAGCGCCAGCCCAATCGCTGCTCCAAGCGGTTCCGAACGTCGACGGAGCTGATCGAGTCCATCCCCATGTCAAAGAGGCCGGTGCGCAGATCGGCGTCGCGCGGCGACGCGAATCCCAGGACCGCAGCGACCTCTTCCTGGACAATCTCCGGCATGCGCTTGCGTTGCGCCTCCGGAGCGAGTTTTTCGAGCTGCTTCAGCTCCTCGGACTTCTCCCCCACCACCACACCGGCATTGACCATCGCCGCAATCCGCTCGAGGAACGGGCGGCGCGCGCGTGCTTCGTAGACCGCCGTGAACTGCCGCCACTCGACAAAGGCAACGGTCTTCTGCACCACGTTCTCGTCTCAAGACAGGTCTGCAACGCCTGCACGGCCAGCTTCGGGGACAATCCGGCAACGCCGATGCGACTGAGCCAGGCGCGAGCTTCCGCCGTCGCAATGCCGCTGCCGATCCACGGGCCCCAGTTTACGCTCGTCGCCACCGCGCCGTTGGCCCGGCGGTAGTGCGCCAGGCTGTCGAGGAACTGGTTTGCAGCCGCGTAGTGCGCCTGCCCGGCAGATCCCCAGACGGACGCGATGGATGAGAACAGAACGAAGAAATCGAGAGGCTGATCCGCTATGCGGCGGTGGATATTCCATGCCCCGAGCACCTTGCCCTGAAGCACGTCCTCGAACTGGTCAACGGTCATCTCCTTTACCGCCGCGACGCCCGAGACCCCTGCCGCGTGAATGACCCCCTTCAATTCGTGCCCCGACGATTCAATCTCGTCGAAGAGAGAGTCGACGGACTTCGCATCGGATACATCCGCCTTGATCACACGAACGTCGGCCCCGGCATCTTCCAAATCCTTGACGGCCTGCTGTGCCTCCGGGGTGGCCGCGCCACTGCGACTCGAGAGCACAAGGTGCCGGGCACCGCGATCGATGAGCCACTGCGCCACGCTGAGACCGAGGCCACCCAGGCCACCGGTGATCAGGTACGAGGCGTCGTCGCTCAGATCCAGCGCTTTACCGGTTCCAGGATGGTTCCGCGTCAGGCGCGGCACGAGTCGTCGGCCGCCATGCAGGGCCAGCTGGTCCTCGGCGTCCCCCGCCAGGATCTCTCGCACGAGGGCGGCCTGCTCCTGTGGAGTTGCCTGGTCCAGGTCCACAATCCCGCCCCAGTTTTCCGAATGCTCCAACGAGATCACCTTCGCGAGACCCCAGGCCGGGGACTGCGCCGGATTCGCGGGAGAACTGGATTTGCCGGTTGCCTGGCCGCCCTGGGTGACCGCCCACACTTTGGCGTTCGCGGTCTCCTCAAGCCTTAACAGGGCTTGAAGTGACTGCAGCAGACTTCCGGTCGCGCCGCGCAGGAACGCGCTGCCTTCAGCGCTCGGCGTCGCGTCGAAAGCGGGTGCGTCGAGATTCTTGAAATGAAGGATGCCGCCAAGCGGCATGGCCTCATTGCCGGAGGCTTGCTGTAACAAATCGTCATAGTCCAGGGCGGCTTCTCCCCCATCGACCCTGGTCACGATGCAAGCATGGCCTTGGGCTTCCAACAAGCCTGCGACGGAGGCGCCGATACCGCCATCATCGGCGAGCACGAGCCATGTGCGCGCGGCCATGGGCACGTCGTCATCCGCCTCGTCAAGCGGACCGTCTTCCCACTCGATCTCGAAATACGCATTCCGGAGGGGATCTTCTTTCTTCCCCTCCTTCTGCTGCTCCGAGAGCGCCAGCAACACGCGCGGGAGCAACTCGCGTTCCTCCGCGCTGAAGTCGTCGGAGGACGCGAGTTCCTCGGCAAGGTTCCGCGCGGACGCCTCGTCCAGGCTACCCGAGACAGCCACCGGACCGGCCGTGTCCGCCGACGTGGCCTCGGCGGACGTGTCGACCCAGAAGCGCTGGCGCTGGAACGGATAGGTCGGGAGGCTAACCTTCTGTCGCGCGCATCCGCGGTCGAAAGATTCGAAGTCCACCGGCGCTCCGCGCACGAATAGCTCGGCAACGCTCTCCAGGACCTGTTCCCAATCGCTACGGCCGTCCTTCAGACTTGGTAGCCAGGCGGCGTCCGGCTCGTCCACGCTCTGCTGCCCCAGCCCGATCAGGATCGGCTTCGGGCCGACCTCAAGCAGTATGCGCGCCTCATCGTCGACAAGGCACTTCATGCTCGCGGCGAAGTTGACCGGCGCCCGGATCTGATCGCGCCAGTATTTCGCGGTCGTGATCTCGTCCTTTACGAATCCGCCCGTGACGGTCGAGACGAAGCGCATTCGTGGCCGCTTGTACGTCACCTGCTCGCAAATCTCGGAGAACTCCGGCAAGACCGGGTCCATCAGCGGTGAATGGAATGCGTGGGAGACCTGCAACCAGGTCACACGAATGTCGTCGGCCCCGAGCTTCGACACGACCGCCCGCAGCACCTCTTCGTCCCCCGACACGACGACCTGCCGTGGTCCGTTCAGCGCCGCGATAGACACCTTGTCCTCAAGGCCCGCGATCGCGGGCCTCACGCGGGACTCCGGTAATCCGATGGCGACCATCGCGCCGCCCGCGGGAAGCTGCTGCATCAGGCGTCCGCGTGCGGCAATCAGCTTGAGCCCGTCCTCCAGGCTGAAGACGCCCGCGATGCAGGCCGCGACGAATTCCCCGATGCTGTGACCCATAACCCAGGCCGGCTTGATGCCCCACGAGATCCACATCTGCGCCAACGCATACGCGATCGCAAACAGCGCGGGCTGGGTATACGCCGTCTCGTTCAATGGGGATGTCTCGCCTGCAGATGGATAGATCACCGATAACAGCGGGCGGTCCATATGCTCGCGCAGAATCGCATCACACCGGTCCAGGCTCCGCCGGAAAACGGGTTGCGATTCGTACAGCTCGCGCCCCATCCCAACGTACTGCGCGCCCTGCCCGGTAAAGAGAAAGGCGACTCGCGCCGACGCCGTGCCGGCCTGCTCCCTGCGCACCGCGCCCGGCTCCTGCTTTGCGGAGCGAACCCGCTTGAGCCCCCGTACCGCCTCCTTGCGTGATGCCGCCGAGATCGCGACCCGATGATCAAATTTCGATCGTCCCACGGCGGCGGTGTGGCACACATCGCCGAGATCAAGCTCGTCGTGTTGATTCAGGTGCCGCACATGGCTGTCGATCATTTCATCCAGGGCGGCGGCGCTCTTCGCGCTCAGCACCAGCAGGTGCCGTGGGCGTTCCCAGGCCGGCGCAGGTCGCTCGCGCCGCGGCGCCTCTTCAAGAATCACGTGCGCGTTGGTGCCGCTGAACCCGAACGAACTGACGCCCGCCAGGCGCTGCCGATCGCCGGCAGGCCAGGCCACCGCATCCCGAGGCACGCGCATCGAGTTCTTGGTCCAGTCCACGTGCGGAGTCGGCTGTTGAAAGTGCAGGTGAGGCGGAATCTCCTCGTGGCGCAAGGCCAACACGAGCTTAATGAGTCCCGTCACTCCGGCGGCGGCCTCGAGATGCCCGATATTCGTCTTCACGGACCCGATCCACAGCGGCTCGGCGCCCTTGCGGGTCTTGGAGAAAACGCTTCCCAGGGCTTCCAGCTCGATAGGATCGCCCAACGCCGTCCCGGTACCGTGCGCCTCGATATAGTCGAGATCGGAAGGTTCGAGGCCTGCCGACGCCAACGCCTCCAAAATCAGGGCTTTCTGGGCCGGGCCGTTTGGAACCGTCAGCCCGCTGCTGCGGCCGTCCTGGTTGATGGCCGTGGCGCGCACGACCGCCAGGATCGGATCGTTGTCGGCCAGCGCATCCGAAAGCCGCTTGAGCACGACGACGCCGATGCCCTCGCCGCGGACATAACCGTTCGCCGCCGCGTCAAACGTCTTGCAGGACCCGTCCGCAGACAACATGCGGGCCTTGCAGAAATTCATGGTGACCGTGGGCGTCAGCATCAGGTTGACGCCACCGGCCAACGCCGCGTCGCACTCGCGATTACGCAGCGCCTGGCAGGCGAGATGCGTGGCGACCAGGGACGATGAGCAGGCCGTGTCGACGGCGAGACTGGGGCCGCTCAGGCCGAGCAGGTACGAGAGCCGGCCGGCCGTCACGCTTGCCGTATTACCGGTTCCCGCATATGCGTCGCCGGCCATGCCGACAGCACGCGCTATGCACTCCGAGTAATCATTGGTACTCGTACCAATGAACACACCGGGCGAGTGCCCGCACATCCTTCCGGCGAGATGCCGGCGTTTTCCAGTGCCTCCCAGCTCGTTTCCAGCAGCAGACGCTGCTGTGGATCCATCAGATTCGCTTCCCGCGGTGCAATGCGGAAGAACTGCGCGTCGAACGTCTCGACGTCTGCGATGAAGCTGCCGTAGCGGCAGTAAAGCTTTCCCGGGGCGTCCGGGTCCGGATCGTAGTACTCGTCGGCATCCCAGCGCTCCGGGGGAATTTCGGTGACCGCGTCGCGTCCCTCGTGCAATAAGTCCCAGAACCGCTCCGGCGTCTCGGATCCACCGGGAAGACGGCACCCCATGCCCACGATCGCGATCGGTTCCCTTTTACTATCCTCCGCCACGGCCAGCCGGGACTTCATCTCGTCCATAGCCTTCAGGGCATTCTTTAAGAGGGCGCGGTGTTCGCTGGCCCCGTCAGATTTACTCATAGCACCGCCTTGTGGATGATTCGCTGTGCAAACAGGTGGCTCCCCGTGCCCCGCCTGCCGACGCGATACCGGGTTTCGATCGCATGGCCCGCCTACTATCTAGTGGATCGCGAAGTCTCTTGTCAAATCCTCGACCCCTCACGGCGTATCCAACACTGATTTGCCGTTTTTGTCGATCCGATTCGGGAACTTAATGTGAGATCGGGCGCCGTTAGAAATGATAGAGCGCGCACCCGACATCGATTCCGGCGGCCACGCATACGATCAGGCCGAGATCGCCCGGGGAGGCCATGCCATGGTCCCGAATGTGTGCCATGCCGTACGGTATTGACGACGTAAACAGGTCGAGGTCGCCCGCGCAGGCGTCGACGAGTTTCTCGCTTTCAAAACCCATCGCCTCGCCGAGCCTCGCTACCATGTCTGACGAGATCTGCGGGGGGAGCACGACCTTGATGTCATCGCGAGAGAGTCCCTCGGCCTCGAGTATCTCATTCACCGTGACCGTGACGCACTTCACGATTCGATCCTCAAGATCAGGTTGCCGCTCCACGAACAGTCGCGCCCGGAACCGGTCTTCCACTTTCAGCCGCCGGGCCGTTCCGTACACGCGCAAAGCATCCTTTTCTCGTGGAAACGACTGAAAGGTGAAGGCCCCGAACCCCGTGCCGTCGCGCTCCGCCAGGTCGAGGATAGCGGCGGATGCGGTTTCACGGATACCGCGTGGACACTCCGGCGCGACCTGCGCGTTGTTTTCGACCTCGGACGTGGCGATCATGGCCCGTAACGCTGGACGGTTTCGTATCAGGGCCGAACCTATATAGCACGCATTCAAGAAGCCCAGTCCGCTGTTTACAATGTCGAACGCCAGGGTCTTGGTTTCGAGGGGAGATTTGGGCGCATCGTTCACTGCGATTCTTCCGGCAAGCAACGCGGCGAGGGCCGGTTCCGAGAGAAAGTCGGTACGGTAAACGCCTGTACTCAGGAGCAGGCCGATATCGCCGCGCTCGTGCGTGGAACCGTCCAGGCAGGCTTCGCTGGCCTCGACCAGGGCGTCCATCGTATCCAGGTCCCCGGCCCGGTCCCCGGCGACTGCCCCCAGCGACTCCAGGCGGACGCGCGGCGCCGCGTGATGACTCGTGAAGGCCTTCCCGAAGGCGGGCCGTTCGGCGGCCGGCGGCGGCGGTCGCGGCGTGTCCATCGCGGCGAGGCATCGCTCCGGCAAATCGTCGAGACGGTACACGGCGGTTCCTACCGTAACGCCCGATGCCAGGATCCCAAAGATGACGCCCTCGCCAGACTTGATTTTGCCGTTTCGAATGCAGTCCTTTAGCGCCACGAAGTGACTGGTCGTAGCCGTGTTTCCCCGTTCCGTGACGTTGTTTATCACTTTGTCTCTGAACTCCGCTCCGAGTTGAGAGGCCGTGTCTTTCACTTTGCGGGACCCGCCGTCGAGTGTGGCTTTCGACGTCTGGTGCGGAATGATGTGGTCCACCGAATCGCCGCGCCATCCAAGCCGCAGCGCGAGATAAGCGGAGTGCTGCAGGTAGGCGGTCAAGGCGATGTTGGCCAGGGCGATCATGTCGGTCTTCATGATCACCCCGCCATGCGGCTGATCCGTAACCTTCGCGGTGCACAGCTCGCTGTGCCGGCCCAGCGTATAGAGTTCGATGCCGTGCAGCCCTGCATCGGGATCGTCCGTGCCGTCGAGCAGGACGGCCGCGCCGGCGTCGCCCAGGGTCAGGCAAGCCAGCCGGGGGTCTGCCAGGCCGCTGATCTCTTGCTGGGCGGTCCGCATCAGGTGCGTGATGTGCTCGCCGCTGACGACCAGCGCTCGCCGAATTTCGCCGGCGCGAATCAAGGCATCGGCCAGGTAGACTCCCGTGAACATTCCGGCGCATGCGTTCGTAATGTCGAAGGCCAGCGCGCCGTGCATGCCCACCTCGTCGCGCAGCCGAACGGCACGCCCGGGCTCCATGGTGTACTCGTCGGGACCATCGGAGTACGAGATGTTGCAGCACATAATGAGATCGATATCGCCGGGTCCGTACTTTGACATGGCCAGGCAATCGTGGACCGCCTTCAGCCCCAGCTCGTGACTGAACTCGGTCTCCCCGGCAATTCTTACCGACTCGATGCCGGTCAGGCGTTTGAGCGGGAGCAGTACCTTGTGCGTACAGCCCTTCACGATCTCATCCATGGACACCGACTCGGGGGGCAGGTAGACCCCGACGCTCTCCATCAGCGATCGACGTTTCGGTTTGGTTTCGAGGTTCATGGTACGTAGTGCACGCGTTGCGCGCCGACGAAAACGGAAAGGCCCGGGATCATGCGCAGCGCTCGGGCCAAAGTCAAGCCGCCCTCACGGGTCGGGAACTGCTTCGAGCGGCTGTGCAGTGGCTTGCAGGAGCTGGTGCCAGGCGACGCGCAGCGATGCGAGCGCGGTCGCGTGGCGACTGCGCACCTCGACCAGGTCGCGCTGCGCCTCGTTCAGGCGCACGAGTGACGCGCCGCCGGCATTGTACTCCAGTTCGACGAGGTCCCGCGTGCGTTCGACGAGGTCGACATTGCGACTCTGCAGTTCAAAAATCTCGCCGGTCGCGTCAAGCCGGGAGACCGCATCGCGGATCTCGGAGACGATCTCGATCTGGGCTTGCGCGAGTAGTGCCGCCGCTTTGTCCCGGAGCGCATTGGCTTCGCTGATCTGTGCCAGGCGCTCGCCGCCGCGAAAGAGATCATAACGCACGACCAGCGCGATGGCGCCGGCGAGATCGTCCTCTTCGAAGTCCACATTGTCGGGTCTTGAGACGCCGTAGCTTCCCGCGAGTTCGACGCTTGGGTAAAACGTTGAGCGCACGATGCCCACCGCGGCTTGCGCGCGGTCCAGGGTCGCGCGGGTGGCCGCGAGATCGGGACGGTGTTCCATGCCGTAACGGATGGCGGCATCCTCATCGGGAAGCGTCACGTCGTCACCGCCTTTGCCGTGCACGGCGGCGAGTTGAATGTCGCCCGGTAGCTCAGCGACGGAAACCCCCATCAGCGCGGCCAGAACGATCCAGCCCGAGCGAAGACGG
>JAQBYI010000043.1 GCA_027622655.1 Gemmatimonadota bacterium | reverse complement strand
CAGATTGGCAACGGAGTTCCCGTATCGTTCGCAGTCGCGGTTCCGAGTCGCGTTCCGATCCCGTAGGCCACGCTCCGAATCGCGGTGTGGGTCACCTTAGATTTTTATTTTTTTCGACGCACACGGTCGGCAGCCTATGCATTGCGCAGCGGGGCGCACGCGCAGGGACTCGATATACAGCGCGCCCGGTCGCTGGTGGAAATCGGGGGGGCTCAGTCGATCCGCGACGGAGTTGCCGAGGTACTGGCAATCCTTGGTGAGTAGGGAATGGCTTTCAGGGCGCTGATGTGGAGCTCACCGATGCTGACGAGTCCTTTGCTCCCTTCGCTAGCGTCCTTGGGAGCCAAGCGACTCCAGCACGAATAGAACGCTGTGGGGTTGCCCTTGCCCCACTCCACGAGCGCAGGGACGCCACCGAGTCCGTCAAAGGCTTCGGTCAACGCGCTCTTGATGCTCGCCGTCACGCGGTTTGGTGTGCCTTTCCGCCGTCCACCAGTCTTGCGTAGTCCCTTCGGTCTCCCCCGTTGTGCCATTTCAAATTCTCCCTAGTATGGAAATCTCGAAATCACTGAAAGTTGTGAGGGACGAATCAGCGAAGAGCGTGTCAACTCCCGCTCGGACCGACCCCCATCCCCCCGAGGTAGGCATCACCAGGCAGGTGACCGGCTCTCCGTGCGTCGCCGGGCTGACAAAGTGTGGCGCACATCTATTACCTGTTCCACAGGGCCTTCGCTGACCCCATTCCGCGTCAGTAGCGGTGGGGGCAGGGTCTTCGACATATCCCACGTGAAGGCCTCTTGGCTCGCCTCTTTCACCATATAGGTCGCGGCATTTCTAGCCGGATCGTACACATCGACCTTTGCACGTCCGTGCCGCCACGCACGTACCAGCCGATCGCACGCGATGCCCTCAGTGCCGTATAGCAAGGCGTGAATGTGCCAGTGAGCACCGGAACAGCCCGCCTCAACTGAGAAGGCATAGGAAACGTCGTGCTGGGCCACCTTCGTGCAGTAGCGAACGAACTCGTGAACAAACGCCTTAGTAATGCCGTCCATCGTTCTGGGGCATTTACCAGCTCGTCCCACACGGCCTATTGTAGGTTCCACCATCCATAACAGCGAAACCCTCTCGCGACCGCTCGGTGTGCTCCTCACGGCCCGCTTCCTCACCTTCCGCTCAGTCTTCGGATCAATAGTCAGGTGTACCCAGTGGCTCCATCGGTACCCACCGACCCACGCTCCGTATTCCTTCGCATAGTCCACCATCTCTCCAGCTCTCCTCTCTCTGTGGTAAGGCGGGGCCTACAAGGCGTGTAGGGCCTCGTGCTGTGATCGGGGGTAGGGAAGGCCACCGTGCGTGGAATGCTCCGTGGGGCGCGGACTCCGGCCAGCCCTTATGGACGACGTGCGACGCTGCATCAAGCGTGGTGCGCGGGAGCGCGGACTTAGTCACGCCGAACGGGGCGGGGGCGGACTGCGCGGTCGAGCCGGAGAGCGTTGCTGATTCACGCCCCCGCTGGCACTATCCTTGGCACCAAAGACCGTGATGTGTGCCGGTGCGTCGTGTGCTGTCTTGGTACGCCGTAGCCTGAGCTTCGCTATCTCTTCGCTCTGTCCACCCGAACTCATAATGCCGGGGTCGCGGGTTCGAGTCCCGCCCCTGCTATTGAAAGGCAACGAGCTAGCGCGGTGGCAGGAACAATCTGACTCACTGCATACTACCCACTACGTACTACCCGCGGTGGCCCTGGTTGACGTTCGGCGTGCCGCGGCGCGCTGCGATTCACTGCGGCACACACGTTCCGCCCACTCTGCTCAAGTGATTCTTATGAAACGCCTCGCGCCACTCTCGTTCTTGCTTGCCCTGGCCTGCGGCGGCGGCGATAGCAGCGGCGGCAGCGGCGGCGCGACGGCCCCGGAACCGGTCGCGTCGGTGTCGATTTCGTCACCCGTATCGTCGCTCGCCGTCGGCGAAAGCACGACTCTGATCGCCACGCCGGTGGACAAGAACGGCAATACGCTCGGCGGACGTTCGATCACTTGGGCGTCGTTGAACGTAACAGCGGCATCGGTATCTGCCGGTGGTGTGGTCACCGCACACGCAGCGGGCTCGGCCACCATCACCGCAACCGTCGAGTCAAAGAGCGCGCAGACCTCAATAACCGTAACGGCCTCCAGTCTCGACTGCAGCGCCGTGTCTCCGCTAGCGCCGGCCGTGGGTGAGGTCAGAATTCTCAGCGCGAGCGAACGGGCGCTTCTCTGCGTTTCCGGCTTGACCGCGGGCGCGGAGTACGCGCTGATCCCCGTGAATCTTGGCACCGGCGGCGGAGGGACTGCGGTCGAGGCGATCGCGTCCAACACGCTGACCGCCACAGGGCCGCCAAGCGCGGTCAGTGCCTCGGTCCTCAGTGGGCTGCCCGCTGCTTCACCGTTCGTTGCCGGCGCTCCGTGGATGCTGATCGATGCGATTGGTTCGAGCGGTCCGCGGCAGCGTAACATCGGATTCGAACAGTCTCTCCGCGAGCGTGAACGGGCCATGCGGCGCTCCGCGCCAGCTACGCGCTCGTCGGCAGCCCGCGCGAGATCGCTTCTCGGGGGCGCTCCAAATGGCCCAGCCAACATCAACAGCCTCCCCTCGACTCCGGCGCTCGGCACGCTCGTCACGCTCAACGCCAGTGCGACGAGCGCCTGTACCGTGCCTCTGAATCGCGTTGCGCGCGTTGCGGCGGTGTCGAACACGGCAATCGTGGTGGTCGACACGACCGCACCGCCGGGCGGGTATTCCGACGCGGAGTACCTCAGCATAGCCACCACGTTTGACACGCTGATTTTCGTTATCGACACGACGGCCTTCGGCGCTCCTTTCGATATGGACGGCAACGGCCGGGTGCTGCTTTTCTTCACGACAGCGGTGAACCAGCTCACCGCGGTCGGGTCGTCGTCGGTGATTGGTGGCTTCTTTTTCGAGCGCGACATCGTTCCGCGCGTGGCCAACAACATCGTGCCTTTCGGGTGCGCGACGAGCAATGAAGGCGAAATGTTCTACCTGCCCGTCGTCGATCCATTGGGTGTCTTCAACACGCAGTTCAAGGACAAGGCGACGATGCTAAAGGAGATCCACTCCGCCATCGTCCACGAGTTCCAGCACCTGATCAACGCCTCACAGCGCTACTACATCACACTTGAGATCGTCGAAAGCGAGGAAGTCTGGTTGAGTGAAGCGATGAGTCATCTGGCCGAGGAGCTTCTGTACTTGCGGGTCGCCGGTCTCGCATCGAAGACAGATATCAACTACCAGACCAGCATTCAACCGGCATTCCGCCTCGACGCCTTGAATTCCTACGGGGTAGGCAACCTCGCCAGGTACAACGCATATCTCGGCGATATCGAGCAGAACTCTCCGTATGCCGACAATGACGACCTTACCACGCGGGGCGCCGGATGGGCGCTGCTACGGTACGCGCTCGATCAGTCGCCGGGGTCAGCCAACACTTACCTGCACGCGCTCGTGGACGCACCGACGCAGGGCATTCCCAACTTCGACAACGTTTTCGCGTCCATTGGCGGTTTGGCGGGCGCGGTTCGTGGCTTTGCCGTAGCCAACTTCGCGGACAATGCGGGCGTTGGCGTGCCAACGATCAATACGCACCCGAGCTGGAATTTCCGGGACTGGTTGCCACACTTCACAATTAATTCCGCGAAGTACCCGCTGAAGCCGCGTCAGCTCCCGAGCGGCCTGACACAGGCGCTCGCGCTCCCGCGCGGAGGCAGCACAGTGCTGCGATTCCGCGTAGCGGGTGGCGGAGTGGGCGCCGTTCGCGTTACGACGAGCGGCGCCGCGCTCTCGTCGGCGATAACTCTGGTCCTCGTGCGAACGCAGTAGCCGCCGCGTTGCGGCCTCGCCTCACGGTCGCTTCAGCAGCTCGGCCATCGTGTAAACGCGCCCGTTCGCGATCACCTGGCGGACTCGGTGCGCAGCGCCGATGTCGGCCAGTGGATTGCCGTCCACGAGCAGGATGTCCGCGAGCTTTCCGACTTCGATGCTGCCGGCGTCGATGCTGAGCATGCGCGCCGGATTTACCGTCGCTGTCTGCAGCGCCTCGAAGGGAGTCATCCCCGCGTCCACGAACGAGCGTAGCTCGCCGTGAAGGTTCGCCGCGTTCGGCGTGTCCGTGCCGGCGAGGATCGTCACCCCGGCCTCCTTCATTCGCATCATCGCCACGACGGCGTTGCTGGGACCTTCGGCTGCAGGCGCCGCCACGGCACCGCCACGGCCGCCACGGCCTCCGCGACCGGCTCCAGCTGCGCCACCACGGCCACCGCCACGTCCACCACGACCGCCGGCAGCACCCGCGCCCGTAGCCGCGCCCGTAGCCGCGCCCGTCGTCGCTGCGGTCAGCCAGCTGGGATAGAGTGCGAAGCGCGGATCGCTGCTAAGCGAAGGGTCGAGCTCCACTGCTCGGCGTAGTCCGGCGCCGCCGAGCGAGAAGGTTGGCGTGAGTGCTTGACCAGAAGCTGCGAAGAGCTTGATCACATCTTCATATGTCGCCTGCAACGGAGCCTGCTTCGGCGAAAAGCCGCGACGCGAGGTCGCGCCCATGTGTTCGGTCATGTCGATTCCCGACAGTGATGACGGGTAAACCTCGTGCGAACTCACAGGAATTCCGGCCGCGTGCGCAAACTCGACAATCCGTTTCTGCATGAGATCGGGCATCCGCACGTAGCTCTTGATCAGGTCGTGTCCAAGCACCTTGGCCCGCTCCATCTCCATATCAAGGTGCGCCGGTGACGATACGGCGACGGCCATGTTGTAGTAGACGCGGTTCCACTCCATCAGGTAGCCGGTGGAGTAGATGTGCGGTCCAGGACGCACGCCGGCCTCGACGGCCTCCTTGTACTCCACCGACTCGTAAGGCGAGCCACCGGGACTCCGCATCGTCGTGACGCCCCACGCCAGGTAGGCCAGGCCGCTCGACGATCCAAAATCCTTCTGCAGGTGCGCGTGGTGTTCGATCAACCCGGGCATCGCGGTGAGTCCGGTGCCATCCACGACCTGCGCGCCTGTGTGATTCGAAGAGCTATGCGCAGCGACGCTTCGGATCCGGTTCCCGACGACAATAATGTCCACATTCTGCCTGAGCGCGTCGGTCGTGCCGTCGAAGAGCTGACCTGCGTGCACAACCACACGGGCGCTCGGCACTGCGGGAGTGAACGTGAGATCGACCGGCACGTCGCGCGCCACGCCGGTCTCAACGTTGAGCATTCGCAGCTTGTCCATTGACTGGTAGAGCACCTGCTTCCCGTCGGCAGTCCAGCTCGGCGAGTGCGCCATCTCCTGGGTCACGCGACGCGGCGGTCCGCTGGGCGCGCCGTCGGCTCCGACTGGCACGATGCTCAGCAGCCCTTCATAGATCACGGCCATGCGTGTGCCGTCGCGGCTCCACGCTGGACCACCGCCCACACGCGAGTCGATCGAGAGGTGCTTCGTGGGCTCAAACCACTCGTCCGCGCTCGCCGAGGCGCCAGCTGTCGAAGAGAAGGTGAGCACCTTGTTCATACCTTCGCGAAATCGGGCCGAGTACGGGCTGTGCGCCGCCAAGGCGATGCGCTTGCCGTCGGCCGACCAGGTAGGGTTGCCCGGGGCAAAAATGGCATCGTGAAGCTTCGTCACCGTGCCGGTCGCAAGGTCCAGCACCGAGGGAGTTGCGCGGCCCCAGATTCCATCCACGTCGAGGAAAGCGATACGCTTGGCGTCGGGCGACCATGTGGGGCCGAGCGCGGACGTCGGCAGGTTCGTGACCTGACGACTCGTGCCGGTACGCATATCACGTATCCAGAGATCCATCAGTGCCCCGCTCTTGTCGGACGAATACGCCAACTGCGCTCCGTCGGGCGACCACGCAGGGTCGGTGTCGAACGCCATGTCGTTGGTGAGATTCTGAGGCTTCGAGCCGACCGCCATCATGTAGATGTCACCCACTGCGGCGAACGCGACCTGCTTGCCGTCGGGCGACACATCAGGGCGCACGATACCCAATGCCTTGCGCGGCGCACGCGAGTCGAAGTCGCGGCGGCGCTTGGTGTAGGAGGCCCTCGTCACATTGAGCGTGGCGCTGAACTCCACCGTTTGTGCCGCTCCTCCGCCCACCGAGCGCTTCCGGATCTTGCCGTCCGACACATAGTAGAACTCCGTGGCCGACGCCCATGAAGCCTTGAACGCAAACGCGTTCTCGCTGCCCGTGACCGGATTCCCGTCAATCTCAAGGCGACTGGTTCCGGCGCTCGTGGCGTAATAGATCAGCGTGCCGCCGGGGCCCCAGCTTGGTGCATCGGCGCGGCCCGTGCCGCCTGCCATCCGGCGTTCGGCGAGCGACCCGAGGGTCACGGCGTAGACGCCCTGTTCGCCGCTGCGCGTGCCGACAAACGCCAACTCCCTGTCGCCCGGGCCCCACGTTGGCATATAGTCGTCACCGCGATCGCTGGTGACCTGCGTGAACTGGCCAGAGGCAACGTCGAGCACCCAGACGTTGTAGTTCCCCGCGTCTGCGCGGTCGGACGAGAATGCGATCTTCGCTCCGTCGTGCGACCAGGCGGGCTCGCGGTCGTCGTACGGTCCCGACGTGACCTGCCGAAGTCCGGAGCCATCTGCTGCCGCTGCCCAGATGTCCCATCCGCCGTCTCGATACCCCTGGAATGCAATCCACTTTCCATCTGGCGACCAAACCGGCTCGCGCGCGTCGTTGTATTCGTCTGTCACGCGCTTTGCCACGCCACCGCTCGCGGGCAGCGTCCAGATGCCGCCCTGCAAGTCAATCGCCAGCGTGCGCCCATCAGGCGACACCGCGACTGACATCGATGTGCCTTCAGTGACGGTTACGCTTGCCTGTTGCGCGGTGCCCTGGCCGGGTTCGGCTGCGCCTACGGTAAACAGAAGGGCAAAGGCGATAACGAAGTGGCCAACTGCAGGACGAGGCAGAAGATGGGGCATTGTGCGCACTCTTCGTGGGAGATGGGAAGCTGCCGGAGGGCGGTACTATTGCCGTCGCCAATTAAGGTACGCATCTGGGCCCAATCCGGCCTCGTCGGTCACGCGATGGGTGGAAGCGCTTTGTGCCGCCCGTGGTGGACGGTTATCTCTACCCCTGACAGGCAGCGCAATCGGACGCGTGTTTGACGCTGAACCAGTTGAGTCACCACAAGCCAGTTGTGGCGCCAGCTCGCAACGGAGTGCATCACGATGCCCACACGACGCGACATGCTCACGCGCACGGCCGGCGCAGTCGGCGGTGCGGTCTTGGTCGGCCTGCCGCTGTCGCCGCTGTCGCCGCTGTCGCCGCTGTCGCCGCAGGCCGGCACGCCGCGCGTCGGCCCGCCTCCGCCGGGTCCGACAATCTTGGACGACCCCACGAGCGCTCCGGGTGCACCGACCTCGGCCGTGGGCACGCGGGCACCTGCGGTGGTGCCGACTCGCGCACCGGTGGGCCTCATTGCCGGAAGCTCGCTCACACCGCATCAGTCCCTCACGGGGACCATCACACCTGCAGACCTGCATTTCGAGCGGCATCACGCTGGTATCCCCTCGATTGACCCCGCGAAACACGAGCTGCTGATCCACGGCCTGGTGGAACGTGCGCTGGCCTTCTCGGTGGCCGACTTGCAACGATTCCCCCAGGTGACGCGGACGTACTTCATTGAATGTTCGGGCAACGGGGGTGGCGCCTACCGCCGCCCAAGACCGGAAATGACACCGCAGCAGATTGCGGGGCTCACCAGCAACAGTGAGTGGACCGGCGTTCCGGTTCGCACCCTTTTGGCCGAAGTCGGCGCCAAGCCCGACGCCACCTGGATTCTTGCCGAGGGATCCGACGCGGCAGTGATGACGCGCAGCATCCCGATGGCGAAAGCGATGGATGATGCGCTGATCGCGTGGGCGCAGAATGGCGAGCCGATTCGCCCCGCGCAGGGCTATCCCATGCGGTTGCTCCTCCCGGGATGGGAAGGCAACACGAGCATAAAATGGCTGCGTCGGCTCGAACTCGGGACTCGCCCGTGGATGACTCGAGAGGAGACGTCGAAGTACACCGACCCACTATTGAACGACACGGCCCGGCAGTTCAGCTTCGAGGTGGACGCCAAATCCATCATCACCTCGCCGGTGTTCCCAAGCCAGATCACGCGTGGCTGGCGACCGATCAGTGGGCTCGCCTGGAGCGGCCGCGGCCGGATAACTCGAGTCGAGGTGAGCACTGACGCTGGACGAAGTTGGCGCGACGCGCGGCTGTTGACGCCGCCGTTGCCCAAGGCTCACGTGCGATTCGAGCACATGTGGGAATGGAGCGGAAGCGAGGCGCTGCTCCTTTCTCGCGCAACTGACGAGACCGGTTATGTGCAGCCGACGCGCGCCGAGCTGATCGCCGTGCGAGGGATCGGCACGAGCTATCACTCGAACCCCATCTACGGATGGAAGGTGGCGTCGGACGGCAACGTGACGTTTCACGGAGAAACCTGACGCGCGCCGCGATGCCGGGCTGAAGCATCGGTCCGCACGTCGGACGGCGCTATATGTGGGTGATGGCGCCAACGGTGCCGCTCGGCTCGCGGCACTTCGCCCACTTCGCCAGATTACGAGAATACCCTCCAACGGGACATTACTGTGCGCCGTCTTATTTCTGCTCTTATCGTCGTGGGCCTTGTGTCGACGTCGGCATTCACTCCTCTCGCCGCCCAGTCGCCGTTCGACGGGCTCCACTTCCGCTCCATCGGCCCGGCCGTGATGGGCGGCCGGATTCACGACGTGGAGGTCGACCCCCGCGATCCGTCCACCATTTACATCGGAGCCGCAGCGGGTGGCATATGGAAGACAACCAACAAGGGCACGACGTGGACGCCGATCTTCGATAGCCAGGACGACAATACGTTCGGTGACATTGCGATCTTTGCGGGCGACTCGCGCGTTGTCTGGGCGGGCACGGGTGAGCAGAACAACCGGCAGAGTTCGTCGTGGGGCGGCGGTGTGTACCGGTCCACTGACGGCGGCGCGACGTGGACGCACGTTGGCCTCAAGGAAAGCGGCAGCATCGGCCGCGTCGTACTCCATCCCACCGACGCGAACGTGGCGTGGGTGGCCGCCATCGGAAACCTCTGGAAGCCGACGGCCGAGCGCGGCGTATACAAGACGACCGACGCTGGGCGGACGTGGACGCGGGTGCTCACGGTTGACACGCTCACCGGAGCCACGGAAATCGCCATGGACCCGCGTGACGCAAACGTTCTGTACGCCGCGACCTACCAGCGACTCCGCGGGACCTTCGCGTTCAACGGCGGCGGCCCGGGGAGCGCGCTCTGGAAGTCGACGGACGGCGGCGCAAACTGGCGCAAGATCGAGTCGGGACTTCCTGCGGGGGACAAAGGGCGCATCGGTATCTCGATTGCGCGCTCGAACCCCAACGTCCTGGTGATCACGGTTGAGCACGCTACGGGGAGCGGCACGTATCGCTCCGAAAATGCCGGAGGCTCGTGGCGCCGAATGAGCGGCACTAACCCGCGACCGATGTACTACAGCAAGCCGTACATAGATCCCACCACCGACCAGCGCGTTTGGATGATGGGCGTGCAACCGGCGGTCAGCGAAGACGGCGGTGCCACCTTCACGACGTTGGTCGCGTCGCCGACATACGACCTCGGGCTCAAGGACGATCACCATATCCTGTGGGTCGACCCGCGTGACCCGCGTCATCTGCTCCTTGGCGGCGACGGTGGGCTCCACGAGAGCTACGACATGGGCGTGACCTTCAACCGGATCAACAACTTCGCGATTGGCCAGTTCTACGGTATCGGAGTGGACGACCGCGATCCGTATCGCGTATATGGCGGCATGCAGGATGCGCACTCATGGATGGGGCCGAGCAGCACGACCCATTGGCTCGGGATTCTGAACAGTGACTGGCAGCAGATCGGCTTCAGCGATGGTACGGATCACGCGGTCGACAAGCGCGGCCACAGGTACGTCTACTCGACGTCGAGCGGCGGGAGTCTGACGCGCGTGGACGCGGAAACCGGCGACCGGTATGCGATCCAGCCGGTCGCGCCGCCGGGAGAGTCGTATCGCTACGACTGGACGGCGCCGATCGTCGCGTCAACGCATACGGCCGGCACCGTCTACCTCGGTGCGAACAAGCTCCTGATGTCGAAGGATTTCGGGTCCACCTGGACGGCCACGAACGATCTGAGTCGCTCGTTGAATCGCGACACGGTGCGGCTGGCCGGCGTGCTGAACACGGATATCACGCTCTCGCGCAACGATGGCACATCGTACAGCGCCATCACGACCGTTTCGGAGTCACCGATCGATCCGCTCGTGCTGTGGGCCGGCACCGATGATGGCAACGTGCAGGTCACGCGCGATGGTGGGAAGACGTGGACTGAGGTGGGTCGCGCGATCAGCGGCATTGCGGACGGCTCGTTCGTGGGCAAGGTCGTTGCGTCGGGTGCGTCGCGTGGAACGGCTGTCGTCACGTTCGACAACCATCGTTCAGGCGACTTCGCGCCATACGTGTTCCGTACGACCGATTTTGGTCGCACGTGGAAGGCGGCCATGGCTGGCCTCCCCGCGGGCGCGCCTGTGCGCAGCATCACTGAGTATCCGGGAAAGGCCAACGTGTTCTTCATTGGCACCGAGCGCTTTCTCCACTACACCACGGATAGTGGTGCAACCTGGAAGCGGGTTGCGGCAAACCTGCCGCCGGTTCGATACGATGATATCCTCGTACACCCGCGGACCAAGGACCTGGTGCTCGGCACGCACGGTCGAAGCATCTGGATTCTCGACAACGCGAGCCCCTTCGCTGAATGGACTGACGCCGTAGCGGCGAAACCTGCGCACTTGTTCAGCGTCGCGCGCGCCACGCTGATCAACTACTGGGCCGACGTGTCAACCGCCGCGCACGGCATATACGCCGCCGAGAATCCGGTTGAAGGCGCAGTATTCACTTATCACCTGGCCGGGACCGCGCGAGACGTGAAGTTCACCGTCACGAACTCAACGAATCGCGTGATCCGCGAACTCACCGGCCCGCTTGCAGCGGGCACTCTGCATCGCGTGAACTGGGATCTCCGCTACCCGCCTGCGGCGGCCGGGGGCGGCTTCGGCGGAGGGGGCCAGGGCGCCGGCCGTGGTGGGCGTGGAGCCGGGCCGGGAACTCCAGAGCGCACACCGCTGCCGGAGCCGGCCCACAATATCGGAGCGCGTGGATTCTACGTATCACCCGGTACGTACACGGTGACCATGGAAGTGGATGGCGTGAAACAGGCCCGCACGTTCGAGGTTCGTGCGGACCCGGCGATGATGATGACGCTGGCCGACCACAAGGTGCGCGAGGCGTTTCTGCTCGATGTGCGGGACGTACAGGCGAAGCTCGCAGCCGCAACTACCGCGTTCCGCGCGATGATGGCCGCCGCCTCCGGAGCTGATGCGGCACGCGTCAACGCAACGGCGCAGCGGCTCGGTCTTGCCGCAGGCGCCGCAGATGCCGGCGGGGGCCGCGGGGGCCGGGGGGGACGTGGAGGTCGCGGAGGCGGTGGAGGCGGCCCGGCTGCGGCACTCGGCGGACTGGAGGGTGCCTGGAACGGGAGTGGAGCACGGCACGGTGGATTGCAGGCGCCGACCGGTACGCAACGAGCTATTCTCGCGACTGCCAAGGCCGCGCTGGCCGAAATGGAGCGAGAAATAGCGCGAAGGCCCTAGCGAGAAGGCTTTGGCGCTAAGGCTGTGGCGTTAGGGGGGCTCACCCGTATCGAACTGCGCTGTGAATTCAGAACAGCAGAGAGAGTGATTCGGCGACGGCGTGAGCGGCGCCCCACGCTGCGGGAATCAGCACGACGAGCCACGACAGCAGGCGCACGAGAAAGCGGCGATCTGTGACGATATCAGCCAGCGAGTCTCTTCCGCGACCGAAGTGTTGGGTCATCGGCGGCCACCACCTGCTGTTCCAGTCGGCTCAGTCGGCTGGAAATGATGACGAGGGTCCACCGCGCGAAGCAGCCAGTTTGCGATCAATGCGATCACCAGCAGTCCGGCCATGGCGTATATCGTCCACCGGTAGCTGTCCGCCGACGTTACACCGCCGGCGAGTTGGAACTTGCGGATGAGCGTGCCAAGCGCAGGACCGGCCACCGCGCCCGCCGACCATGCAATGAGTAGCCTCGCGTGAATGGGTCCGACGTGCAAGTCGCCAAAAAGGTCGCGCACGTACGCCGGAAGCGCCGCGAGCAGTCCGCCGCACATGGCGAGCGCCAGTGCGACACATGTCACGTACGCGACGATACTCGGCGTGGCCGCCGCGGTCGGTGCATAGGCCAAAAGGGCAGCACTAAGGGACAGATACAGCAGAAATGCGCGGCGACGACCGATGCCGTCGGTCCATGCAGCCCAGAGGGCCCTGCCGAACGTGTCCGTCAGCGCGAGAACGGCGATGAACCCCGCCGCGGCCGCCGCGCCAAGCATTCCGGGAAACAGATCCTGAATCGCCGGCGACGCTTGGCTAAGCACGCCTGCTCCCGCGGCAACGCTTAGGCCGACGATGAGTGCCAGGAGCCAGAACTGTCGCGTCCGCGTCGCCACGGTCACGTGCACATCCTTGGCGACCGGTCGGCGCTCCGCGTCGGATCGGCCTGCGGGAGTCCCGACGCGCGGTGCCCAGTGGCCCCCATCCTCAGCCTCGCGCCGCGCCGAGGTGTACGAAGCCGGCGTCCAGCCGGGCTCTGGAAGTCGAATGGTGAACACGCCGAACATCATGAACGCGAAATAGCTGACGCCCATCGTCACCAGCGCCGACACCACGCCGGTGTCGGTGGCGGACGAGAAATAGTCGAGCAGCATCTGCGCGAACGGTTGGCCCACCAGCGCTCCGCCCGCGAATCCGGCGATCGCAAGGCCCGTGGCCGCGGCGGGGCGGTCGGGGAACCACCTGATGAGCGCAGTGACGGGTGACGCGTACCCGAGTCCAAGTCCGGTGCCACCGACCACGCCGTAACCAAAGTAGACGAGTCCGATGATGTGCATGCGCGCGCCGACGGCAGTGATCAGGAATCCCGCAGCGAAACAGCTTGCCGACGCGAACATGGCCTTGCGCGGACCAACAGCGTCAATCCAACGACTGAATACGAACGCCGAGATACCGAGGAACGTGATCGCGACTGGGAACAGCCAGCTGACTGCTGAGGCCGACCAGTCCTGCGGCGCGCTCGAGCTGACGCCGATGAGGCGCGTGAACGGCGCCGTGAGCGTACTCAGGGCGAATACCTGACCGATCGCCAGATAGATCGCGAGCGCCGCCGGTGGCATCCGCCAGCGGTCGTGGTTTGCCGGCGCGATGCAGCGTGAGCGGTCGAGGACGTCGGTGAGGCCCAACTGCTGCGCTCCGGGAGCAAGTGCGCTGAATCTCCCTTGTGCGCCGCGAGAGTGGAAGGGGGCGCCGATTGACAACAGAGACTCGTGGAGAGTGCTTTGGAGGAACGCCCGCTCGAAATGATCCGGTCATTCCCTCCGTTCCTTCAACCGCCAATCTCTGTGCAACTATCTGCGAATCTCCGCGGTGCCATTGCCACACATGTGCTTGCACTTGCGCCTGCATTTGCACTCGCGATTCTTCCGACCGCTGCGCGCGCGCAGCCGTCAGCGCGCACGCAGGTCGTGATGCTCGGTACAGGAACGCCGATCCCCGACCCGGACCGCTACGGTCAGGCCATCGCGATAGTCGTCGATTCGGTGGCGTACCTGTTCGACGCTGGCGTTGGTGTGGTGCGCCGGGCGTCAGCGGCCGGCCTCAGGGGAGTGCGCGCGTTCAGCCCGCCGAGCCCACAGGCGCAACCGGATCCGCGTTTCGAGGCGATGTTCATCACGCACTTGCATTCAGATCACACGATGGGGCTTGCTGAGGCGATTTTCACGCCGTGGATTCAGGGGCGACGCGCGCCCATCGACATCTTCGGGCCTCCGGGCCTCTCGTGGCTGGTGTCGACAATCCTCGACGGCAACGCCGAGGACATTCAGGAGCGCACGGCGGCCCCCGGCGGGCCGTCGCGCGAGGGATGGCAAGCCGTGGTCCATGAAGTGAACCCTGGAGAGGTGTTCAAGGACAGTCGGCTGACCGTACGCGCTTTTCGCGTTCTGCACAGTGAGTGGCCGAATGCCTACGGCTACCGGATCGACACTCCGGATCGTTCGATCGTGATCTCGGGTGACACTCGCGAGTCAGACGCGGTCGCCGAGGCATGCAACGGGTGCGATGTGCTCATTCACGAGGTCTACTCGGATTCGGGATTCAAGACTATCCCGGCCGGCCGCCAAGCGTACCACGCGTCCGCGCACACGGCGGCAACCGCGGTCGGCCGAGTTGCGACCAAGGGAAGAGCAAAAATGGTCATCCTCACGCACGTACTGGCGTTTGGTTCATCCGAGGAGATACTGCTGCGTGAAGTTCGCAGCACATTTGCCGGCCGCGTCGTCGCGGCCAAGGACCTCGACATCTACTAGGACGCAGCAACTGCAACAGCGAGTTGACGGCTTACGGTTGACGGTCAACGGCTGACGGGCCAACTCAACGCCGGGTATTTCGGTATTGGCGGGCGTTCACCGTGAACCGTGAACCGTGAACCGTGAACCGTGAACCGTGAACCGTGAACCGTGAACCGTGAACCGTGAACCGTCAGCTGTGCACTCGCCGTTGTCGTTCCACTACCAAGGGGGCCGCGCGCTCGCTAGCGTTGTGGTGTAAGCCGACAGGGGTGCCTCCGTATCGGAGGCTGAGAACACACCCTGAAACCTGATCCGGTTAGTACCGGCGGAGGGAGAGCGGCATGACGCGGTCACGCGTACTTGCTCAGTTACTGATGTTGCTCGCCGCGTCGCACCCAGCGGTTGCCTCGGCGCGTGCGCAGGCCGGCGATACAGCGCGAACCGCGACGCTGCGCCGGGACACACTGGAATCCGTTGTGATTCGTGCAACGCGAGCTCCACTCGCGGCGGGCGCGGCCCAGCACACGGTCAAGCGCGCCGAGTTGCAGCGAACATCGTCGGGGAAGGATACGCCTCTTGCGTTGCTGGGCACTCCCTCCATGACGGCGTACTCCGACGCCGGCGGATTTTCGGGATACAGCTACGTACGCATGCGCGGAATCGACCAGTCTCGGCTCAACATCACCATGGACGGCGTACCGCTCAATGATCCCGAGGACCAAGTCCTGTATTTCTCGAACTTTCCGGACTTCCTTGGCAGCATGTCGTCGGCGGAAATCGGGCGTGGCGTCGGAGCGAGCTCGTTTGGCACGGCGTCATTCGCCGGTTCTCTCAACTTCGAGTCCATGCCGCTGGCCACGACACCGCGTGGCGGTCAGGCTGAGCTTTCGGGCGGGTCGTTCGGGACATGGCGTTCGAGCGTGCAGGGTGCCACCGGAGTCGACTCGCGTGGGATCGCCGCCTATGGTCGGTTCAGTCGCCAAGGGACGCAGGGATATCGGCACCACTCCGGCAACGACGGCTGGTCTGGATTCGGTTCCGCCGGCTGGTTTGGAGACCGCGACGCGCTGAAGGTCACCGCGATGAGCGGGCTCTCGGGAACACGGCTCGCGTACTACGCGGCGCGGGAGTCCGACATTGCGGTTGATCGCCGAACCAACCCGGTGACTGACGCCGAGGGTGACCGCTTTCACCAAGAACTGGTGAGCGCACAGTATTCACGCACGATCACCGACGGACTTCAGGGCACGGTACTGTTGTATCGCAACTCCGCGGCGGGCGCGTACGACGTGTATTTCGGCGACGAACCCGGCAACGGCCGCCCCCTCTACGGTAACTTCGGGCTGGCGCACGTCTGGCAGGGTGTGACGTCGGCGTTCACGTGGACTGCTCCCTCGTGGTCGCTCGCCCTCGGCGGTTCGGCCAGCGACTATCATCGCGATCACTGGATGGCGATGCGTGACGCACTGGACGAGCGTCTGTACATGAACACCGGTGTCAAGCGCGACGCGTCGGCGTTCCTCAAGGGAACGTGGCGTCGCGGTGCGTGGAGCGTGAGCGGCGACGTTCACAGTCGCTACGCCCGGTTCCGGTATGACCCGTCGGACAGCGCTGGGATCCATGCCCAGCCGGTCACGTGGAATTTCGTGAATCCCAAGCTCGGCGTCGTGTGGGATGGCGGCGGCCGCGTGTGGTATTACGCCACTGCCGGCCGCTCGTGGCGTGAGCCGACACGCAGTGATCTGCTTGCCGGGGCCGACGACCTCAATCGCGAGAACATCAACGACATCCTTCCATTTTCGCAGGTGCACCCCGAAAAGGTGGACGACTACGAGGCCGGTGTGGTGTGGCGCCATCGCCGTGGTTCAGTGACGGTGAACGCGTTCGCGATGGAGTTCCACAATGAGATCGCACCGATCGGTGAATTGAGCATCACTGGCGCTCAGCTTCACCGAAATGTTCCGCAGAGCTATCGACGCGGAGTGGAGATTGACGGCACGACCACGATTCGCGGCGGGAGCGCATTGACCGGAAACGTCGCTGTTATGAACAGCAGGATTTCGGAGTACAATGACAAAGGTGTTGGCGTCGTCTATACGGATGTCGAACCGGTCCTGTCGCCGCCCGTCACCGCCAACCTCCGATGGGACACCCGCATTCGCGGTCCACTCGGGCTGGCGCTTTCAGGGCGGTACGTCGGAGAGATGCATCTTGCGAACGACGGAAACGATGCGCTGGTCGTTCCGACCATGACGATGTTCGACGGGTCCGTGCAGTGGGAACGCGGCACGACCACCCTGCGCGTGGCGGTCAACAATGTCCTGAACGCTGGCGGCTACTCGGCGGGATACACAGACGGCGTGTCGCGCTATCTGTTCCCGTTGGCCACGAGAAGCGTGTTGCTGACCTGGCGTCGCGCGTTCGGCGGCTTTGCGCTACCCGCCGCTCGCTGATCGCGACGCAAACGCGCGGACCGCACTGCGCGCGACTATCGCGGAGCACACGGAGATGAGTCCCGCGAACGAGAGCGTGAGGACGTAAACGCCGATAGGTCGGATTTGGAGCACTCCGCCAAGCGTGCTGGCTACGGCGCCGACCGGCCCGATCACGGCGTCATACGCCAGGGCTGCAGCCCAGGCGAGCATTCCTGCAAAGCCGGCGACCACAGCGCCTGAGCGGTCGCGCGCGGTAAGGGCACCGAACAGGCCGGCTGCGATCGGAAGTGCCCACCAGCTGATTGCCGTCGCCGCGACAAACGCCATGGTCACAACCAGCGTGCGCAGCGCGAGTCGGCGCGTCATGGCGCGCCCCGGAAGAGGATGCGTGACGACGTGATGCCGGCCTCGAGATCGTCAGCACGCCGGGGAAACCGAAGCGTGTCGAGCGTGCCTGCGCTCCATTTTCCGAGGAATTCCGCGTACCGCGCGCTCGCCGGATTTCCCGACTGGCCACCGGGATAGATCCCCCAACCACGCACTTCGTCGCCGAGCTCCACGACCATGCGCCAGCTCGCGCCGTGGTTGCCATTACCCGACGAAGGGGCGACTGAGCCGGGACCGCCGGTGACTGGAACGTTCTCCCGCGACAACGCCGGGATCCCCAGCAGATGGCGCACGAGCGCGTGCCGCGATGCCCCCCAGCGCCAAGCCGGCCCGGGTGGTCCCAAGCGGGCCACAACACGCTGCCAGGCCGCGACCAGGCTCGCTCGCACAATGTCGTCACGCTGCTCACGGACGTCGGGCGTGGACTGGTCGTCCCACCACAGACTGCCGGGATCCTGCATCAGTTCGAGCAGAACCGACGATTGGGGCGTGTCAACCCGGCGGGGTAATCCACCGGCGACGGAGACCGCAAGTTCATCCCACGTACGGGACGCGAGTTCGGAGAGCGCCGCTTCGTAGAGCACGGCCTCGCGGTTCTCCGCGACAAGCCTCCCGTCCCACGCGGACAGCATCTGTGCCGCGCGGGCGAGAATAGTGTCGCGCTCGGCCGCGGCGGCCGCTGCGATGAACGCCGGCAGGAAGTACGCAGTTTGCGCGCTGACGGGATCGGTCTGCATGCGGCGCATCTTGTCAGGCGTCACGGCGGAGTCGGCACGCAGCATCTCGTTGATTCGCATCGCGCGCCACGGCGAGGGCCAGTCCCAGCCCAGATAGCGCGGGTCTACGCGCGGGTCCTTCGGTTGCTGGTTCGCCGATGCGACAAATCCCTGTGCGGGGTCGTATGCCTGCGGATACTCGCGCGGCGTCCACCACGTCTGCCAGTCATTCGCCGATCGCGAACCGTCGAGCAGTTGATCTCCTCGCGCGGCGCCACGTGTACGGACCGGGAACCGTCCCGTCGAGCGTAGCGCGATATGTCCATCGCGGTCGGCGCTGACGAAATTTTGCGCCGGAGCAAAGAACGCTTCCGTGGCGGTCAACAGCTCACGAACATTTCGTGCCTGCGCCGCACCGAGGAACGGAATTATCGAGTCGTAGCCGTCCGTGATCAGCCATCGGCGCGAGACCCACTGGTCGCCGCTCCGGAGCATCGGGCCTCGGTGCGTTTCGAGCACCGTATCGGTCGCAAGGATTCGACCGTCCTTTGCATGGATCGCTTCGACGCGCTCGTTCAACTGGCGCCACTCGCCATCCACTTGGTAGCGCCGTGGTCGGATTGAGTCATCTACCGTCTCGACGAAATAATCGGCAACGTCGGCGCCGGTGTTCGTGACGGACCAAGCAACGTCGCGCGTGAATCCGATCGGTGGGAGCGGTGCACCGGGCAACGTGACCCCGTAGACATCCAGGGAATCCTGCACGACGAGATGTGCCTCATACCAGATCGACGGGAGCGAGAGCGCCAGATGCGGGTCGCCGGCGAGCAGCGCGTGGCCGGCCGCGGCGCGCCGCGGAGCTACAGCCCAGTTGTTGCTGCCGACCGCCACGTCGTCGAGCTGCTCAACGTGGGCAAATGCGCCTGTGCCCATCTGATCGCCGCGTGATGGCGCGGCGACGTCTACGATACCGCTCATCGCCGCGATGAACGCAGCTCGCGAATCGCGAACGGCAAGCGCGACTATGGCCTTCGCCGTGTCGCCCGGTTGCGGTGGCGGGATGGCTTTCCAATCGAAGCGGGCCGAGCGCTGGCCGTTCGGTTGGATCGGTTCCTGAATCGGATTGTTTACAGGGAACAACGCGTCCGTTGCTGCGCGGCCGACGAGCGCCTCAACGGCGTCGCGCCGAAGCTCACCCTCGCTGTACGCAAGAGTGAGGCCCATCCGGGCGAAGAGGTAGGCGGTATACATCGGCTCCCAGCGCTGCGGCTGTGCACTGAGCAGGCGAAACTCGAACGGAAGGTCGGCCGATGACATGTTGGCGATGTAAGCGTTGACCCCATCGGCGTACGCTGTCGCCAGTGCGCGCGCGCCGGAGGTATCGGCTAGCCGTTCAAATCCGCGTCGCGCAGCTGCCGCGAGCCCCTGCGCCCGTGCCTCTTGATCCAGCGGCAGCGCGCGGTCGCCGACCAGCTCCGCCAGCGTGCCCGCCACGGCGCGGGTCTGAAGCTCCATTTGAAAGAGGCGGTCCCGGGCGTGAACGTACCCGAGCGCTCGAACGACGTCCGCTACCGACCCGGCGAAAATGTGCGGCACCCCACGGTCATCGAAGCGAACATCGACGGGCGTTGAGAGATTCGGGATTGCCAGATTCGCCGTGGCAGGCGGTGTTGCTGTGCGCGCCAGCGCCCACACCCCGTGCACCGGATCGAGCAGCGCACCAAGTGGTGGCGCCCCGGCCACCGAGACGCCTCCGATGTACAGGCTTCCGGCAAGCACCGCTGCGGCAAGCGCTACTGTTGCCGGCGAAGACGTTCGCGGGGTTGGTGTCATGTGACGCGCGGGGTTGGTGAGGGCAGGGAATCACGCCACGCTTGCCCAAACTCGCGGACAATGTCGCCTGCCGGCCGAATCTGGTCGATGCCGGCGACCGACTTGCCAGCCTGCCAGTACTCGGTGGCGCTCTCGCGCATCAATCCCGACTTGAGCGATATCCCCGATCGCAGCGCGTAGATCGTTCGCATCCAGTGCTTCGTTCGTCGTCCACCAAGCATCCACCGGGCGATCGGGCCGGCGCGAGTGCCGGTTCGGCGGACCCACTCGTTGTTGATCACCGCGACCGGCAGTCCGGTCAGGCGCTCGGTGAGGACTATGTCATCCTCCTTCGCCGCCAGGATCGCCTGCTTGTACGCGTCGCTTGCCTTGCATTCGCCGGTCGCGATGAACCGGGTTCCAATCTGCACGGCGGAATACCCAAGCTCCATGAGCGAGGTGAAGTCGCTCGCACTTCCCACACCGCCGGCACCGACGACCGGCAGTCCGAACGGCGCAAGTGCATCCATCAATTCCCGCGGATCGAGCTGACCGGCATGACCGCCGGCGCGGCTGTTGACGGCGATGAGCCCATCGACGCCTGAATCAGCCGCCTTCGCGGCCCACTTCGCGTCCGTGACGTCATGGTAGACGACGCCACCCACCGCATGAACCCGATCGACGACCCAGCGCGGCTTTCCGAGCGAAGTGACGACGAATCGGACGCCTTCTTCGAGCGCAATATCGAGCCACTGGATCATTCGTTCGTGGTAATACTTCGACGACTGCTCAATCAAGGCGTTGAAGCCGATCGGCCGCGATGTGAGTCGGCGGATGTACTGCAGCCCGGCGCGGTAGTCGTACCGATGCACGAACGTGAGCGAGGCAGGCTGGACGACGCCGATACCTCCGGCTTCGGAGGCTGCGGCAACCAACTCGGGATTGCTGCAGGGGTACATCGCGCCGCAGATGATCGGGTAGGTGATGCCGAGCTGCTCGCAGAATGACATCGGCGAGTTCACGGTTGACGGCTGGCGGCTGGCGGCGGGCGGCGTCGATGGCATTTAGCGGGACGGGTTCAGCGGGAGGGGCCGAGGCGCCACGTCACGGTCGCGCGGGCAACGAGATCGCCGGCCTCGTCACGAATACTCGCCGTGAAATCGTGATCGGCTTCAACAGACAGATCGGGCAGCGCAGTTCTCGCTTCGGCGGTCACAACACCGCGCGCCTTCTTCAAATACTCGATTTGCAACTTCGTGACGATTCCTCGGTAACCGGCCGGCATGGCCGTGCTCATCGCCGCGCCACTGGCAAACTCTGCGACATTGGCGAGAGCAATCGCGTGAATCGAACCCAGGTGTTGCTGAAGTCGACGGCGCTGCCGGATCGATATTCGAGCATACCCAGGCTCCAGCACTTCAACGTGCGGCGACACGGATCCTGTGTAAGGAATCATGGCTTTGATGGCGAGGCCGAACATCCAGCGCCCGCCCGGGAGCGGCTCGAGCATGCGCCAAAGACGGAGGAGGCGTTCGCCTGCAGTGCGTTTGGAGGGCACGCCCTAAGCGTAACGGACGCCGGGGCTCGGCGCATCCGCACGATAGTTTTCCCTTATGAGTCTTCCAACACCTCCCGTCGCAAAGCGCGTCACTGCGGAAACGGTTCTGCATGGCGAGACGCGAAAAGACGACTACGCCTGGTTGCGCGACAAGGTCGACCCCGAAGTGGTGGCGTACCTCGAAGCGGAAAACGCGTACACCGATGCAGTGATGAAGCCGACGGAAACGCTGCAAAAGCAGCTGTACGACGAAATGCTCGCACGAATCAGGGAAGACGACTCGCGCCCGCCGGTCAAGCACGATGACTGGTTCTACTACGTGCGCACCGAGCAGGGAAAGGCATATCCAATTTATTGCCGAAAGCACAAATCGCTGGACGCTCCCGAAGAAATCTTCTTCGACCAGAATGAGGCAGCCAGGGAGTTCGAGTACTACCAGCTTGGGGGTCTCGAAGTGAGTCCGGACCATCGACATCTCGCGTTGCTCGTCGACACGTCCGGGTATGAAGCGTTCACGCTCCGCGTGCTCGACCTCGCGACCCGCGAGTATCTCGCGGATGAAGTCGAAAGCGTGAGCTTTGGCTTGGCATGGGCCAGTGACAATCGTACGGTTTTTTATGTAACTACCGACGCCGCCAAGCGGGGCAACGAGGTATGGCGGCACACGCTCGGCACGAGCCGTGATCGCGACGCGTCGGTATACCGTGATGACGATCAATTGTACAACGTTGGCGTCGGTCGATCGCGCGACGGAAAGTGGATCTATCTCGTGAGCGGGAGCTTTACGAGTGGCGAGGCATCGCTCCTCGACGCCCATGTGCCGACCAGTGAGCCTCGCGTCGTGCGGCGTCGGGGAGCGAACGTGGAGTACGACGTGGCCGCAGGCGGCGAGTGGCTGTATGTGCTGACCAATCTCGATGGGGCGAAGAACTTCAAGGTGATGCGCGCTCCCGTCTCGGACCCCGGGGAGTGGGTCGAGTGGCTGCCACACCGTGACGACGTCTTCGTCGAGAACGTGGACGTGTTTCGGTCGCACGTCGTCGTTCTGGAGCGGCACGACGGGTTGAGGCGGGTTCGTGTGATAATGCTGACCGGGGACCAGAGTGGCGCCCCGGATGTGGATTCGCATTTCGTCGAGTTCCCCGAGGCGGCGTACGGCGTGTCGCTCGGTTCGAACCCGGAATTCGGAACACCGGTGCTTCGGTTCACATATTCCTCGCTCGTGACTCCCGATTCCGTCTACGATTACGATGTCGTCACGCGTGAACGCACGCTGCTCAAGCGCGAGGAAGTTGTGGGCGGCTATGAGCCATCGCAGTACGCGGTCGAGCGAATCATGGTCCCCGCTCGAGACGGTGCAATGGTTCCGGTCTCACTGGTGTATCGCACGCCGCTCGAACACGATGCCAAGCGTCCACTCGTGCTGTACGCGTACGGGTCCTACGGATACACGATGGAGCCCACGTTCGGCTCCACCCGCTTGTCGTTGCTCGACCGAGGCTTCGTGTACGCCATCGCGCACATTCGGGGCGGACAGGAGATGGGACGCGCGTGGTACGACGACGGCAAGATGATGAAGAAGATGAACACGTTCTTCGACTTCATCGACTGCGCCGAGTATCTGGTCGCGGCGAAGTACACGTCGAAGGAACGGATCGTAGCCCACGGTGGGAGTGCTGGCGGCCTGCTCATGGGGGCGATTGCGAATCTTCGGCCCGAGCTGTTTCATGCGGTCGTCGCCGACGTGCCGTTCGTGGACGTCATAAATACGATGCTCGACGAGTCGATCCCGCTCACTGCTCAGGAATGGGAACAGTGGGGAAACCCGAAAATCGCCGAGCATTACGCGTACATGCGGTCATATTCGCCGTACGACAATGTTGAAGCCAAGGCCTACCCGCGCATGCTGATCACCAGTGGTATCAACGATCCACGGGTGGCGTTCTGGGAGCCGGCAAAGTGGATTGCAAAGTTGCGTGCCGTGCGGACTGATTCGAACACGCTTTTGCTCAAGATGCAAATGGGCGCCGGCCACGGCGGGCCTTCGGGCCGATACGAGCGGCTCAAGGAGCAGGCGTTCCGCTATGCGTTCATGCTGACCGAAGGTGCGGCGTGATCAACGATACGGCTGATGCCGGTTCGCGCTCGAGTTTCGGAGGCCTCGGGTTCCGGCTGAAGTTATTCGCGCTGGCCGCCGGCCCGATCCTCGCGCTCGTCGTGTACGCGATCACGGGTGGCGACAGCCCTTCGCTTGAGCCGGCCGGCCGTACGACTCTGGCAGTGATGGTATGGATGGCCTGCTGGTGGCTGACAGAAGCCGTCCCGCTCGCCGCAACCGCAATGCTGCCGCTCGTCCTGTTTCCCGTGTTGGGCGTGGCGACTGCCGACGAAGCTGCGGCGCCTTACGCCAACAGCCTGATCTTCCTGTTCATGGGCGGGTTCATTCTCGGCCTTGGCATGCAGCGCTGGGGACTGCATCGCCGCATCGCGCTGACGGTGCTTCGTGCTGCCGGAAGCGATACACGACGCCTGATTGCAGCGTTCATGGGCGTGACCGCGGTGCTGAGCATGTGGATGTCCAACACGGCGACGGCCATAATGATCCTCCCCATCGCGACGAGCCTGCTTGCCTCAATCGCTGAGCAGTCGAGTTCATCATATGGTGAAGACACGCCGGGCGCGTCGGGCGCGTCGGGCGCGTCGGGCGCGTCGGGCGCGTCGGGCCCGCTTGCTACCGGGCTACTGCTCGGAGTCGCCTACGCCGCGTCGATCGGCGGCGCCGCCACCCTGATCGGGACGCCGCCGAACCTGCTGCTGGCCGCATTTCTGAAGGAGCGCTACGGAGTTGAGGTCGGCATGCTCGAGTGGCTTGCGGTGGGCCTCCCCTTCGCGTTGCTGTTGCTGCCCCTGACCTGGCTCTACCTGACACGCGTAGTATGCCGCGGGATGCCGCGCCGCCTACCCGGCAGTCGCGCGATGTTTGCCGATCAGCTGAGGGCTCTCGGACCGATGTCGACCGGAGAGAAGGTGGTCCTGATCGTATTCTCGGGCGCCGTTTTTGGTTGGCTCCTGCGTCCGCAGATCGTATCGCTGACCGGCATTACGGGCCTGTCGGATGCCGTCATCGCCATGGCCGCGGCGCTAGTTCTGTTCGTGATCCCCGTCGAGCTTTCAACCCGGAAGTTCGCGATGGATTGGAGCACCGCGAAACACCTGGCTTGGGACATCCTGTTGCTGTTCGGTGGCGGCCTGACGCTCGCGAGCGCCATAGCCCGCCACGGCGTCGACGCGTGGATGGCATCGGGCCTCGGCGCCCTCGCTGGCGAACCGCTGCTGCTGATCGTGCTTGCGGTCGCAACGCTGGTGGTCTTCCTGACCGAGATCACGAGCAACACTGCCGTGGCCGCGACGCTGCTACCGGTGCTCGCAGCGACCGCGACCGCACTCGGCGTGCCGCCCGCGCCCTTGCTCGTAGCCACCGCGCTCGGCGCGAGTTGTGCCTTCATGCTGCCCATCGCAACACCACCAAACGCCATCGTATTCTCGACCGGCCAGGTCACCATTGCGCAGATGGCGAGGGCGGGCTTCGCGCTCAACATCGCGTCTATCCTCATCATCACGGCACTGCTAACGATTGGCTTCGGGGGCGATATTCTGCGCTAGTCGTTACCGCCGTAACCACGCGTAGACGGTTGCGGGGCAAGCGAAGGTGGCGGCGTTCGACCGTGAGGCGGCACGCGCCGCCGCGTTCGAACCGCTGGTTATGCTCGTAACCGTGCGCCGCCCCGGCTTTGCGATGTAGATCTCGACGAACTCAAGCTCCGAGACGTCGAGCGCCCACATCGGAACGCTGAACGGGCCTCCGTCGATAATTGCGTCACAGTTTTCATCCACTCTGGCCACGGCGCCGATCGTCGCAAGGCGGTTGAGTTCGTTCAGGCCCGTCTTAGCCATGGCTTCGCGGGTGTAGATCTTCGACCATACCGGGTTCCGTCGAACCAACCGCTCGTTGAGGTCGAACGCGTTCACGTTGTAGCGAACCAGGTCGGCGATGCGCGATTCGTGCAGCCAGACGGCTACATCCCGGCCTTCGCCGTTCGGCAGTGTCACACTGGAAGTCTGCGTTCGGTACCCTTCGTGCGATATCCGCAGCATGTAGGGGCCGGGCGACACATCGGCGTAAAACCTGCCTGCCGAGTCGGTGGTCAGTCTGCGCGAACTACCGGCAATCTGTACGGTGGCGCCGGCGATCGGCCGATGAAGCGTGTCGGCCACGACACCGCCGATTCCGGTTCGCGTCACGACGGTGATCGCGGCCGGCAGACCGAACACGAACGGGACGAGCTCAAACCGAACCGCGGCTCCGGTATCGCCGACGGCAATCCGTTTCGACTGGGGCAGGTGCCCAGCCTTGCGGGCGGTTACGGTGTAGCGCGCCGGATGTGTGTTCTCGAACGCAAACGTGCCGTCGTTTTGTGTGAACGCGTTGCGTCGCGGGCTTTCCAGGCGGACTTCGGCACTATCGAGCACGCGGCCAGCCGTATCGGTCACGATGCCGACGATCGAACGCCGCTCGAGCGGCGGTAGCGGTGCTCCCCGCTGAGCGAGCGCTGGTCCTGTCGGCGCGATGGCGGCCAACAACACGACGAAGGAGAATCCAAATGTCCGCACTGGAGCCAGCCGGTTTGGGTACGCGTGCCGATGCGTACGGAAGCTACTGCTTCTGCTACCTCGCGCGAGCGCGAGGGTTCCTCCCTTGCGGCCTACCCTTTTCGGATCCGCACGCTCCCGGAGCCCGTCTCCACCGTTATACGGCCGGTTCCATTGCCAACGGTGCCACGAATCCGACGCCGTTCGAATCGATTGAGCTGAACTGCGAAATCGGAGTCGATGCTTCCACTTCCGGTGGAGATGTCGAGTTCCGCATCGAGGTTCGCCGGGAGGACGAGCGTTACGGTCCCGCTCCCCGACTCGACGCTGAGCGACTTAGGTGAGTTCGACAGTTCCAGACGCACGCCGCCGCTGCCGGTTTCCACGCTGACGCGTTCCGACGTCGAGCGCTCAATCCTCACTCCACCCGACCCGACTTCGACCGTCATTTCCGCGGCAGTTACCTGATCGACATTAACACCGCCCGAGCCGCTTTCGAGCGCCATGCGATTCACGGTCGCACCGATCACCGATACGGATCCGGAACCAACGTCCACGCTCAGCACGTCTCCCTTCATGTTGCGAACCTCGGCGCCGCCTGACCCCGTGTCGAGGCGGAGCGTGCCTGTGTGGCCGTCCACGCTCACATTGGCCGAAGCGACGTCAATTCCGAGATCGCCGTTCATCCCACCGGCGCGCACGCTGCCGACGCCAACCTTGACGTCAACCTTGCGGCCCGCCGGGACGATCACTCGCACATCCGCCCACGCCTCGGCGCCTCGTCCGTCGCCGCGAACGCGGATACGTCGGCGGCCACCAAGGAGCGATCGCGAACCGCCGCCCCAGTTTCCGTCCGAGTCAATCGTGAAAGTGGAACTGGATCGCCGACTCATTTCCGGGTAGATGATGTCGTCGTCGGGAAAGACGACCCGAAGCGTCGGCACGCCGCCCGACGAGCCGACCTCTATCGAAAGGCGCGACGCGTCGGCGCCGCGGCGGGTAACCTCAACGGTCACGTCGCTCGATGATCCTGATTCGACCGTCACGGTGCCCACGAGATTGATGACGCGGACTTCGCGACCAGAGAGGGTCCGGCGGTCAACCTGCGCGCCGGCGGTGGCTGAGGCTGCGGCCACGAGGGACGTGGCGGCGAAGAGTGCTGCTGTAGTTGTTCTGAGTCGCATGACCGTCGGGGAGGGAGTCGGTGATACGACAATCCCCGGGCGGCCGGGGTTTGAACCGGTTTCGGCGGAGCGTACTGGTAGTCCGGCTCAATGCGTGAGCGCGTACACGAGGTAGTTCGTCGCAAACTTGTAGGCATCGTTCGACATGTTCATCGGATACCAACCGCGTCCCGACCATTCCATGTAGTCGCCGATGTCGTTGTTGTAGTTCACGATCGCGACGAGCCGCCGCCTCCGGTCGTTCCGTTCGTAGATGCCGTAGTAGATCGCCTTGTATGACGGATTGGCGGGGTGCGACATCTTGTCGAGCGATTCAATCGAGTAGAACGAGTTGAAAATCGGATGCGTGGTGTCGAGTCGCACGAACTCGGCGTCGGGAAGCACCATTCGCATGGACCGCTCAAAGTTGGCCCACTGGTTGCCATAGAAATCGTCAACGAACAGGAATCCGCCCTTAGCCAGCCAATTGCGCAGGCCCAGCGCTTCGCCGCCTGTAGGAACCCAATAACCGGGCTCCGAGAGGTACGCCACCGGCCACTTCATGAGTTCGGGGTCGTCCATGTCGAGCACGTTGCTCTCGCGCACATGCGGCCGCATGGTGGTCAACTCGCGGACCATGAACATCAGGTTCCGCTCCATGGCTGGGTAGTCGAAATCCCAGCCGTTGTAGCGCTGGTAGCGCAGCCGGACAAACGCGAAGCGCCCGTCGTACGTGGGATTCGGTTCTATGAACGCGCGCCGCTGACGGAATCCGCGTTGCGCGCCGGCGATCGCGGACACGGCGGCGAGTACGGCGACCGCCAACACGATCGCCCGCGAGCGTGGCAAGCGAAAATGGGCGCGGCGTCGCATGCCGGATGCTAGGCTGGTACCGCGCGAGATGCCAGCGCGACCGCCCTGCTGCGATGCCGCGGCGCGGGGTCTCCCATACGTCGACGTGCCGGATGTCATATTTCAGCTATGAGCGAGCCCGAACACGTAGCGCGTCAGAATTTCATCCGCGAAATGGTTGCCGTCGACGCCGCGGCCGACCGATTCGGCCGGCCAATCAAGACACGCTTCCCGCCGGAACCGAACGGATTTGCTCACATCGGGCACGTGAAGTCCATCTGTCTGAACTTCGGTGTCGCGAGCGAGTTCGGCGGTGGATGCAATCTCCGCTTCGACGACACCAATCCGGAGACCGAGGACGTCAGGTACGTTCGCGCGTTCGAGGAGGACGTGCGCTGGCTGGGTTTCGAGTGGTCAGGCGAGTTTTTCGCCAGCGACTACTTCGAACAGTTGTATGAGATCGCCGAGCGGCTCGTGCAGGCGGGAAAGGCGTACGTGGATTCTCAGAACGAAGCGGCGATTCGCGTGGGGCGGGGCACCGTAACGACGCCAGGCACACCGAGCCCAAACCGCAACCGGTCGGTGGACGAGAATCTCGACCTGCTGCGCCGCATGCGGGCCGGGGAGTTTGCCGACGGTGCGCACGTGCTCCGCGCCAAGATTGATATGGCGCACCCGAACATGATCATGCGCGACCCTCTCCTGCTGCGGATTCGTAAGGCATCGCATTACCGACGCGGCGACACGTGGTGCATTTACCCCCTATACGATTTTGCCCACGGGCTCTCGGACGCTATCGAGGGTATTACGCACTCGCTGTGCACACTGGAGTTCAAGGACAGCAACGACATCTACAAGTGGCTGGTGCGCGAGGCCGGATTCGAACGCCCGCCTGAGCAGACCGAGTTTTCTCGTCTCGAGCTCGACTACACGGTGGTGAGCAAGCGGAAACTTCTAAGGCTCGTGAACGAAGGCCACGTGAGTGGGTGGGACGATCCGCGCATGCCGACGATTGCCGGCATGCGGCGGCGCGGCATTCGGCCCGAGGCGCTGCGTGCGTTCATCG